>CAQZPH010000005.1:15785-40596 GCA_948933715.1 uncultured Eubacteriales bacterium | reverse complement strand
CAAATGCAGATCGTTTTTTTGGCAAAGGTGTAAAAACTGCAGTTGATAATATTAATAATATTATTGCACCAAATTTAATCAATCTTTCAACATGGAACCAAAAAATTATTGATAGATCTATGATTAAGCTTGACGGAACCAGTAATAAACAAAGGCTTGGTGCAAATGCAATTTTAGCTGTATCTTTAGCTTCTGCTCGTGCTGTGTCAAATTCATTTGGTATACCTCTTTATAAATATTTAGGAGGAATTAACGCAAGTAAACTTCCTGTTCCTATGATGAACATCTTAAATGGGGGTGCTCATGCTAACAATAATATTGACATTCAAGAGTTCATGATAGTTCCCGTGGGGGCAAAGAGTTTTAGTGAAGGGCTACGTTGGTGCAGTGAAATATATCATACACTAGGGATTATATTAAAAAGTGAAGGTTTTTCTACATCAGTTGGGGATGAAGGGGGATTCGCCCCAAACTTGTCAACAGATGAAGAAGCAATTGAATTAATATTGAGTGCAATACAAAAGGCTCGATACCACATTTCCGAGGTTAAAATTGCAATTGATGCAGCAAGTAGTGAATGGTGGGTAAATGACCACTATATTATGCCCAAAAAACAGAAAACATTTGTGTCAGATGAACTTATTGAGTATTGGTATAACCTATGTAATAAATACCCTATAATTTCTCTTGAGGATGGGTTAGGAGAACAAGATTGGACGGGGTGGAAAACTCTAACTAAGGTTTTAGGAGATAAAATTCAACTCGTAGGTGACGACTTATTTGTTACTAATGTAAATCGATTAACTCAAGGTATAAAGCAAAACGTTGCAAATTCGATATTAATAAAACCGAATCAAATTGGAACATTAACTGAAACCCTAGAGACAATCAAAGCTGCCAAAACAGCGGGATATTCTACGATTATGTCTCATCGCTCAGGAGAAACGGAAGACACCTTTATTGCAGATCTTGCAGTTGCAACTAATTGTGGGCAAATAAAATCTGGTGCTCCTTGTAGAAGTGATAGAGTTGCAAAGTATAATAGACTTTTAAAAATAGAAAATGAATTATCCGGGTACTTTTTTTAATTATTATAAGAAAAAGAGATAAAACCAAAAAATAAACCTACTATAGCCAGTGTTTTAAAAGAGGTTCTTTTGTTACACGATAAACTTGCAGAAATAAAAATATTTTAACTTATATATAAAAATCCAGTATCCTGCACTATAAGCGGGGTACTGGACGATAATTTATATTTATATGAATTTATTTTCAAGCTGTTTTCTTAGTTCTATTTTTACTTTATCTAAGTTGCTACAACTCAAAACAGGAATGAGCTTATTTATTTCATTGGTAGAAAGGTTCCACCATTGTAACTTTATTAAAATATCGATAAGTTCATCGTCAAATCTTTTTCTTACAAATCTTGCAGGATTTCCAACAACAATTGTATATGGCTCCACATTTTTAGCAACAGTACTGTTACAGCCAATAATTGCACCGTCGCCCATGTGAATGCCAGGTAGGATAGTTGGATTTATGTCAGTAATTTTGCTGTTATTATGTGAATTTGAATTTTTGATCGTTATAAGGTTTATAGCTTTTAATCATTTTTATATTCTAAAATATCTTCTACCTTACAGTTAAGAACAAAACAAACTTTCGCTATAAAATCAGCATCGATTCTTTCTATATTTTTAGCTTTATAATATCTGTCGATAGTTTCATATTTTATTCCCGTTAAAGTACGAAGTTTATTCCTAGTCATATTTTTCTTCTCTAATAGTTCCGCTAACTTTACAACTATTTTTCCATAGTCTTTTATCATGATTAAACTGTTATAATCACACATAAAATAACTCCTTTATAGTTTTTAACTATATCATACTATTAGATTATCGTGTTGACATTTCCCCTAATTTAGTATACCCTATATATGGTAAACTTATTCGTAATGGGGGGAATACCATGAAAGTTGCTATAGTAGGTTCAAGAGGGCTTAATGTGGATATTTCTAAATATATCCCCTCAGGAGTAACTACTATAATAAGTGGTGGAGCGAAAGGTATAGATACTTTAGCAGAACAGTATGCCGACCGAAATAACTTAAAAAAATTATTTTTAAACCCCAATACGATTTATATAAAAAAGCCGCACCATTTGCGAGAAACATTTTGATTGTGGATGAAGCGGATTTAATTATTGCTATTTGGGATGGTAAATCCCATGGAACCAAATTTACTATAGATTATGCATTAAAGGTGCATAAACCGGTTAAAGTCTTTGTTTTGAACTAGAAAAAGAAGGCACCGCGCGATGTAGTGTGGTGCCCTCTTTTTATTTATTTTGCCCTTGTAAAAATATTAGAAAATTTACAAAAAAACCTTCTCAAAAATGCTTGACAATCTTACAAATATATAGTAAAATGATACACTGCGTCATAATGGAGACATATATCCTAAATATGTTAATAATAACATATTTTAAACAAAAAATCAATAGTTTTTTTATGTTTTTTATGTTGACTGATTATGATAAAAGTTGTGTATACATATTTATATAGTGGCAAATAGATGGATTGGAGTGGGTAAACCTATGCTAAATGTCAAACCTGTGCATATGGGAAAAAACGTAAGGATGAGCTTTTCTCGCATTGATGAGGTCTTAGAAATGCCAAACCTCATTGAAGTGCAGAAAAATTCATATCAATGGTTTCTCGATGAGGGATTAAAGGAAGTTTTTAAAGATGTGTCTGGTATAACTGATTATACTGGAAACTTAGTTTTGGATTTTATTGATTATCATCTTGACAGTGATAAACCTAACTATAGTGTTGCTGAGTGTAAAGAAAGAGATGCTACTTATTCTGGAACTCTTCGTGTAAAAGCACGTCTTTTAAACAAAGAAAATGGAGAAATTAAAGAATCAGAAGTATTTATGGGTGATTTCCCACTTATGACAGATAGCGGTACTTTTATTATTAATGGTGCTGAACGTGTTATTGTCTCTCAACTTATCAGGTCCCCGGGAGTATATTACAAGATGGAATATGATAAAACAGGTAAAGAACTTTTTAGTTCTACTGTTATTCCTAACAGAGGTGCTTGGCTTGAATATGAAAACGATGCTAATGATGTATTATATGTTCGTATAGATAAAAATAGAAAAATCCCAATCACTGTATTTATTCGTGCGCTCGGCCTTGGGACAACCGATGAAATAATCGAGTATTTCGGCAGGGATGAACGCATTTTATCAACTATTGAAAAAGATCCTTGCAATAATACAGACGAAGCTTTACTTGAAGTTTATAGAAAATTAAGACCAAGTGAACCACCTACGCTTGATAGTGCAAAATCTCATATAGATATGCTTTTATTTGATGAGCGCCGTTATGATTTATCAAGAGTTGGTAGATATAAATATAATAAGAAACTTGGTATATCAAATAGGCTTTTTGGCAATGTTTTATCCCAACCAATTATTAATCCCACTACTGGTGAAATAATGGCTGAATCAGGAGAGACTATTTCTTTTGATAAAGCAAGCGAAATTGAAAATGCCGGTGTTACAGTTGCCTATGTTATGAGCGAAGATAAAGAAGTAAAAATTATTTCAAACGGTATGGTGGACATTAATTGTTATGTTAACTTTGATGCGAGAAAAGAATGTGGAGTTAAAGAAAAAGTTCGTTTTAGTGTATTATCTGAAATTTTAGAAAAATGTAAGAATGATGATGAAATAAAAGAAGCTATTACATCAAGACTAAGTGAACTTGTTCCAAATTATATAACAGTAGATGATATTTTCGCTTCAATTAATTATATGAGCTGCCTTGCATGTGGTATCGGTCAAACTGATGATATTGACCATCTTGGTAACAGAAGAATTCGTTCTGTAGGTGAATTGTTGCAAAACCAATTTAGAATAGGATTCTCAAGGCTTGAAAGAGTCATAAGAGAAAGAATGACACTTCAGGCTCAGGATCTAGAGATGTTAACACCTCAATCTTTAATTAATATTAAACCTGTAGTTGCAGCAATAAAAGAATTTTTTGGTTCTTCACCGTTATCTCAATTTATGGATCAAACTAACCCACTAGCTGAACTTACCCACAAAAGGCGTCTTTCAGCTCTTGGACCCGGTGGACTTTCAAGAGATCGTGCAGGATTTGAAGTGCGTGACGTTCACTATAGCCATTATGGTCGTATGTGTCCAATTGAGACACCGGAAGGACCTAACATAGGTTTGATTTCTTATCTTGCAACATTTGCAAGAATTAATGAATATGGATTCATTGAAGCACCATTTAGAAAAGTTGATAAAGAAAAAGGTGTAGTTACCTCAGAAGTTGTTTATATGACAGCTGACGTGGAAGACGATTTTATAGTTGCTCAAGCTAATGAACCTCTTGATGAAGAAGGTCATTTTTTAAATCCTAAAATAAACGGTAGATTTAGAGATAATTTCGTAGAAGTTGAAAGTAATCGTGCTGATTATATGGATATTTGTCCACGAATGGTTGTATCTGTTGCAACTGCAATGATTCCTTTCCTTGAAAACGATGATGCAAACCGTGCTTTAATGGGTTCAAACATGCAGCGTCAAGCTGTGCCACTTCTAAAAACAGAAGCTCCTATTGTTGGAACAGGTATGGAATATAAAGCTGGAGTTGACTCAGGTGTATGTATACTTTCTAAAGAAGATGGAGTTGTAGAAAGTGTATGTGCAGATGAAATTAGAGTGAAATATGATTCAGGTAAAACTGATACGTTTAAGGTTACTAAATTTATGCGCTCCAACCAAGGTACATGCATAAATCAAGTTCCGGTAGTTGATAAAGGGCAAAAAGTTACTAAAGGTGAAGTATTAGCTGATGGTCCTGCTACTAATAATGGTGAGATCAGTCTTGGTAAAAATGCTCTTATAGGATTTATGACTTGGGAAGGCTATAACTACGAAGACGCTGTTTTGATCAATGAGAAAATGGTTCGTGATGACATATATACTTCAATTCATATTGAGGAATATGAAACAGAAGCTCGTGATACTAAACTTGGGCCAGAAGAGATTACTAGAGACATTCCAAATGTTAGTGAGGATGTTTTGAAAGATCTTGACGAGACCGGAATAATTAGAGTTGGTACTGAGGTTCAAGCAGGGGATATCTTAGTTGGTAAGGTTACCCCCAAAGGAGAAACAGAACTTACAGCAGAAGAAAGATTGCTTCGCGCTATATTTGGAGAAAAAGCAAGAGAAGTTAGAGATACTTCTCTTAGGGTTCCTCATGGCGAATATGGCATTGTTGTTGATGTTAAAGTATTTACACGCGAAAATAGCGATGAACTTCAACCTGGTGTTAATAAAGTTGTAAGATGTTACATTGCACAGAAACGTAAGATTTCAGTTGGAGATAAAATGGCCGGTCGTCACGGCAATAAAGGCGTTGTTTCAAGAATATTGCCAGTCGAAGATATGCCGTTTTTACCAGATGGAACACCGCTTGACATAGTTCTTAATCCACTTGGCGTTCCTTCTCGTATGAATATTGGTCAGGTTTTAGAGGTGCATCTTGGCTATGCTGCTAAAGCTCTTGGCTGGAAGATAATGACCCCTGTTTTTGATGGTGCACATGAAGATGATATCTTTGAATGCTTTAAAATGGCTGGCTATAGTGAAGATGGTAAGACATGGCTTAAAGACGGTAGAACAGGTGAATATTTTGATAATCCTGTTACTGTTGGATATATGTATTACCTAAAACTCCATCACTTGGTTGATGATAAGATTCATGCTAGGTCAACGGGTCCTTATTCACTTGTTACCCAGCAACCTCTTGGTGGTAAAGCACAGTTTGGTGGTCAACGTTTTGGTGAAATGGAAGTTTGGGCACTTGAAGCTTATGGTGCAGCTTATACATTGCAAGAAATCTTAACTGTTAAATCTGACGACGTTGTTGGAAGAGTTAAAACTTATGAGGCTATTGTTAAAGGTCAAAATATACCTAAACCAGGAATTCCAGAATCATTTAAAGTTCTTATTAAGGAACTTCAGTCGTTAGGGCTTGATATTAAGGTTCTAAATAAAAACGATGAAGAAATAGACCTTAAACAACATTTTGATGACGATGATAATATGGGATTAAATCCTGTTGATGATGTTTTGGAAGAGGATAAGGTTGTAACTTCACTTGACGGATTTACTCTAGAGGAAGACCCCAGTGGTACAAATATGTTTGATGATTCAAAGCTAGTAAATGATGCTGATGACAACGAAGATGATCTACAAAGTAACACAAGTAATTACTTTATAGATGCCGATATTTTAGTTGAAGACAGGGAATTTTAGGGGGTAGTAAAATGGAGTTTAATGTATTTGAATCAATTAAAATAGAGCTTGCTTCTCCCGATCAGATAAGAGCATGGTCTCACGGTGAAGTAAAAAAACCTGAAACAATAAACTATAGAACTTTAAAACCTGAACGTGATGGTCTTTTTTGTGAGCGGATATTTGGTCCTCAAAAGGATTGGGAATGTCATTGTGGAAAGTATAAGAGAATTAGATATAAAGGAAAAATATGTGACCGATGTGGTGTAGAAGTAACAAGAGCTAAAGTTAGGCGTGAACGTATGGGTCACATTGAACTTGCAGCTCCGGTGTCTCATATATGGTATTTTAAAGGAATCCCTTCTAGAATGGGCCTTATACTTGATATCTCACCTCGTATGCTTGAAAAAGTATTATATTTTGCGCTTTATATTGTTACAGATCCTGGTAAAGCCAGAGAACTAGTTAAATATCAATTCCTCACTGAACGTGAATATCGTGATTTGCAAGAAAAATATGACGATGATTTTGAAGCACTTATGGGTGCAGAGGCAATTAAAAAGCTGCTTGAGGAAATTGATCTTGACGCACTTTCAAAAGAATTAAAAGATGAACTTGAAGTAGCGACAGGCCAAAAAAGAGTTAGAGTTCTTAAACGCCTTGAAGTAGTGGAGTCTTTCCGCCAATCAGGCAATCGCCCTGAATGGATGATTCTTGATGTTGTTCCAGTTATTCCACCGGATATTCGCCCTATGGTTCAACTTGATGGTGGTAGGTTTGCAACATCTGACCTTAATGACTTATATAGAAGAGTTATCAATAGGAATAATCGTTTAAAGAGACTTTTAGAACTCGGTGCACCAGATATAATTATCAGAAATGAAAAACGGATGCTTCAAGAAGCTGTTGATGCTTTGATTGATAACGGAAGACGTGGTCGTCCTGTTACAGGACCTAATAATAGGCCGCTCAAATCACTTTCTGATATGCTAAAAGGTAAACAAGGTCGCTTTAGGCAGAACCTTTTAGGTAAACGTGTTGACTATTCTGGCCGTTCAGTTATTGTTGTTGGTCCTGAATTAAAGATGTATCAATGCGGGTTACCAAAGGAAATGGCGCTTGAATTATTTAAACCTTTTGTGATGAAACGATTGGTAGAAACAGGTGCATCTAGCAACATTAAATCAGCAAGAAAAGCTGTGGATAGGGCAAAACCAGAAGTTTGGGATGCTTTAGAAATAGTTATTAAAGGGCATCCGGTGCTTTTAAACCGTGCACCTACACTTCACAGGTTAGGTATACAGGCTTTTGAGCCAGTATTAGTTGAAGGTAGAGCTTTAAAACTTCATCCTCTTGTATGTACTGCATATAACGCTGACTTTGACGGTGACCAGATGGCAGTGCACGTACCACTTTCAGCTGAAGCTCAAGCAGAAGCAAGATTTTTAATGTTGGCTGCAGGAAACCTTTTAAAACCATCAGATGGGCGTCCGGTTGCAGTGCCAACTCAAGATATGGTTTTAGGTTCTTATTACTTAACTCTTGATAAAGAGGGAGAACTCGGCGAGGGAAGAGTGTTTAGAAACTTTGAAGAGGCTTTAATGGCTTATGATGCTAAGTATGTAGGTTTGCATGCTAGAATTAAAGTAAGAAGAACTGTAAATGTAAATGGTGAACAGGTTTCTGGAGTTATCGAAACTACAGTAGGTAAAATTATATTTAATGATCCTATCCCGCAAGATTTAGGATTTGTTGAAAGGAAAAAACCTGAAGACTATCTAAAACTAGAAATAGATTTCTTAGTGGGTAAAAAACAGGTTCAACAAATAATTGATAAATGTATAAAAGTGCATGGAACACAAGTAACATCTGAAGTTCTTGACAGTATAAAAGCACAAGGATTTAAATATTCAACAAAAGGTGCTATCACGGTTGCTGTTTGTGACGCTGTTGTTCCACCAGCTAAAAAAGAAATAATAGCTGATGCAGAAAATCAAATAGAAAAGATATCCCAGCAGTTTAAACGTGGACTTATTTCAAATGAAGAAAGAGAAAGTCATGTTATTAAAATTTGGGAGAAAGCAACAAGTGGTGTAACAAAAGCGCTGCAGGAAAACCTCGATAGATATAACCCAATATTTATGATGGCAGATTCAGGAGCCCGTGGTTCTATGAGTCAGATCCGTCAGTTAGCAGGTATGCGTGGTCTTATCGCTAATACTTCGGGTAAAACTATCGAAGTTCCGATTCGTGCAAACTATCGTGAAGGCCTTAACATTTTAGAATACTTTATTTCATCACGTGGTGCTAGAAAAGGTCTTGCCGATACAGCACTTCGTACAGCAGACTCAGGATATCTTACAAGGCGTCTTGTTGATGTTTCGCAAGATGTTATCATCCGTGAAGACGATTGCGGCGCTACAGAAGGTATTACTGTATTTGAGATTAAAGACGGAAAAGAACTAATTGAAAGTTTACGTGAACGTTTGCTTGGTAGATATTTGTGCCATGATTTTGTTGACGAGAAAACAGGTGAAGTTCTCGTACCTAAAGATAAAATGATGAATGACCATGATGCAGATATTATTGTAAATTCAGGAGTTGAAAAGGTAGATATTAGATCTATCCTTAACTGCAAAGCAAGACACGGTGTATGTAAAAAATGTTATGGTTCTAACCTTGCTAATGGTATGCCTGTTACTGTGGGTGAAGCTGTTGGAATTATCGCTGCTCAGTCAATTGGTGAACCAGGTACTCAGTTAACAATGAGAACATTCCATACCGGTGGTGTAGCTAGTGCAGAGGATATCACTCAGGGTCTACCTCGTGTTGAGGAACTGTTTGAAAGCCGAAAACCTAAGCACCTTGCAATCATTAGCGAAATTTCAGGTGAAGTTAGATTCGAAGAAATTAAGAAGAATAACCACATTGTTATATACAATAAAGATACTGGAGAACAAGTTTCATATTTAATTCCGTTTGGATCTAGAGTTAGAGTTCAAGAAGGCCAAGAAATAGAAGCCGGTGAACGTTTAACAGAAGGATCAGTTAATCCACATGATGTTTTAGAGATTAGCGGTACAGACGCAGTTCAAAATTATTTGATTCAGGAAGTGCAAAGGGTTTATCGTATGCAAGGCGTTGATATTAACGATAAACACATTGAAGTTATTGTGCGCCAGATGATGAGAAAAGTGCGCATAAAAGATCAAGGTAATACATCATTGTTACCAGGTTCAATGGTTGATAAATCTGAATTTATTGCAGCTAACGATGAGATTAAAGAAAGAATTGCAAAGGGCGAAAAAGATTTGCAGGAAGCTACTTGTATTCCAATACTCTTGGGTATTACTAAGGCTTCTCTTGCTACTGATTCTTTCTTATCTGCAGCATCATTCCAAGAAACAACAAGAGTGCTTACCGATGCAGCTATTAAAGGTAAGGTTGATCCGTTGGTTGGATTAAAAGAAAATGTAATTATTGGTAAATTGGTTCCTGCAGGTACTGGTATGCATAGATACAGTGACATTGAAATAGAGAAAGTTCCTGAGGAAATTGTATTGACAGAGAATATAGAAGTATGATAATATAATATATTGTGAAAGATAATACACGCAAATCATCCCTTAAGGGATGATTTGCGTGACTTTTAAATAAGATTTATTTTTATTTTGTAGAAAAAAGGGTTCACAAAAAAATGTATTTATTGTTTGGTTATAAGGTCTAAACTCACAAGTAGGGCTTTTAACATATATTTTTATTAAGGAGGTGTCATATGCCAACCTTTAACCAGTTAGTCAGAAAGGGTAGAGAAGTTTCTGAAAAGAAAGCTAAAGCTCCGGCTCTTTTGAAGGGATGGAACTCGAAAAAACGCGAGTCTGTTGATCAAACATCCCCACAAAAACGTGGAGTTTGTACAGCTGTTAAAACTGCTACGCCTAAAAAGCCTAACTCAGCACTTAGAAAAATTGCTAGGGTAAGACTTTCAAACGGAATCGAAGTTAGTTCATATATTCCGGGTGAAGGCCACAACTTGCAAGAGCATAGTGTTGTTCTTATACGTGGCGGACGTGTAAAGGATCTTCCTGGTGTTCGTTACCATATTGTAAGAGGAACTCTTGATGCTCAGGGTGTTGCAAAACGTATGCAGGCCCGTTCTAAATACGGTGCTAAGCGTCCTAAGGCAGGCGCAGCTAAAAAATAGCAAGAAAATGACAAATACTTAACTACTGCAATTTGCAGGTAGCAATGCAGAAGTGTTGATATAAAACGCCTCTGTGTTGGCCTACGGAAGTTTTGTCGCTTTCGAGTACCTATGATATCATTATATTGTGAAGGAGGGAAGAAAAGTGCCAAGAAGAGGTTTTGTACCAAAACGTGATGTTTTGTGTGATCCACTGTATAATTCAAAATTGGTAACTCGTCTTATTAATAATGTTATGTATGACGGTAAACGTGGGGTATCTCAAAAAATAGTTTACGGTGCATTTGATATTATTAGAGAAAAAACAGGCAAAGAACCGCTAGAGGTTTTTGAACAGGCTATGGAAAATATTATGCCTGTATTAGAGGTTAAGGCTCGCCGTGTAGGTGGTGCTACTTACCAGGTTCCTATGGAAGTGCGTCCTGAAAGGCGCCAAACTTTAGGTCTTCGTTGGTTAACTAATTATTCAAGAGCTAGATCTGAAAGAACTATGAAAGAAAGATTAGCAGGAGAAATAATTGATGCTGTTAACGAAACAGGCGGAGCTGTAAAAAAACGTGAAGATACTCACAAAATGGCAGAGGCTAATAAGGCGTTTGCACATTATAGATGGTAATTTTTATGTATTTATTTAAAAACTTAAATTTATTTTATAAAAATACTTTAAGAAAGGAGAGATTCTAAACTTATGGCAAGACAAGTTCCACTTGACTTAACACGTAATATTGGTATTATGGCTCACATTGATGCTGGTAAAACTACAACCACTGAACGTATTTTATTTTACACCGGTGTTAACCACAAAATCGGTGAAACACATGACGGTGCTGCAACTATGGACTGGATGGCTCAAGAACAAGAAAGAGGTATTACAATTACTTCTGCTGCAACAACTTGTTTTTGGAAAGATCACAGAATAAATATCATAGATACTCCTGGTCACGTTGACTTTACTGTTGAGGTTGAACGTTCACTTAGAGTGCTTGATGGCTCTGTTACAGTATTATGTGCAAAGGGAGGCGTTGAACCACAGTCTGAGACTGTGTGGCGCCAAGCTGATAAATATGGTGTTCCGCGTATGGTTTACGTAAATAAAATGGACATTATGGGTGCAGATTTTTATAACGTTGTGCAGATGATGAGAGAACGCCTAAAATGTAATGCTGTTCCAATCCAGTTGCCAATTGGTTCTGAGGATACTTTTAAAGGACTTATTGACTTAGTTGAAATGAAAGCTTATGTTTATTATGATGATTTAGGTAAAGACATAAAAGTTGAAGAGATTCCTGAAGATATGAAAGAACTTGCTGAAAAGTATCACACAGAATTGTTAGAACATGTTGCTGAACAAGATGAAACTCTCTTTGAAAAATATCTTGAAGGTGAAACCTTCACAGAACAAGAGATAAAAGATTGTATCCGTAAAGCAACACTTGCAAATGAAATGGTTCCTGTAACTTGTGGTACTTCTTACCGCAATAAAGGTGTTCAAAAGTTACTTGACGCTATTGTTGAATATATGCCAGCTCCAACTGATGTTCCTGCTATTAAGGGTATTAACCCTAGAACAGAGCAAGAGGAAGAGCGCCATTCATCTGATTCAGAACCATTCTCAGCTTTAGCTTTTAAAATTGCTACAGACCCATTTGTTGGTAAATTATGTTTCTTCCGTGTTTATTCAGGTAGCGTTAGTGCTGGTTCTACAGTTTATAATTCAACTAAAGATGATAATGAACGTTTGGGTAGAATTTTGCAGATGCATGCTAACCACCGTCAGGACATCGAAACTGTTTATGCTGGTGACATAGCAGCAGCTGTTGGGCTTAAAAATACAACTACGGGTGATACTCTTTGCACAGAGAGAAATCCAGTTATATTAGAGTCTATGGAATTCCCAGAACCAGTTATTAGGGTTGCAATTGAACCTAAAACTAAAGCAGGGCAAGAAAAAATGGGTATTGCTCTTGCAAAACTTGCAGAAGAAGACCCAACTTTTAAAGCTTATACGGATGAAGAAACAGGTCAAACAATTATCGCTGGTATGGGTGAACTTCACCTTGAAATCATCGTAGATAGACTTCTAAGAGAATTTAAAGTTGAAGCTAATGTTGGTAAACCACAGGTTGCATATAAAGAAACTATTAGACGTAGTGCTGATGTTGATCAAAAATATGCAAGGCAATCTGGTGGCCGTGGACAATATGGTCACGTTAAGATTAAGGTTGAACCTAATCCAACTAAAGGATATGAGTTTGTTAACTCTATCGTTGGTGGTGCTATTCCTAAGGAATACATCCCAGCGGTTGATCAAGGTATTAAAGGCGCAATGCTTTCTGGTATACTTGCAGGATACAATGTTGTTGATGCTAAAGTTACTCTTTATGATGGTTCTTATCATGAAGTTGACTCATCTGAAATGGCATTTAAAATAGCAGGTTCTATGGCATTTAAAGAAGCTATGAAGAAAGCTGATCCGGTGCTTCTTGAACCAATTATGAAAGTTTGTGTAACTGTTCCTGAAGAATATATGGGTGATGTTATTGGAGATGTTAACTCACGCCGTGGTATGATTCAAGGTATGGAAGCAGTTTCTGGAGCTCAGAGGATTAACGCTATGGTTCCACTATCTGAAATGTTTGGTTACGCTACAGATATGCGTTCTAAAACTCAAGGTAGAGGTCAATATACTATGGAACCTAGCCATTATGCAGAAGTTCCAAAATCCGTTTCTGATAAAATTATATCCGATAGGACTAAATCAGAATAATTTTATGCATTTCTATTGATTTTTAACAATAAACTTGGTAGAATGTAGACAATGGCAATTTTATTTTAATTTTTAATTATATTTTTTATGTATCAAAGGGAGGAAAAATCCAATGGCAAAGGCTAAATTTGAAAGAAGCAAACCTCATGTAAACATTGGTACTATTGGTCACGTTGATCATGGTAAAACTACTTTGACAGCTGCTATCACTAAAGTTTTAAATCTTGGTGGCGCTGCAGAGTTCGTAGATTATGCAAATATTGATAAAGCTCCAGAAGAAAGAGAACGTGGAATTACAATCAACACAGCTCACGTTGAATATGAAACTTCAACTCGTCACTATGCTCACGTTGACTGCCCTGGCCATGCTGACTATGTTAAAAACATGATCACAGGTGCAGCACAAATGGACGGTGCTATTTTAGTTGTTTCTGCTGCTGACGGTCCAATGCCTCAGACAAGAGAACATATACTTCTTTCTCGTCAGGTTGGCGTTCCTTATATCGTTGTATTTATGAATAAGGCTGACCAAGTTGATGATGAAGAACTTCTTGACTTAGTTGAGATGGAAATCCGTGACTTATTAAATGAATACGATTTCCCAGGAGACGATACTCCAATTATTCGTGGTTCTGCTTTAGTTGCACTTGAGTCTTCTTCAAAAGACCCAAATGCTGATGAATATAAATGTATCCATGAACTTATGGATGCAGTTGATAAATTCATTCCAACTCCAGAACGTAAGGCTGACCAACCATTCCTTATGCCTGTTGAAGACGTTTTCACAATCACAGGTCGTGGAACAGTTGCAACAGGTAGAGTTGAACGTGGTCAATTAAAAACTGGTGAAGAAATTGAATTAGTTGGTTTAAGTGATGAACGCCAAAAAACTGTTGTTACTGGTATTGAAATGTTCAGAAAAATCCTTGATTATGCTGAAGCTGGAGACAACGTTGGAGTACTTTTACGTGGTATTCAAAGAGAAGACATTAAACGTGGTCAAGTTCTTTCTAAACCAGGAACAATCAATCCACACACCAAGTTTAAAGGTCAAGTTTACGTCTTAACAAAAGAAGAAGGCGGTCGTCATACTCCTTTCTTCAACAACTATCGTCCTCAGTTCTATTTTAGAACTACAGATGTTACTGGTATAATCAAGCTTCCAGAAGGAACTGAAATGTGTATGCCTGGAGATAACGTTGTTATGGACGTTGAACTTATTACACCAATCGCTATAGAAGAAGGTCTACGTTTTGCTATCCGTGAAGGTGGACGTACAGTTGGTTCAGGTGTTGTTACTGCTATTAATTAGTAGTTGTTTGATTTGTTTATAAACATAGAAATATTTAATATTACTTAACGCGCGCGTCAGCAGCGAACCTTACGTAAGGTTCGCTGTTGGTTTTTTATTTTACATAAAATTAGATTTATATCTGTGGTTTTATTACTAAATAAGAGTCCCTATTAAAAAGGGAAATCTACAAGTAATTAACAAAATAAATAAAAAATAATCATAAAAAATATATAAAATACCACATATAATTATACTGTTATATGTGTGAATATTTTATACAAATTTTAAAGTTAATAGTCATTTTTTATTCCTAAGAGAGAAAATCATATTTATATGCACATTTCCTTGAACTATAGATATCAAAATGTTAAAATAGTTACATATTTGTAACACCTATAGTTTAATTTAAGTATAAAGATGGAGGGAATAGTGTTGAACAAGCATATTAAGCTAGTATCTGTATTAATGTCATTAGCGCTTTTAGTATCAGTTTGTGAAGTTAATAAGATAAAAGTTTCGGCTGAAGATAGATTAGTGAATTTAAGAAAACAGCAAGTTGAACTTAATAGACAACAAAAAAATTTAAATTCACGTTTAGAAAAATTAAAAAACAATATAAATAAAAAGAAAGAGTATAGAAACAGTGTACTTGCACAAATGCGTACACTTCAAGAACAAATAGATGTTGAGTGTCAAAAAATAGAGATACTTGATTCTCAGATTGCAAGAAAACAAGCTCAGATAGATCAAGTTCAAGTTGAAATAGACCAGAATCTAGATGTGCTTTGTGAAAGGTTAAAAGCTATATATAAAGCAGGAGATGTTCCTGAATTGGCAATCTTTATAGGGGTTAAAAGTTTTAATGACTTTTTAGATACAGCTGAGATGATTCAAAAATTAAGTAAATTTGATGCAGAGCTTATTGAAGATCTAGAAAAAAGTATTTATGGTGTACAACAGGAAAAAGAGCTTATAGAAAAAGATAAGAATGAAGTGTGTGAATCTAAATCAATATTAGACTCAAAAAGACAGGAACTAAATAATTTACAGCAAGAAAATGAACGTGTTATTGTTGACTTAAGAGGAGAAGAAATAAGGATACAATCAAGGATAAATAAGAATAACGCTCGCAAAAGAAATATAGAAAATAGAATTTCTAGATTTGGTGGAAGAGGCAAAATAACTTCTGTTCCTACCGTGGGGGGTAGAAAAGGTAGATATGTTTGGCCTGTTCCTGGTTATGGAAGAATTTCATCTGGTTGGGGTGATGGCAGACGTCATAATGGGATAGATATACCAGCACCTAAAGGAACCAAGGTTGTTGCCATGGCAGACGGAGTAGTTGTAGCTGCAAATGTTTCTAGTTCATGGGGATCAGGCTGGGGATATCATGTAAGGATAAACCATGGCGATGGATATGAAACGATGTCTGCGCATTTGAGTAAAGTTTTAGTAAATCCTGGTCAACCAGTTAAAGCAGGGCAGGTTATTGGTCTTGTAGGTAATACAGGGCATTCGTTTGGAAACCACTTGCATTGTGGTACTGCCAAAAATGGTAGATGGTATAATCCAAGAAATGAACTATAAAAAAAGAATTATTTAAAAATGAATGGATACAACTATATATAGTTTAATTTTTTAAACCCTAGTTGCTTTATTAGAAGCTACAAGGGTTTAAATTTTTGTAATTATATACTATGTTTACAAATTATATTTGTTGCACTGTTTGAAAGGATAGAATTTTATGGTTCGAAAAAAGAATTATTTAAAGTACTATAAAAAAAGTTATCTAAAAAAAGAAAAAAGTAGATTTAATGTCCTTAAAACTATGAGCGTTTTAAGTGTAGTGGTAACGATGTTTATATTTACTGTATTCATATTTTATATGATTGTAAATGATGCAAATATCTTTACAGATGAAAAAGAAGAGATAGAAACTAATCAAGTTGTAAGCATAAGAAAAAAGGGGCTAAGAACAGATTTTAATGCATGGAATAGAACATGTGACTGGAATCTTATAATTGTAAATAATTTTAATCCAGTGCCGGATTATTTTTCTCCATCATTAAAACAATATGGAGGATCAGAGATAGATGAAAGGGTATTACCAGAGTTAGCGGAAATGATTCAAATGGCTTTAATTGATGATGTTCATCTTTGGATTTCATCGGGATACAGAACCCTGCAAAGGCAAGAACAGTTGTTTAATAAAGAACTAGAGAAAAATATAAATGAGGGAATGAACAAAAGCGATGCTGAGGATCAAGCGATGAAGATCTTATCAAAACCCGGGAACAATGAACATAATTTAGGGTTATCGGTTGATTTTAATGCAGGAGGCAATGATTTTAACTTAACTAAAGAATATGCATGGCTGCTTGAAAATAGTACAAACTATGGGTTTATTTTAAGGTACCCAAAAGAAAAAGAACAGGTAACAGGGCGTGCTTTTGAACCTGCTCATTTTAGATACGTTGGCGAAGAACATGCAAAGATTATGAACTCTCAAAATTTATGTCTTGAAGAATATATTTCAACACTTATTAGGTGATTAGTTTTAGTATACAATTGATAAAATCTAAAAATTTGGTATAATTAATGTAATACGTTAAATTTTTTAGGATAAACATTGAAAGGATAAAAGTTATGCCAAATAACAAGGTACGAACAAGATATGCGCCAAGTCCCACGGGGTTTATGCATGTTGGAAACTTAAGAACAGCTTTATATGAATATTTAATAGCAAAATCTATGGGTGGGGATTTTATCCTTAGAATAGAAGATACCGATAGAGAAAGGTTAGTTTCGGGTGCAATTGATATTATATATAACACATTAAAAACTGTGGGATTAAAATACGACGAAGGACCGGATATTGGTGGCGAGTATGGTCCCTATGTGCAAAGCGAACGCAAGGATTTATATAAACCCATGGCAGAAAAGCTTGTAAAAGAAGGGAAAGCTTACTACTGCTTTTGCACAAAAGAAAGGCTTAATTCAATTCACAGCGAGAAAAGTAGCAATGGAGAATTTTCAAGCGGGTATGATAGGCATTGTAGAGATCTGTCTCAAGAAGAAATCGATAGTTTGCTATCGGCCAAGGTACCATATGTTATAAGGCAAAAAATGCCGCTTAAAGGGTCTACTACTTTTGAAGATGCTGTTTATGGGTCTATTACAGTTGAAAATAGCGAGATAGAAGATCAAATTTTGATCAAGGCTGATGGATACCCAACATATAATTTTGCAAATGTTATAGATGACCATGATATGCATATAACACATGTAGTTAGAGGTTGTGAATACTTATCCTCTACACCTAAATACAATCTTTTATATGATGCATTTGGGTGGGAAAAACCAATATATATACATTTGCCTTTAATTGCGGGTAAAAATGCAGATGGAACGATCTCAAAGTTATCAAAAAGGCACGGAGCGACAGGTTTTGAAGATTTAGTGGGAATGGGATATTTACCGGGAGCTATTGTAAATTATATTGCACTTTTAGGTTGGTGCCCCAAGGAAAATAAGGAGATATTTACCCTAAAAGAATTAACAAATGCATTTTCAATAGATGGAATCAGCAAGTCGCCTGCTGTATTTGATTATGATAAGCTAAACTGGTTTAACGCTGAATATATAAGAGCAATGTCCCTAGAAGAGTTTACACAGATTGCGGTGCCATATTTTAAATCTGTTATAAAAAAGGAACTTGATTGGACTAAACTAGCTGAGATATTACATCAAAGGGTTACTGTTCTTAACCAGATTCCTGAGATGATAGGATTTTTTGAAGAGTTACCTGAATATGATAGCGACTTATTTATTAATAAAAAAAGTAAAACTACCGTAGAGAACTCCAAAGTTATGTTAAATAGTGCAATTGAAGCTTTAGAAAAATTGCCTGAATGGACGCACGATTCTATACATAATTGTCTTATCGATTTGGCGCAACGGTTAGAAGTGAAAAACGGAACAGTAATGTGGCCTGTTAGAATAGCTGCATCAGGAATGACAGTTACGCCAGGTGGAGCAATAGAGATACTTGAAATCCTGGGGAAAACCGAATCTCTTAAAAGGCTTAATATAGGTCTTTCTAAATTGGCCTAGTAATAAGTACTGTAGAGAATAAAGAGGAGATATGCCGATTGAATAATGAAATAAAAGAGAAAAAAGAAATGGAAGTTTCACAAGAAACTGAGGAAAATAATAATTTTATAAAAGATTTTATAAAAGATGATATAAAACCAGGTGGTCGTTTTGAAGGCAAGAAAATTCACACAAGGTTCCCTCCAGAACCTAATGGATATCTTCATATTGGTCATGCTAAAGCTATTTGCATTGATTTTGGAATGGCTGAAAAGTTTAATGGAATTTGTAACCTGAGAATGGACGACACTAACCCCGCTAAGGAAGACGTTTTGTATGTTGATGCAATAAAAGAAGACATAAAATGGTTAGGTTTTGATTGGGATGATAGGTTTTATTATGCATCTGATTATTTTGAGGATATGTATAATTTTGCTTGTGATCTTATAAAAAAAGGCCTTGCTTATGTGTGTGAATTAACACCTGATGAAGTAAGAAAAAATAGAGGGGATCTTTTAAAGCCTGCAGTTAGCCCTTTTAGAGATAGACCAATTGAAGAAAGTTTAGATTTGTTTAAAAGAATGCGTGACGGTGAATTTGAAGACGGCAAAATGACTCTTAGAGCTAAAATAGATTTAGCTTCTGGAAACTTTAATATGAGAGATCCCGTGCTATATAGAATAAACCATGCGCATCACCATAGAACGGGTGATAAATGGTGTATATATCCTATGTATGATTATGCTCATCCAATTGAGGACGCTATGGAGGGGATCACCCATTCACTTTGTTCGCTAGAATTTGAAGATCATAGACCACTTTATGATTGGGTCATTAATAATATAGATTTACCATCTAAACCTAGGCAAATAGAATTTGCAAGGCTTGGAATTAATAATACTGTTATGAGCAAAAGAAAACTGCGTGAACTTGTTGAAAAAGGTTACGTAAGTGGTTGGGATGACCCTAGAATGCCAACTTTATCTGGGCTTAGACGGCGTGGGTATACACCTAATTCAATTCGCAATTTTTGTGAGAGAATTGGTGTTTCGAAAGTTAATAGTACGGTTGACTATAGCTTTTTAGAGCATTGTTTGCGTGAAGATTTAAATCAAAACGCACAAAGAGTAATGGCAGTGTTAAATCCAGTTAAATTGATTATTACAAATTATCCCGAGGATAAAACAGAAAAGTTTGAAGTAGAGAATAACCCAAATAAGCCAGAAGAAAAAACTCGTGAAATAACTTTTTCAAGAGAACTGTTTATAGAAAAAGATGACTTTATGCAAGAACCAGTTAAAGGATATTTTAGGCTTTTTCCTGGTAATGAAGTTAGACTGAAAAGTACTTATATTGTGCGTTGCAGTGGTTGCAAAACCGATGAAAATGGAAACGTTATAGAAGTATATGCAGAGTATGACCCTGAAACTAGAGGTGGTAATACCCCTGATGGCAGAAAAGTTAAAGGAACTATTCATTGGGTAGATGCAAAAACGGCAGTTGATGCAACAGTGAGATTATATGATAATTTGTTTATTGTACCTGACCCTGAAAATGGTGAGAAAAACTTTTTAGATTATGTTAACGAGGATTCATTAAAAGTACTTAAGGGATGCAAAATAGAAAATACTTTAGCGGATGCTACGGCTCCGGCAAGCTATCAATTTATGAGACTAGGATATTTCTGTATTGATAATGTAGAAAGTAAACCCGGAAACTTAGTATTTAATAGATCAGTTTCTTTAAAAGATGGATTTAAAAAAGCTAACAAATAAAAACAAGGCACATACCACTAAAGGTATGTGCCTTATTAATTTGAAATAACATGATTAAATGTTTTGGTGAACTATTTCTCCGTGGGTTATAGGAATTATTTTCCCTGAATCTAGTTGTACTATAAGATCTCCCCAGTTATTAATATCAATTGCAGTACCCACAGTAGTTTTGCCATCGATTGATATTTTAACACTTTTGTTTATAGAGGTGCAAATAGATTTATATTCCGTTATAATATCATCAAATTCCGATAAGCTAAATTTATTATAATAATCATAAAATTTATCTAGAATACTATTAATTAAAGTAGATCGGCTAAATATTTTGTAAGATTCGAGGAATAAAGATGTTACCTTATCTGCAAGAGAGGAAGGAAAAACATCATTTTTAACGTTTACCCCTATGCCAACGATAGAAGCGGGGCGGTTGCTTTTTAAGAAAACACTTTCACATAATATACCACAGACTTTGCGGTTGTTAATAAGGATATCATTTGGCCATTTGATTTGACAGGGTATATTGATTAATTCTTTAATAGAATTATAAACGGCCAGTGCAGAACATAGGCAAAGCATTTGCAAATTATCTACATTGTTTTGAGGGAACAATAAAATAGACATATTTATTTGTTTCCCGGATTCGCAAAGCCACTCCCTTCCCAGGCGGCCTTTACCGTGAGTTTGCATATCTGCAATGAAAACTGCATTTAATTCTTTTTGGTGCTCAAGATAAAAACGTTTGGCCCAATTGTTTGTGGAATCCACTTGGTTTTTGTAGAATATATCCCCCGAGATTTTACATTTAACTTCTGAGAAATTCATTTTTTGCTCCTTTTCTTTTTATTATATAATTATGTTAAGGAATTTACAATAAATATTTGCTGTACATATGTAAAAATGTTATAATTAATATCATATACGCTTTGTACTTTTAATTTTGGTGGTGTTAGAGTTGGATGTAAGAATTGGAGATTTGCTTGAGATGAAAAAACCGCATCCTTGTAAGGGTAATAAATTCTTAGTACTGCGATCGGGGATGGACTTTAAACTGCATTGCACTACATGTAACCATGAGATGATGGTAAAGCGTTCGAAAATAGAAAAAAATATAAAAAAAATAATAAGAAAAGAAGATAATAATGTATAAAAAAAGGTGGTATTGTTTTGTTCGATAAGCTAGAGGTTTTTAAAAAAAGAAACGATGAGATAAACGAAATGCTGTATGATCCAGCTATTGTATCTGACCAAGAAAAGTACAAGTCTCTTATGAAAGAACAGAAAAATTTGGTTCCTATTGTTGAGAAGTATGAAGAATATAAAAAAGCTAAAAATAACGCTGAAGAAGCAAAACAGCTTTTAAACGATGGTGGCCTGGATAGGGATTTTAGAGAAATGGTGGAACTTGAACTCGAGGAGTCAAGAGAATCACTTGAAAGAATATCAGAGGAATTAAAAATATTGCTTTTACCAAAAGATCCAAATGACGATAGGAACGTTATTGTTGAAATAAGAGGTGGCGCAGGCGGAGAAGAAGCAGCTTTGTTTTCTGGAGTTCTTTTTAGAATGTACAGTATGTATGCTGAGACTAAGGCCTGGAAAACTGAAATAGTTAATGCAAACGAAACAGAGCTTGGTGGATATAAAGAAATAAGTTTTATGATTTCAGGAGATGGTGCGTATTCCCGTCTTAAATATGAAAGCGGTGTGCATAGAGTTCAAAGAGTCCCTGAAACAGAAGCACAGGGTAGAATTCATACTTCCACAGTTACTGTAGCGGTTTTACCAGAAGCTGAAGATGTTGAAATAGATATAAATCCATCAGATCTTCAAATAGATACATTTAGAGCTAGTGGTGCGGGTGGTCAGCATATAAATAAAACGGAATCCGCTATTAGAATTACACATTTACCAACCGGCGTGGTTGTAGAATGCCAGGATGAACGTAGTCAGTATAAAAATAAAGATAAAGCTATGAAAGTTTTAAAGGCACGGCTGCTTGAAGCTAAAATGCAAGAACAGACGGATGCTATGGCGCAGGAAAGAAAAACTCAAGTTGGAACTGGTGATAGATCAGAGAGAATCAGAACATATAATTATCCTCAAGGCAGGCTAACAGATCATAGAATAGGTCTAACGTTATACCGGCTCGAGGATATATTAAATGGAGATATGGATGAAGTTATAGACTCATTGATAACAGCCGATAGAGCTGCAAAACTTGAAAGTACAATAGAAAGTAAAGAATAAGAAGTGAATTAAAATATGAAAACTCAAATATTATTGCCGGAGGATACAAAAGTTGCAGCAGATATTTTAAAGTCGGGTGGTCTTGTTGCAATACCAACAGAAACAGTATATGGTCTTGCTGCTAATGCTTTAGATAAAAAAGCAGTGGAAAGTATATTTAAAGCAAAAGGAAGACCGTGCGATAATCCTTTGATTGTACATATTTCGCAGATTGATGAGATATATAATATAGTTAAGGAATTTTCACCTATAGCAAAAAAATTAGCTGCGGCCTTTTGGCCAGGACCTCTTACAATGATTTTAAAAAAATCGGATATTATACCGCAGGAAGTAAGCGGAGGTCTTGATTCTGTAGCTGTAAGGTTACCGCAGCACCCGATAGCCCGTAGGATAAT
Organism: uncultured Eubacteriales bacterium; assembly: GCA_948933715.1. Lineage (GTDB taxonomy): Bacteria > Bacillota > Clostridia > Oscillospirales > Acutalibacteraceae > CAG-557. The sequence continues at coordinate 17,495 of CAQZPH010000005.1, read as the reverse complement.
AAAAGAGTCGGGTTGTCCGCTTGCAGCACCTTCTGCTAATTTATCAGGGAGCCCAAGTCCCACTAAAGTTGAACATGTTATATCGGATCTATATGGTAAAATTGATGCGATAGTTGATGCTGGAACTTGTGGAGTTGGGCTTGAGTCAACAGTTGTTTCTTTGTGCACAGATGTTCCACGGTTGCTGCGTCCTGGTGCAGTTACACCTGAGCAGCTAAGAGAAGTGCTGGGAAAACTAGATGTTGATGTATCTCTAGTTAATCCACTAAAGAAAAATGAAAAACCTTTGTCTCCGGGGATGAAATATAAGCATTATGCTCCGAAAGTTAGAGTGGTTATTATAAAGGGGAAGAAAGAGCAATATATAAATTACATAAATAAAATAGCAGATAAACACGTTGCAGCGCTTTGTTATGATGAAGATATAGATTACTTACATGTTCCAAGTGTGAGTTACGGAAAAGAAGATGATTTAAATTTACAAGCAGAAATGCTTTTTGATTCATTAAGAAAAGTAGATAAGCTTAAAGATATAGACGTAGTGTATGCAAGGTGCCCACGTATGGATGGCATTGGGTTAGCGGTATATAATAGATTAATTCGTGCTGCTGGATTTAACGTTGTAGAACTTTAAGTTTTGTAAGTTGCGGTGGATTTTTAGGAGTGAAAAGATGAATGATATGATTGTGATAGGGGTCACAGGCCCAACAGGATCAGGAAAGTCCACAGTGTGTGAAAATCTTATTAAAAATGGGTATAGCGTTATAGATGCGGATAAAATTGCAAAGAAAGTAATTGAAGAAAGTTTAAGTTGCAAAACTTCTTTAGCTGATTACTTTGGTCAGGATATCCTCGACGAAAATAATAATTTAATTAGAAAAATCTTATCTCAAAAAGCTTTTTTAAACAAAGAAAATGTGAAAATGTTAAATGAAATAACGCATCCTATTATTAAAGATGCAATAAAATCAGAAATAGATAAATATAAACTTGAAATGAAAAATGTAATTATTCTTGATGTACCTTTGTTGTTTGAAACAGGACTTGATGTTTTTTGTGATTATACGATTGCTATAATTGCAGGTAAGGATATTAGAAAAGAGAGGCTAATAAAAAGGGATAATCTTAGTGAAGAATTAATAAACCTTAGAATTTCGGCACAGAATAAAGATGAGTATTATAAAAATAATGCAGATTACATTTTGTCTAACAACGGGGATTTAAATGACATTTTTAAATCTACTAAATTGGTTCTATCAAAAATAATCGGAGAAGAAAATGAAACTTAAGTGGAGATTTATAACTTTAGCAACTACTCTTTTAATATTTATGGGTGCAACTGTTTATTGCGGATACTCATTTTTTTTAAGAAAAGCTTATCCTATTAAATACTTTGAATATGTTAACGTGAATGCTGCTAAATATAATGTAGATAAAGAGTTGATATTATCTGTTATTAAATCAGAGAGTAACTTTAGGCAAGATGTGCAATCAGTAGCAGGGGCCATAGGGCTTATGCAAATAATGCCCGAAACTTTTGACTGGTTGCAAAGACATAATTTAATGTCTTATATGGATGTGGGACATTTAAAGGATCCTAAGACTAATATAGAGTATGGAACATATCTTTTATCTATATTAGAAAAGAAATATGGTGGGGTTGTTGAAGCATTGTGTGCATATAATGCGGGTATCGGAACAGTTGACAGA
>CAQZPH010000005.1:0-15775 GCA_948933715.1 uncultured Eubacteriales bacterium | reverse complement strand
ATCCTGATACGGCGGCGTATGTAAGAAATGTTTTAGATAGCTGCAAAATGTATAAAAATTTATACTTTAAGTAATAATTGAAAGGACTGATCGTTTGTGTTAATGCATGAAAACCAAAGTGGAAAAGAATCTAATACCGAGGCTCAAAATTTAAAAGAAAGCTTGTTTATGGTTAAGAAAAATGGTTTGTTGCAGATAGATGATAAACAAATAAAGGATGCAGATGAATTTTGTGAGGGATATAAAGTTTTTCTTGATGTATCTAAAACTGAAAGAGAATCAATTGCTTGCGCTGTAAGCATGGCCGAAAAAAGAGGGTTTGAAAAATTCGATTTAAATAAAAAATATAAACCGGGAGATAAGGTTTATTATGTCAATCGCGAAAAGTCTCTTATAGTGGCTGTAATTGGAGAAAAAGGCGTAAAAGAAGGAACTAAAATTGTTGTTGCGCATGCGGATGCCCCAAGACTTGATATAAAACCAAATCCTTTATATGAAGCCAATGATTTAGCAATGCTTAAAACTCATTATTATGGTGGCATAAAGAAATATCAATGGACAGCAATGCCTCTTTCATTGCATGGAAAAATAATTAAAAAAGATGGAACAAATATTGACGTGAGAATCGGTGAAGATGAGAATGATCCGGTATTTTGTGTTACAGATTTATTACCGCATCTTGCTAAAGACCAAATGTCAAAACCTTTACAAAAAGCAATTGACGCTGAAAACCTTAATATTTTAATTGGAAGTAGACCTTTTAGAGACGATAAGGATTCAGATCTTGTAAAGTTAAATATAATGAAACTTTTAAATGAAAAGTATGGTATTATTGAATCAGACTTTTTATCAGCGGAACTTGAAATGGTGCCTGCATTTAAAGCAAGCGATGTTGGATTTGATAGAAGTATGATAGGTGCATATGGACATGACGATAGAGTTTGTGCATATCCTGCTTTGATGGCAGTTCTTGACTATAACAAAACCCCTAAAAATACAATAATGGCAATCTTAGCTGATAAGGAGGAAACCGGTAGCGATGGTAATACCGGAATGAATTCAGCATTCTTTAGATATTTTATTGCTGATTTATCTGACATGGACGGTGTTGAGTATCGTCATGTATTAACTAAATCTAAATGTTTATCTGCTGACGTTAATGGTGCGTTTGACCCAACCTACAGTTCTGTTTATGACCCTGCAAATAGTTGTTATCTTAATAATGGGGTAGTTATTACTAAGTATACAGGTAGCGGCGGTAAATACAGTACATCTGACGCTTCTGCCGAATTTATGGCCTATGTTAGAGGATTTCTTGAACAAAATAAAGTGCTTTGGCAAACCGGTGAACTTGGAAAAGTAGACGCAGGCGGAGGAGGAACTATCGCTAAATATATGGCTAACTTAGATGTGGATGTAGTAGATTTAGGAGTCCCGGTACTATCTATGCATGCACCGTTTGAAGTGGTGTCTAAAATAGATGTTTATATGGCATATAAAGCTGTAAGTTCATTTTTTAACGCTGACTAATTGAATATAAAATTACAATCAACTTATAAAAATAAGTGTTAACGCAACGATATCAAAAAGAGAATCCCTCACGTTTGTGTGAGGGATTCTTAATTTTTATTTTTTAGCTATGCTCACGTTCACAGAGTGGTTCCCATAGGCCCAGCATTTATTCGCCGAGACGCTAAATGTAATTTTAGCTGGCATTTCAGTTCTTCCTGTGAAGCTTTCTTTACCAGATAAATCAACTTCTATGTTAATATCGGAAGGGTTAACGTTACGAACCTGACTTGCAGGACCAATAACTTGGACTGAAAGATTAGCGGTATGCGATGAAGCGGATTTATCAGAAGGCACATTTTTAAACGATATATTTCCACTTGTTACTATTCGTGACTGAAAACCTGACAGATTTAATTTAACTTTAGAACTAGAAATATTATTTAAATTTCTGCAATCTGCAGGAATTTTCAATGCACGTTCGAACTGATAGTGATTAAGATTTATTTCGGAAAAATTAATAGGTTCGAGTTCTATTTCTTTAATATTGTTAAATGATTCATTGGGTGTTGCTATTTCAACACTTGTGGGAGATAGCTGAGCAATTAGATGTTTAACGTTAAGACCGATTGGGGCAGATTCAAAAGTAGGTTTTATATTGCAATGTTTTTGCTTTAAAACGGTTATATTAGCGTCAACTTTTGTGACACTCATAGTTAAATTTTTTGTATTGATTTTATTACCAGCGTTGTCAAAAAGATTTATTGGCAATTTATTGAGGTTTGTAGATTTGTTTAAAGTACCCGGAACGTTACCTTCAACAGTTACCTTTGCAATACTTGAAACAACCGATTCAGGGCCTGCTATGTTTACAGTTGAGTCAGACAAAGCTACAGGCGCTATAAAATAATCCGTGTCCGCGTTATATTTTATGTTTGGAATAATATCAAAGTCAGAACTTTGATGCCGATCGACAACGACAGTAATAAATTTAGGAGAAACAGTGTTTGCAAATTCATAGTCAGTTAATAAACTATTCTTTTTAACTGATAATTCTAAAGTATATTTTCCAATTGAATTTATCATGTTAGCCGATTGCTGCGCGGTAACTAAAATATCATTTTTTGTAAGTTGTCCAAGAATTAATCTATTACCGCTAACAGCGATTTCAGCTTTAATATCATCTAACCCAAATACTGTAAGACCAATTTCCTGAGCATTTTCGGATAAAGGAACAGTAATTGGAATATCAGTTATAAGTTTTGTAGAAGTTTCTGTTGAACTAGTAGATAGAGCAACCCAACAAATGAATGCCAACATAATAGAGAAGACCAATACTATTTTATTGTTATAAAACAATCGTCCAAGATTAAGTCTATTTATTTTCATTTTTTCTTCCTCATTATAGAACCTATAATTTGATTTTTAACTTTTGGTTCATCTGTCTCAAAAAGTATATTTTTTTCTAAAAGGTCAATCAGTTGATCTTTATTATAATTTCGTGTTAAATTACCGTTTATTGCTACAGATATAGTTCCATTTTCTTCAGAAACAACAACAGCAATAGCATCCGAGTCTTCGCTTATTCCAAGGGCAGCACGATGTCTTGTGCCTATATCGGGGTTGATATCTTCATTTTTAGTTAAAGGTAATATGCAACCAGCGGCATAAATAGTTGCACCGCGTATAATCATTGCACCATCGTGCAGCGGAGCTTTATTAAAAAAGATATTACCAATAATCGAGACTGAAGGTCGTGCACGCAAAATGGTACCGGTATTAACGATATCTCCAAGCTTTGTTTGCCTCTCAAAGACAATAAGAGCTCCAGTTTTAGTACGTTGCAATAAAAGTATAGCATCTACTACGGTACTGATGCATTTTTGAGTTAATTTATGTGACGCTAGGTCATATCTGTAAAGAGGACTAGAAGACCAATATCTACTTATTTTGCTTCGGCCTATTTGCTCAAGCGCTCTTCTTAGTTCTGGTTGAAAAACTACTAATAAAGCGATTATACCAAACTCAAAAAATTTATTAAGTAGATAACTTAACATTCGAAAGTTAAATTGACATGAAAAAATATAAGCAATGATTAAGATGATTATACCCTTAACAAGCTGGCTCGCTCTGGTTTCTCGTATTAGTTTTATAAAGTTATATATAATAAAAGACATAATAGAAATATCGAGAAAATCAGACATTGTAAAGGTTTTCATCAATGTGATAAAAGCATTAAAATTATTTGTTATAAAATCCATGATTTTCTTCTTTCTGAGAATAAACTCTCTGTTTTAAAATTAATTGCTTTTTTACGATATTTTTATGCTGAATCAAAATTTATTAATTACTATACTTTAATTTTATCATATTTATTTAGTTATGCAACATTTTTATGTTATTTAATGTGTATTTTTTTTAGACAATTTAAAAGAAAATCAATATCTTGTTTTTTTGTAAAAGCAGATGGGCAAATTCTAACAGCACCGCGATCGAGTGTATTGCAAAATCTATGAGCTGATGGTGCACAGTGTAATCCTGGACGAACATAAATGCCACGATCATTAAGAATGGCAGCTACGTTTTCACTTGATAAACCAGAAATATTAAAAGATAACAAAGGAACAAAATGTTCGGGAACAGGCTTTCCCATATATAGTTCTACGTGTTTTATATCAACTAAATTTTCATATAAATAATTTATAATTTGATGCTCATGTCGGGCAATGTTTGAAACTTTTTTTGTTTTTAAAAATTTTATCCCCGCATGAAGACCAGATATACCTATAACGTTAGGAGTACCGCTTTCAAACTTTTCAGGTGTAACTTCAGTTTGTAAGTAACTTTCAGAATTTGTACCAGTACCACCTTCAATTATTGTTGAGAGAGTATCACCTAAAGATGTTATTAAAACACCTGTACCCATAGGGCCATAAAGACCCTTATGGCCCGCTAAACATAGATAGTCTATATGAGTTTCGGATAAATCTATGGGAATATGACCGGCACTTTGTGCTGCGTCTACTAACATGGGGATTCCATATTCGTGTGCTAGTGCACAAATTCGAGATATTGGTAAACGGATTCCCCATACGTTTGATGCATGCGTACAAGCTATAAGTGCAGTTTTAGAATTTATTGCATTTCTAAATGACGATAATGTGGATTCATTATCACCAGGATATACCTTTGCTTCATTAAAAGTTATTCCTTGATGTTCAAGTGCTTTTAAGGGACGAGTTACAGCATTGTGTTCAAGAGAAGAAATAACAACGTGATCTCCTGGTTTTAAAAGCCCTTTTAAAACCATATTTATAGCGTGAGTACAGTTTAAAGTGAACATAACGCATTCAGGGCCTGGAGCACTAAAAAAATCAGCAATATCTTTCCTGCATTCGTATATTTCGAATGCAGAATCTATAGACATTTTATGGCCACTCCTACCAGGGTTAGCACCAAATTTTTTTATGGCATTCATTATTGCCATTGATACTAATTGTGGTTTTGGATATGAGGTTGCAGCATTGTCTAAATATATCATTGTGCATCCTCCGAATCCATTCTCCCGAGAACTTTTATTTGAAACTTTGAAAGGATATCTTCAGCTTTATCGGGATTACATGTTACTAAAAGGCCGTAACCGCAACCTGAAAGAACTTGACTTTTAGGAACGCGCCTAACTGTTGCTTTGATTCCCTGCCTTTTTAGGATTTCTTGACCTTTCATTGCATAGGTTATGGAACTTACAATAAGTAAAGGTTTGTTCAAGAGTCTCACTCCTACCTTTTTGTGATGGTACCATTGTATGCAATAATAATTTGTTTTGTGAGAAAACTAATTAAGGGGCGGCACCTTGTATCAAGAAATACACTATTTTATATCGGTGTTCTTGATACAACTTGGAGCAATGACCATTTCGTGTCATTGCTCCAAGCCAAAAATTAATTTTTGAGGTGCCGCCCCTTTAGATGCTAAACTTTTTTATAAAAAACAATTAATTTAAAAGACAAACTGCATGCGCAGAGATCCCTTGAAGGCTACCGGTAAAGCCGAGGTGTTCTTCGGTAGTAGCTTTAATATTAATTTGCGATTCATTAATATTGCAGGCATTAGCTATGTTAGATTGCATAAATTTAATATAATGAGTAAGTTTTGGTTCCTGAGCAATTATAGTGCAATCAATATTTGATATACTATAACCCTCATTATAGATCATTTCACAAACCACTTTAAGTAATGTTAAACTATTAGCATCTTTATAGTTAGGATCATTATCAGGAAACAAGTTACCAATATCACAAAGTGCAGCAGCACCCAAAAGAGAGTCTATAATTGCATGAACTAATACATCTGCATCCGAATGGCCAAGAAGCCCAAGCGGATAATTTATTTTGCAGCCACCAATAATAAGGTTTCTTTCTTTGACTAATTTATGTACATCATAACCGTGACCTATTCGCATTATTTGGTCCCCCTTTTATTTAATATACTTTCAAAAATTATAATATCTTCGGGTGTAGTTAATTTTAAATTAGAATAGTTACCCTTAACAATATGAACTGGAACTGATATGTTTTCAACTAATTGACAATCATCGGTGTAATTCTTTTTATTTTCTGTAGCACTACGTAAAGCCTTAAGGTACAAATTTTTTTCAAATACTTGTGGAGTCTGAATAGACCATAGTAGATTGCGATCGGGAGTATCTTTAACAAAATTTGAAGAAGTTAAGAACTTTAAAGTATCTTTACACGGAACACCAAGAGAACTTGCTTTATTGTTAAAAGCATCGGTGACAACATCGTTAATCTCATCTATAGTAACAAGACAACGTGCAGCATCGTGAATAGCGTAATACGAAGTTTGTTCGCTGCACTGTTTTATGCCAGAAAAAACGGATTCTTGACGCACGATTCCTCCTGTGGCAAAACATTTAAATTTACTTATATTATATTGAGTTATTATATTTTTCAACTTATTTTTAACACCATCTTTACACACAACTATAATTTCATTTATTACGTTAGAGTCTTGAAAAGATTTAAGTGTGTAAGCTATAGCTGGTTTATTAATTAAATTTAAAAATATTTTATCTTTCCCCATGCGAGTAGAGTTACCCGCAGCCACAATTATGGCAGAGACAAAATGATCATTCATAAGAATATTTTCCTTTCAATAAAAAAAGAATGCATACCTTAAAAGTATAGGTATGCAAAGGAACCTTTTGGCTCAAGATCAAGCAGTAACCTTAAAATTAATTTAAGGTTATCTATCTTTTGTGTATCTCCATCTATATCCATAAGCTGTTTTTCCTTGCCTTTTACAAATCTTATTGATTGTAGCGTAATCAGCTTTAGAATATTTAGTATTTTCACGTATCCAGGCTGCACCATCCATAATTTTTGGGAATGTCATCACGATTTCAAAGGTATCTTTGTCAAGCATATCAACAGCTATAGCATTGGGTCTGTTATTTTTATATTTTTCAACCATCATCTTATGGTATTCTGGATCTGTTTTCATTCTCTCAGTATGTTTTCTAAGACCCAACCCAACATTAGGAGATACCTTTCTTTTTTTCTTTTGCAATGGAACTGTACCCATTACGTCATTTACAACAACGACATTTTCTACTACACTATTAACTTCCATAATAATTAGTCTCCTATCTATATGTAAATTTTTTTAGCTTACCATCTATTTAAAATTACAAATTCAATTTTATTTGGTGGAGATGAGGGGAATTGAACCCCTGTCCGAAAACCACTTACCACTGCTTTCTACGAGTGTAGTTATTGAATTAACATTCCCTTAATGTTACGCCCAATAACAGGCTTAACACCTTGGTAGGTTCTGATTCATGACTAAACTCGAACCATAGTTTAATTCACGTTCACTGCTAATCGACGTCTTATTGTAAAGCCGCAGTAATCTCTACAAAGACGGCAGCCTAATTAGGCTGCGTACGCAACTTGATTGTTGTCGTTTATTTTTTAAAAGTGGCGAATTTTTAAAGCGTGTTCGCAACGCTACTCGCTTACAATGGCTCATAATCCCCGTCGAAGCCGTTACATCCCCATATAAAAAGTTTATCGGTTAAATTCTTTTATAGTCCGCTCTATTTTACGTTTAGCATCTTTTTCTGCCATTACTTTGCGTTTATCGTAAAGTTTTTTACCTTTGCAAAGACCAACAGAGACTTTAACCAATGAACCCTTAAGATAAACCGACAACGGAACCAACGTGTACCCATCTTGCTTAATAAGACCTAAAAGCCGCATGATTTCACGTTTATGCATAAGCAATTTTTTAACTCTCATTGGATCCTTATTAAATAGGTTGCCCTGTTCATAAGGGGAAATATGCATGCCGTTTAATAAGAGTTCTCCATCAACTATAGAACACCATGCTTCTTTTAAAGATACTTTTCCAAGTCTTACTGATTTAACTTCTGTTCCGAAAAGTTCTATACCGGCTTCCATTTTATCTTCAATAAAGTAGTCATGAAAGGCTTTTTTGTTTTGTGCAATAGTTTTAAATGATTCATTTTTCATATATCGCCGTTTCGTCCCTTTCGCGCAGTTTATCCCCTTGTAAATGAGATTATATCATTTGAAAACCCCCATGTCAATAGTAAAATATAAACAAAAATTAAAAAAATTATATTTCACTTCGACCCATTAAAGCCCGTGATAAAGTTACCTCATCAGCATACTCAAGATCTCCACCGACAGGGATTCCATAAGCTAATCTTGTAACCTTTACACCAAGTGGTTTTAAAAGCTTTGAAATATACATAGCTGTAGCCTCTCCTTCAACAGTCGGGTTTGTCGCCATGATTACTTCTTTTATTGGTTCACTTGAGATCCTTTTTAGCAATTCTTTTATATATAGTTGATCTGGACCAACGCCATTTAAGGGTGAAATTACCCCATGCAAAACATGATATGAGGAAGAAAACTCACCAGTTCTCTCAAGCGCTATAACGTCTCTTGGATCTTCAACTACACATATTATAGTTTTATCTCTAGCCACATTTCTACAAACAGGGCACAATTCCTGATCAGTTAAATTTTTACAAACCTTACAATATTTAATTTTCTCGCGTGCCTCTAATACTGCATGAGAAAAATCTTCTGCTTCATCATAAGACATTTGTAACACAAAGTATGCAAGTCTTTGTGCTGTTTTTTTACCGATCCCCGGTAATCTTTCAAATTGTTCAATTAACTTTGCAAGCGGTATTACATTATACTCAGACATAATTTAAAACATCCCCGGTATATTAAGATTTCCGGATATTTTCTCCATTTTTTCATTTTTTTCTGTAACTGCGTTTTTAATGGCCTCATTAACTGAAACTATAATTAAGTCAGATAGCATTTCAACATCATCTTTATTAACTATTTCAGGATCAATTTCTATGTTCTTAACTTCTAGTTTTCCATTTACCGTAACTTTAATATTTCCACCAGGAGCTAACGCAACATATTCTTTTTCCTCAAGTTCAGCTGTTATTGTGTTCATTTCTTCTTGCATTTTTTGAGCTTTCATGGCTAACTGTTGTAAATTTGAAGCTCCACCTTGACCATAACCTTTAGGTAATCTTGCTTTCATTTTTTATTCCTCCAAAACACACTATATTTCTGTTACATCTATACCAAGTTCCCTTGCAGTATCAGCAAGTTCATCCAGTGGATCCATGTTAATTTCTTTAACTGGGGTACTATTATAAGGGCCTAATTTATAAGCTTTTCCGGTAACTTCTTGGATAGCAACTTTGATTTTCTCCCTTTGAGTAGACTTTTTTAATAGCTCAAAAGCCATTTCATTTTTTGAATCTATTAACACAAAATCTCCATCTATATATGCAACAGAATCTTTAAATGCAAGCGCAATAGTCCGCGAATAACTTTTTAGTGCGTCTAAAACTTCTTGCCAATTTTGCATCAGTTTAGCATTCCCTTGCAAGTTAACATTATCTACTTTCGCTACTGAGTTTTGATTTTGCGGCGGTATAGTTTCTTTTACTACTTTTTCTTCATGGGGTTCGCTATCCTTAATATCCCTATCACTATCATTAACATTTTTTTTATTTTGAACCTTAGGTTTTGGGTTAACATCGGGGGAGACATTCGCTTTTATTTCCCCTGAAGTGATCATTTGCTCTAAATCACTAAGCCTTGCCAAGATAGCTTCGTTGCTATAATTTAACTTTGGAGAGCATAATTTCACCATACACATTTCAAGTTCTGTTCTGCTGTCGCAACCTCGGTTCATTTTTTCAAACGAATCTTCAAGAGTATCTAAAACATAAATAATTGTTTCAAGCGATATATCCACCGATAGTTCTGATAATTTTTGATATTCTTCGTCCGGGATAACGAGCAGTCGGTTACTATCTTTTAAAGTTTTTATCATCATTATATTTCTAAAATTCCCTATAAGCTCTTGTGTAAGTCTCATCATATCTTTAGATTGTTGGTTAAGAGTATTTATAATTAAAAGAGCATCTTTTGGAACCTTTGAAAATATTGCCTTTGTAAGACAGTACATGTTTTCAAAAGAAGCTATCCCTACAGTACTTGTTATTACATCGACATCTACATTTTTATTTATACCTAAACATTTATCTAAAATAGATATTGCATCTCTCATAGCCCCGTCCGATATGCGAGCTATTAGTAAAGCAGCTTCTTTGTTAATAGTTGCATTTTCATTTTTTGCTATATAGTCAAGCCTATTTGCAATATCGTCAATTGATATCTTATGAAACTCAAAACGTTGGCATCTTGATAATATAGTAGCCGGAATTTTATGAACTTCCGTGGTTGCTAATATAAATATCACATGTGCAGGAGGTTCTTCTAATGTTTTAAGCAGAGCATTAAAAGCACCTGGAGACAACATATGTACTTCGTCTATGATATATACACGGTATTTACCTCTCGCCGGAGTAAACGCAGCGGATTCGCAAATGTCTCTTATATCATTAACACTATTATTGCTTGCAGCATCTAGCTCAACTATATCCATAACTTCCCCAGAGTCAATGTCGCGGCATAAGTCGCATTCACCACAGGGGTTACCGTTTTTAATTTCAAAGCAATTAGCAGCCTTTGCAAAAATTTTTGCGCAAGTAGTTTTACCCGTACCTCTTGACCCAATGAAAAGATACGCGTGTCCTATACGCCCAGATAAGAGCTCATTTTGTAGAGTAACTGTTACGTGTGGTTGGCCGATTACGTCACTGAATGTTTTTGGTCGATATTTTCGATAAAGAGCTTGATACATAATGCATTTTAACCTTTCATGGTAAATTAAAAAGCAAAGCAGACTGTCTAAAAAGACCCGCAATATACTTGAATATGCAAGTGAGCAAACTGACTGCATCGCCCCTGACAACTCCGTTTAATGCTGCTCGGTTCCCCGCCTGACATGGTTCGCGGCGCCAGACCGCGCAGCGCCTACCCACTCACATATTCAAATATACAATGTCCAACTTTGCTTATATAAAGAAAAACTTAATGATTTTTATTATAATATAAACTTCGATTAAAATCAATATGTGTCTTATAAAAAAAGATGCACAAAAATTTAGTATAAATTTCTACAAAATATTTGTAAAAATGTGTTGATTTTTGTGATAAAAATACGATAATATTATCTTGTGAATTTATATAATTTTGGGGGGTTAGTTTAAGTTGGAAAAACTATTAAGATTTATGCTTATGGTAACTTTAGTATTTAACTTAAGTACTAATTCACACATAACAACGTTTGCACAGGAAAAGGAATTAGCATTAAAAGTAAACACAATAGCACCTGCTAAAGAAGAGGAATTAACTTTAAAAGTAAATACAAAACAACTATCTAAAGAAAAACAGCCAACAGATAAAGTTGATACAACATTAACTCCAAAAGAGGAGCCTGTTTACAAAGCAGATGACAAAAAGGCTGAGCAACAAGACCAGACATTACCTAGAATTGGTATAGATGTCTCTTACCACAACTTAGATATCGATTGGCAAGCTGTTAAAGATTCCGGAATACAATTTGCTATTATAAGGACAAGTTATGGTTGGGAACTGTGGGACAAGCAGACAGATAGAAAGTTAAGAGATAACATTAATGGTGCTAAATCGGTGGGGATGCCAATAGGTGCATACCATTATAGTTATGCCACAACGCAAGAAGAAGCTTTAAAAGAAGCAGATTTCTTTATTACTAGGCTAAGATGGACACAGTGGGAATACCCTGTATTTTTTGATTTTGAAGATCGGTGCCAAAAGAGTTTATCTCCTGAACAAAAAAGTGATATAATAGTGACTTTTATAAATAGATTGAGGCAAGCGGGTTACTATGCAGGTTATTATACATTTTTAAATAGACAAAGATATGAACTTGATATGAGCAAACTTCAAGGCCAAAATTTATGGGTGGCTCATTGGAGCCCAACTTGTGATTGTCAAGTTCCTTATGGAATGTGGCAATATACAAGTGATGGAAGTGTAAATGGTATCAATGGGAGAGTCGATATGAACTACTGTTATGTTGATTATCCTACTATAATAAAGAATAATCATTTAAATGGCTTTTAAGTTTTATATGCTACAAAAAAAAGAACCACCATGTGGTTCTTTTTAATATGTATGATCACATACTTCTGTTATTTTTTCGCGTAGCTTTAAAAAGTCTTCAAAAGCACTTGGTTTATTTGCAGGGTTTCTTAATAGTGCAGCCGGATGCAATGTTGCCATCATCAAAACACCGTTTCTTTCAAAAAATTCGCCGTGTTCTTTTGTTATTTTCATGTCTGGTTTAATAATTTTCATTGCCGCTATTCTACCAAGGCACACTATTATCTTTGGTTTTATTAAAGCTACTTGATTTCTAAGCCATCCAATGCAGGCTTCTTGTTCTTCTTGCAAAGGATCTCTATTTTGTGGAGGCCTACATTTAACAATATTAGCTATATAGATATTTTTATTTCGATTAAGATCAATTGCACTTAACATTTTATCAAGCAACTGACCCCCTCTTCCCACAAAAGGTTCTCCTTGCAAATCTTCATTTTCGCCGGGTCCTTCCCCAATAAAAAGGACTTCTGCTTTTTTATTGCCTACACCAAAAACAACATTATGTCTAGTTTTACAAAGATCACATTTTTCACAAGCTTTACATGTTGTTTCTAGTTCCTCGAAAGAACAGTACATAAAAACACCTCTTTTATCTCGGTAATTCGACATGTTTTTTATTATAACATGAATTATATAAAACGTAAATTTAATTTTAAGTAATATTGAAAACTATCTTTAAAATGGTATAATAGTCCATATAATATTTATGAGTATTTTATGAAGATAAGGAGATGATACTAAAATGCAAGTTCTAGTAGAAACATCTGCAAGGCACGTTCATCTTTGTCGGGAAGATATGGATATCTTATTTGGAAAAAACTCAGAACTAACAAAAAGAAGTTTTTTATCACAACCTGGTCAATTTTCTTGCATGGAACGAGTAGATATTATTGGTCCTAATAGTGAAATATGTGGTGTATCGGTTTTGGGGCCTTTAAGAAAACATACCCAAGTAGAAATTTCTCTTACTGATGCAAGAAAGCTTTCGGTTGATGCTCCTATTAGAGATTCAGGAGATATTGATAATACTCCAGGGTGTAAATTAAGGGGACCTGCTGGCACTGTAGTTATTAAAAATGGTTTAATTGTAGCAAAAAGGCACATTCATCTTGACCCTAAAACAGCTAAGGAAATTAATGTAGCGGATAATCAGAAAGTATGTGTAAAAATAGAATCCAAGGCGCGATCCTTAATTTTTGATCAAGTATATATTAGAGTAAATAAAGATTTTTTACCTGCTATGCATATTGATACAGATGAATCAAATGCTGCGGGGATTTTCTCCAAAACTTATGGAGATATCTTAGTGTAGAGATTTTAATAGAGAAGATAAATGTAAATTAAATCACAGTCAACTAAGTAATTTTGTTGACTGTGATTTTTTAATATAACAAACACTTGTTTTTGAATGGTTTTTACTTTCATTCATGGTTGGAATTTTTATAACATATATTATAAGGTAACAATTTAAATGAGGGAATGATTATCGGTATGTACGTAAACCTTAGAATAAAAAAACCTTTATTTATTTGTCTAGCAATTTCTGTTATTGCTGTAGGATTTTTATTTTTAAATATTAGTAAAGATATTCTTTTATCTGCGGTGTCTGAATCAGAAGATTCTATTAGACTCCCCATAATTATGTATCATGCAATTTTAAAAACCAATAAACCCAAAAGTAAATTTATAGTATCTCCTAATACTTTTGAGAATGATTTAAAATATATAAAAGAAAACGGTTATACAACAATTGTTATGAAAGACTTAATTGACTTTGTATATGAAAATAAAGAGTTGCCCGAAAAGCCTATAATGCTAACTTTTGACGATGGATATTATAATAACTACCTTTATGCATTTCCTCTTTTAAAAGAATATGGTTGTAAAATGATATTATCTCCTATTGGAAAACAATGCGATATATATAGTGAAAATAAAAATAAAAATCCCAATTACGCTCATTGTTCCTGGGATGAACTAAAAGAAATGAAAGATTCAGGATTAGTGGAAATTCAAAATCATTCTTATAATATGCACACTATCACGAAATCTCGATGTGGCACGAAAAAAAATAAAAATGAGACCCTTGAAAATTATCAACGTACTTTTAGTAACGATGTTAATTTAATGCAAAGCAAAGTTGAAGACTATCTTGATTTTACCCCAAGTACGTTTGTTTTTCCGTTTGGAGCTATAAGCAATTGTTCTCTTGATATTTTAAGGCAAATGGGTTTTAAAGCTACTCTTAGCTGTGAAGGGAAAATAAATAAGATAACTAAAAATCCAGAGAAATTATATGGTCTTTATAGAATCTTGCGGTCACCCAACACATCAAGTGAGAAATTCTTTAAAAAGAAAATAGAAAAATAAAGATAGCGTATGGGTGCAGTTTTATAAATTTAAAAACTGCACTTTGTGTATAGTTTATTCTAGATATTTTATTTATATTTGCGTGGATTTTGTTTTCCTTTTCACTTGGGTCAGGTTTTACTTCTCAAGATTGTTTTAAAGGCTGATGCACATTTTTCACCCTATAAAAGTAAGTGTTCTTTTATTTTAAGGATTTATTAAGTGTACAAAAAATGTTTAAACCTGTTGACAACATAGGAAAAATACTGTAGTATTAAGTTTAAAACAAATGCGAGTGTGCTGGAACTGGCAGACAGGCACGTTTGAGGGGCGTGTGTCTACGACGTACGGGTTCAAGTCCCGTCACTCGCACCAGCAAAGCACTGGACCCAGTTCGCGTAATAGGGGCCGGCGCTAATTTTTTATTTTTTTGCACGCGTTTTTATAGTTTATGTGCCTTATAGAACATCTCACCAGCGGATGGTCTCGCAGAACAAGTCGCGCTCATAGTTTGGGTGTGACTTGTTTTATTTTAGGACTGCGTCGACGCTCTTGAGCCCATTATGGCTAATTGTACCAGAAAGCCAAGGCAGGCAAGTTATGCCCAGGAGACTGAGTGAGGCTTTTCTTTTAAGAGGGCACTTTTGTCTGTGAGTACTATAAAATAGAAAAAAGTCAATTGTTATTTTTAACAATTGACTTTTAATTTTAGAAAGAAAATTAATATTACGTTATATTTTCTTTTGCTTACGAGATAAATATAGTATAAGCAATATAGTTGATATTAAAAGAATAGGTGTAAAAATATATAATAGGAATTGAAATTCACTTGTGCTTTTATCTATAATTGCATAAGGACTAAAGTGATTGGTTTTAAATGCAAGGTATTTTGTGCCATCGATCGTTTCTATCCATTCCTCAAACTCTTGATCGGGACCTTCCGTAATATGAATTGCATCTAAATCAGCGTCGTCATAGTCCTTTGGAATTTGAATATAAAGTGTTACATAGTCATTAAATTGGGTTACTTTATTTCCGTAGGGATCAAGTACAAATATATCATATACTTTTAATCTTTCGGTTACATTTTTAAAATTATCATCTAAGTTTTTAAAAGCATCCTGATATTCTTGTGAATCAGGATCTAAAAATTGAGCGTAAAGCTGGCTTCCTGATTTAAATACTCCTTCAGGAGCTGCTAATATAATTATTCCATCTTCAGTTTGGAACGAACTTTTTAATTCAGGATTTGCAGACTCATTAGCAAAGGATACGGT
>CAQZPH010000004.1:49105-53741 GCA_948933715.1 uncultured Eubacteriales bacterium | reverse complement strand
TCTTTTTACCACTTTTTTCTCCTCTTTTATCCTTTTTTCACTATTTTTGCATATACATTTATTAGTGTTTTCAATTTTTATTAAAAAATTAAAAACGTCACTCTAAAAAGGTGACGTTTTTTTATTGATTACTCTTTAAAGTTTGCTTCGCTTTTCGAAGGTCTGAAACTGCCATTGTTAAACTATCGTCTACATGTCTCATTATATCATCTACATAGTCATTAGCAGCCTTTTTTATATCTCTAGCATGAACTTTTGCATCTAACACTATTTCTTCAGATTTTTCTTTAGCTTGTCTTACTATTTCATCTTTCTCAACCATAGCTTTAGCCTTTGCCTCTGATGTAGAAATAATGTTACTTGCTTCATCCTTTGCATCATTTATAATCTGCGAACGATCTGCAATAATAGCTTTAGCTTGATTTAATTCACTTGGTAATTCATCTCGAATTTCATTTATTAGTTCATTTATTCTATAAAGACTGATAATCCCTTTGCCTCCACTCAGAGGTAAACTCCATGCATCTCTAATTAATTCTTCCATATCCTCTAATATCTCTTCAACTCTCACTATTATCTCCTCCTTCATTTTAACATTTTAAACATGATTAAGTACATAACCCTACTTTTATAAAGATGTTTTATTATATCTTAAAATTATATATTTATATTTTAATTAACAATGTTCTAAAAGTTATTTTTATAAATATATACTTTAATCATCTAAATAACAATATATAATCTATTAAAATCCTTTACCATACTCTCATTTTAAACAAGCATCTTTATTCCTATAAACACTAACTTTTATTTTGCCGTAAATATATTCTTTTTGGAGTATAAAACCTTTTATAGTTTTAGGTAGTTCTTCATCTATTGGATTCTCACATATAATAATACCATTTTCATTTATCGCATTAGGAATAAGTTTAAGAACTTTTTCTAATAAACCAACTTTATATGGTGGATCCAAAAACGCAATATCAAACAAGTCCTGTTGCTTTTTTAAAAATAAAATAGACTCCATATTTACAACTTTTGAATCTTTATAAAAATCTGTAGATATTAAATTTCTTTTTATCACGCTTATAGAGTTTCTGCTATCATCAACAAAAGTAGCATGTGCGGCACCTCTACTTAAAGCTTCTATTCCCATTTGTCCAGAACCT
This sequence comes from uncultured Eubacteriales bacterium, assembly GCA_948933715.1. Classification (GTDB taxonomy): domain Bacteria; phylum Bacillota; class Clostridia; order Oscillospirales; family Acutalibacteraceae; genus CAG-557. The sequence continues at coordinate 52,572 of CAQZPH010000004.1, read as the reverse complement.
GCAAACAAATCCAAAAATTTGCAGCCAGACAAATCAAATTGTATCACATTAAAAATAGATTCTTTTACTTTATCAGTAGTTGGTCTAACCGATTCTCCTTTTAAGGTTTCTAACCTTTTTCCTCTTTTTTTACCGGATATAACTCTCATAAAATGATATCCCCCTATGGATCCAATCATATTATGCAATATTTTCTCAATATTGTCAATATATTATTCTTTTTTGGATATTTAATGGAATTTTGAAAGATTATAAGTTATTCTCATTAAAATAATTTATAATATTGTTTGCTACCGCTTCATTTATTCCCGGCACTTTCATTAATTCATCTACATCTGCTAATTTTATTCTGTCAAAGGTTTTAAAATACGTTAGCAACATCTTAGATTTTTTCTCGCCTACCCCAGGGATATTTAAAAGAGTGGTCGTCAACGTATTTATTTTTCTTCTTTGCTTGTGATACCCTATAGCAAACCGATGAACTTCGTCTTGTATTGAAGATATCAAAGTAAATGCTGCTCTATTGGAATTTATGGCTATTTCTCCTCCATCTTTAGCAATTGCACGGGTTCTATGTTTATCATCTTTAACCATTCCATATATAGGGATATCATACCCTCGGTTTTCTAATAATTTTTTAACAGCAGAAACATGTCCTTTTCCACCATCTAATAAAATAAGATCTGGAAGTTTTGAAAATCCCTCATCTTCATTATTTTTATCACTTGCATATCTATCGAATCTTCTTGAAATAACTTCACACATTGACCCATAATCGTCTTGCCCGGCAATAGTCTTTATTTTAAATTTTCTATACGCTGATTTTAGGGGCCTTCCATTTTTAAAAACAACCATTCCTGCTACATTATCAGATCCTGCTGTATTTGATATATCATAAGCTTCTATATAGACCGGTGCGGAAGGCAGCGATAATAATTTTGCAAGCTCGTCAAGTGCAGCCGTTTCTTTAAAAGTTCTTCCCATTTGCTGCGAAATTCTTTCTGCTGCATTATTTCTGCACATTTCAATTAATTTTAATGAATCACCCTTTTTAGGTATTACTATGTTAACTTTTCTACCTTGTTTCTTTGATAAATACTGTGATACACTTTCCTTTGCATCTACATCCCCATCTGTTAGTATAGTAGCCGGTATATCATTCTTCCCCATATAATACTGCATTATAAATTCTGATCTTGCAATCTCCGGGGGACCTACCTCATTAAGGATATAATTATCACTGTCACAAAGCTTGCCCTTTGAAAACCTGAAGACTTCAAAGCTTGATAATTTACTGCTTTGAACAAGAGCTATAACATCTTGGTTTTTTCCTTTTGTTGATACTACTTTTTGTTTCTCTGTTATCTTTTTTATTGCAGAAATCTTATCTCTTACTTTTGCTGCTTTCTCATATTCTAAATTTTTAGATAACTCTTGCATTTTCGCTGTTAATCTTTTTATAGAGGCAGTATCTCCACCTTTTAAAAATTCAATTGCATCGTTAACATTTTCAATATATTCTTCATAGCTTACCTTGCCAATACATGGTGCACTACATTGATTAATATAAAAGTTAAGACAAGCTCTTGTATCCAGTTTTCTTTTATAGAAATCTTTTCTACATCGAGGTAATTTAAATATGTTTAAAGCCTCATCAACAGCTTTTTTAACATAAGCTGTACTTGTGTATGGTCCTATATAAGTTGCACCATCATCCAAAATCTGTTTTACTTCTAATATTCGAGGCCATTTTTCATTTGTTATTTTTATATAATTATATCCTTTGTCATCTTTTAAAAGTATATTGTATTTAGGTGTATACTGTTTTATAAGGCTACACTCCAGCACTAATGCCTCAAACTCATTGTCTGTTAATATATAATCAAAATCATTAACATGAGAAACCATTTTTTTCACTTTCTCTTCATGAGTCTTAGAAGACATAAAATATTGGGTTACTCTATCTTTAAGGGCTTTTGCTTTGCCTATATAAATTATATTCCCTTTTATATCCTTCATAATATAAACACCAGGATTATATGGTAATTTTGTTGCTTTGTTTTTCAAAAAAGGAAGTCTATCATTCATTCTTTCATCTCCTGATTATTATACAAAATATAAAATAAAAAGCACCGCTTAACGGTGCTAACTACTATAAAATATATCCACTTTGAGATTATATTAATCTACAAATCCAGATTGCACCAGATTTACAAGACCTTTCACTGCATCTTCCTCATCAGGACCATCTGCTATAATTTTTATCGAGGTATTTCCAACTATCCCAAGGGACAATACTCCCAAAAGACTTTTTGCATTAACTCGCCTCTCCTCTTTTTCAACCCAAATTGAAGAGTTAAATTCATTTGCCTTCTGGATAAAAAAAGTAGCCGGGCGAGCATGTAATCCCACTTGATTTTGAACTACTACTTCCTTTACATACATTATGAAACCACTCCTACACCTAAATTTATTATTTGCAAAAAACACAAAATAAATCTAATTATAATTATAGCATAATTAATAATATCGTCAACAACAATCATATAAATTTAGTGTTATAGTATATCTAGATAGTATTATCGTTTAAAGTTATTGTGCAAAACGCCAATTAAAGTCGTGTTAAAAGAATTATTTTCACTTAAAATTAAAAAAGTCACCAAATTTTTTAATCATTTATCTTCTTTAGATAATTTAGGCTCGTTTAATAAATCAGGTCTTTTACTTTTTGTCCTTATTAAAGATTGTTGCTTTTGCCATTTTTCTATGTTCGCATGATGCCCAGATAACAATATTTCTGGAACATTTTTCCCTCTCCAAACTGCAGGTTTAGTATATTGAGGGTATTCCAAAAGTCCATTATAATGGCTCTCTTTTTCAAAACATTCATTATCCGATAATACACCCGGAACCATCCTGCTAATTGAATCTGCAAGCACCAACGCTGGTAGTTCCCCACCTGTTAACACGTAATCTCCTATTGAAATCTCTTCATCCACAAATTCCTCTATAAAGCGTTCATCAACACCTTCATAGTGTCCACACAGTATTGCTATATTTTCATAAGAGGATAATTCTTTTACTCTTTTTTGAGTTAAAGTTCTTCCTTGGGGAGACATGTATATAAAATAAGGTCTTTTATTAAGTTTTTCACACAGATCTTCAAAGCACAATGCTATTGGTTCTGCCATCATTAGCATACCCATTCCTGGCCCATATACTGTATCATCGACTCTATTATGTTTATCATATGTGTAATCTCTAATTTGGTGACACCTAACATCAATCACACCTTTTTTTTGAGCCCTACCAATTATACTTTCACTCATTACAGTATTACACATATCTGGAAAAAGTGTCAAAATATCAATTCTCATTATTAAAAATCCCTTCAAGAGGACATATCGTCATCTTATTATTTTCAATATCTATACTACAAATCACCTTATCAATAACTGGAACCAGGT
>CAQZPH010000004.1:43693-49095 GCA_948933715.1 uncultured Eubacteriales bacterium | reverse complement strand
TATTATTATCATCTGTTACTTGATATACATCATTTGCTCCTGTTTTTAATACATCTGTTATTTTTCCATACCTTAAATTGGTATTATCATCAAAAACTTCAATCCCTATAATATCTTGAATAAAATATTCTCCATCTGAAAGGTTTACATCTTCTCTATCTACATATAAAATTTTACCTATCAACTTTTTGGCTTGATCTATAGAATTAACTCCTAGAATTTTTAAAATAACTATGTTTTTATGCACTTTTGCTTTATAAATTTCTAGTTTTTCCTGTCCTTTTTCAAAATATAAAATTTTAAAACTACATAAAAAGTCACCTGAATCGCACCAGGGATCAACTCGGAGTTCTCCTTTAAGGCCATGAGTAGACACTATTTTCCCAATTTCCAAATATCTTTTTAACATATAATCCTCCAAGAAAAAAATTTACAAGATTCATTAAAGGAAAAGGACGTATAAACATACGCCCTTTTATTAATAAACAGATTCGATACACAATAAGACTAGTCTATCTCCACAACTACTTTACAATTGTTTCTAATAGCAACTGAACGCATAACTGCACGTATTGCTTTAGCTATACGCCCTTGTTTACCGATTACTCTTCCCATATCACTTTTCGCAACATGAAGATGGTATACCGTTATCCCCTTCTCATTGACATCATCTACGTCAACTGTAACGTCATCTGGATTCTCTACTAATCCTTTTGCCATAGTTAATAATAACGTTTTCAAAGACTATTCCTCCGTTTATTAAAGAATCTCGTGTTTTTTAAATAGAGCTTTAACAGTATCAGTTGGTTGAGCACCATTTGATATCCATTTGCTTACTTTCTCAGAATCTACCTTAAAATCAACTGGTTCACTAAGAGGATTATAATAACCTATTTCCTCTATAAAACGACCGTCTCTTGGGAATCTTGAATCTGCTACAACTATACGATAAAAAGGCGTTTTTTTTGCGCCCATACGACGTAATCTAATTTTAACTGCCACTTTAAATCACCTCCAAAATTGATACTTAATATATTTCACCATAAGGTACAATAGCCCTTTAGGATGAACACTAAAATTTAAATTTACCAAGACCTGCAAGGCCACCCATTTTCGGAAGAAAACTTTTTCCTTTTTTGCCGGAAAACTGTTTCATAATTTTTTGCATCTGTTCAAAGCGTCTTAGTAACGAATTAACATCCTCTACTTTCATTCCACACCCTGATGCAATTCTTTTTTTCCTTGATGCATTTATAGTATCGGGTTTTTCTCTCTCTTTTTTCGTCATAGATAAAATTATAGCACACAACCTATCTACTTGCCTGTCGTCAAGATCATCTGCATTAATTTTTTGCGCAGCTCCAGGAATTTTAGAAACAATTGATTTTAAAGAACCCATATTTTTTATCTGATTCATTTGTTCTAAAAGGTCATTAAGATCAAACTTATTCTTCATAAGCCTAGTGGCCATTTGCTCGGCTTTTTGGTGATCCAGCTTGCTTTCAGCCTCTTCTATTAACGATAACATATCGCCCATACCCAAAATACGGGATGCCATTCTGTCCGGATAAAATTCTTCAAGGTCTGTAAGTTTTTCTCCGGTACCTACAAACTTAATAGGCTTATTGGTAACTTTTTTAACAGATAACGCTGCTCCTCCACGAGTATCACCATCAAGCTTAGTCAAAATAACACCAGTTATTGTCAATAAGTCATTAAAGGATTTGGCAACGTTCACAGCATCTTGACCTGTCATAGAATCTACTACAAATAAAATCTCATCTGGATTAACAGTTGATTTAATATTCTTTAATTCATCCATTAATTCCTGGTCAATATGTAACCTACCTGCCGTATCTAAAATTACAATATCATTTCCATGGTCTTTTGCATGTTTAACAGCCTCTTTTGCAATTTTTACAGGATTCTCATTTCCCATCTCAAAAACAGGTACCCCTGCCTGAGAAGCTACAATCTGCAATTGTTTTATAGCCGCTGGTCTATAAACGTCACAAGCAACCAATAAAGGCCTATGTCCTTTTTTCTTTTGAGAAAGTGCTAGTTTCGCCGAATGAGTTGTTTTTCCGGAACCTTGAAGTCCGCACATCATTATTACAGTTGGTGGATTAGCTGCAGTATTTAATCTGCTTTGTGTAGTCCCCATTAGATTGATTAATTCTTCGTTTACAATTTTAATAACCATCTGAGCAGGGGTTAAACTCTGCATAACTTCTTCGCCAATTGCTCTTTGAGAGATTATATCAGTAAATTCTTTAGCAACTTTATAATTCACATCAGCTTCTAAAAGCGCAAGTCTTACTTCTCGCATAGCATCTTTTACATCTTTTTCAGAAAGCTTTCCTTTACTACGAAGTCTTTTAAACGCTGAAGTTAACTTCTCAGATAATCCCTCAAAAGCCACATTAACACTCCTTTTTCACTGTTCATAAATATTTATTGCAGTATTTTTTATAATATTTGCAAGTTTATAAATTTCCTTATTTTCTTTTTTCGAAATAAGTTCTATCTTCTTTGAATTTTCAATTATAGAGAGTAAAGCTGGCCGCATATTATTAAATTTATTAAAAAGCTCTAGCTTTTTTTCCATATCAAAAAGTTTAGCTTCAGCCTTTTTTATTGTATCTCTAACACCTTGACGAGTAATACCTTCATTATCGGCTATTTCAGATAATGATAAATCCTCATTATAATATAAATCCAAAATTTGTCGCTGATTAACTGTTAAAAGTTCTCCATAAAAGTCTAAAAGGGTTGAAACTTCAAAATTTCTTTCCACTTAGATTCACCTCAGCTTTAAAACGCTGTAAACCATTTTTGCTTTACACATTTGTTTTATTATATAATACCTTTTTAAGTTTGTCAACACTCTATTAATAAAAATAAAATACATCATAACTTTTTACAAGCTATGATGCGTTTGTTAACAACTTATTTAACATACTGCTTACAGGCCCGGATAAAATTTGATTTATTGTTGCATTGTTGATTTTAAATTTTAAAACGAACTGCTCATTCTCTATATAAAATTCATCTATACTAATTTCTAGGGTTTTATTTAAAATTTCCAATGGTAAACGTGAATCAATAAATAAAACGTCATCTTTATATTTAATATTGCTTTTTTTAAGATATTTAAAAAATATACTTTTAGGTATTGGCAAATCCCCTAATTTTGATCTTAATACTTTTACCTCAAACATATTTTTATCTTTATTTAACTTTATGTTTGTGGTTAAGCATAACTCTAAGAGTTTTCCTTTAAAATCATGAGGTATTATTACAAGAAATTCTTTATTATTCTTAGGTTTTATGTTAATGTTTTTCACATTTTCTTTAATTTTTAAATTTTTAGTAATTAAATTATTAAAAATGGAATTAAATTCCTCATTTGTAAGAAATATACTATTTCCTTTTACGGTTTCATATGTAACTTTTTTTACTAGATCTGAGTTTAAGGAGTATTCCTTATCTGCGTATCCGTGATTTTTCATAGCTAAAAAAGCCATAAAAAATATTACTATTAAAACTAAAAATACAATATCTAAAATCCATATACATAACTTTAAGTTTTCTTTTTTATAAGAATTTTTCTTATTATTAGTTAGTAACATATATTTCTTATCGCTCCGAAATTAATATATTAATCATTAAATCTTTATTTCTTACTAAATTTTCTTTTAATACCTCTTCTACTGGTTTTTTTTGAAATATTGATAAATTTTCATAAAACTCAGAAATTTCCTCTGTTAAAACAATTTTGTATTCTTTAATATATATCACCTCTTATTAATTTTTACGATATCGATATTAAATATTGTTATGCATTCAATTTCTATATAATCTTATAATAGGAGATAATAAATAATTTGTCAAAATTTATTTTAAAGGAGTTTTTTTATGATGCATTTTATTCCAAAACCCGAAAAAAATGAAGTTATTTGTATAAGAATAGACTCTGAAAAATTAAAATTTATAGATGATGTTGCAAACCGCAACAATATGAGCAGAAACAAATTTATTGGTCAGTGCATTGACTTTGCGCTACAAAATTTAGAATCTAACAAAAATTAGCCTATTTTAACTCAACAATCGTTACTCCAGATTCCCCTTCGCCAAACTTTCCAAGTCTAAAAGTTTTTATGTTGGGATGTTTTTTTAGGTGTTTTGTTATTTCAGTTCTTAAAACACCTGTTCCTTTTCCATGTATAATAGTTAACTGATTAACATGTGACAAAAGAGCATCATCTATAAACTTATCAATATCCATTATTGCTTCTATTGAAGTTTTCCCTCTTACATCTAATTCTTGTGGGGCTACCCTTATTTTATTTTTTAGATTTCTTCCGTGACTGGAAGGAATCTTTTTCTTTGTTTTTTCTTCTAATAATCTTATATTACTTACTGGAACTTTTGTTTTAATGATTCCCGCTTGGACTGTTACTTCATTACCGGTTTCATTGATGCCTATAACTGTTCCCTTTTTATCAATATTAAATATTAAAACAGTATCTCCTGCTTTTAATTTTCTGGGTAACTCATAGTTAGAATTTTCTTTTTCTTCAACCGGGTTAACTTCTTTTTCTATTTTATTTAAATGAGATCTAATGCTTCTTACCAAATCACTATCGATTCCTGATTTCCTAACTTTTTTAATTTCATCAATAAGCTCTTCTGCCATAATCTGAGCCTTTGCAACAATATCCTGGGATTTAAGTCTTGCGTTTTTTATTTCAAGGTCGCAACTATTTTTTATATTTATCTTTTCTTGCTCCAGTTTTACTAAATCTTTTTCTATTTGATCTTTCAATTTTTCAATTTCGGCTTTATCTTTTTCTAACTGATTTCTGTTTTCTTCAAGGCCTTTTACAATACTTTCAAATTTTACATTTTCGTCAGAAATAAAGCTTTGAGCTTTATTTAAAACATCACTTGGCATCCCAAGCCGCTCAGATATAGCAAAAGCATTAGAACGACCGGGAGTTCCTATTAATAGTTTGTATGTAGGCCTAAGAGTAGCTACATCAAATTCACAACATCCATTTTCAACACCTGGCTCAGATAGCGCATATGCTTTTAGATCTGTATAATGAGTAGTAGCTATTATTTTAGAATCTTTTTCTTTTAACTTCTCAAGTATAGAAATTGCTAAGGCCGCCCCTTCCACTGGGTCTGTTCCAGAACCAAGCTCATCTAGAAGAATTAAACTTTTATTGTCCGCATTTTTTAGTATATCTATTATATTAAGCATATGCGATGAAAATGTAGACAATGACTGCTCTATGCTTTGTTCATCGCCTATATCTGATAAAACATATTCAAACACTGAGACTTCACTGCCTTCATCTGCTGGAATCATAAGTCCACACATTGCCATTAAAGTA
>CAQZPH010000004.1:36295-43683 GCA_948933715.1 uncultured Eubacteriales bacterium | reverse complement strand
ACCCAACGGTTTTTAATGAAACCGTTTTTCCACCTGTGTTGGGACCTGTTATCACCAAAGTATCAAAATCATACCCCAAAGAAATATCAGTAGGAACAACTTTTTCTTTGTCTATTAACGGATGCCTTGCATTTTTTAAGTTTATTTTACCTTTATTATTAACCTTTGGTAACACCGCTCTCATGCTATAGGCAAGATCCGCTTTTGCAAAAATTATATCAAGCTCAACAGACATATCGTAACTAAGGAGTATATCTTCTGAAAACCTAGCAACTTCATTAGAAAGGTCTTTTAGTATCTTATCGATTTCATTTTTCTCTTGTTGATATAACACCTTTATTTCGTTGCCTGCATCCACTATGCTTATTGGTTCTATAAAAATCGTTGAACCGCTTGAAGAAGTATCATGGACTAATCCGGATACTTCTTTTCTAAATTCCGATTTTACCGGAAGAACAAATCTTCCTGACTTTATTGTCACTATGTTTTCCTGAAGGTATTTTTGAATAGCAGGAGAGCGGAGCATTTTATCTAGCTGTTCTCTTATTTTTTCAGAGTTATGTCTTATTTTCCTTCTTATATCTGAAAGTTCTGAAGATGCTGTATCGGCAACTTCATCTTCAGACAATATGCACGATTTAATTTTATTTTCCAAATATTTATTTTGAACTATTTGGTTAAACCTTGCGTCAAGAGCAGTTTTAAGAGATAAAAACTGCTCTTTAAACTTATTAATAGAGTTAAAAACATGAATAGTATCTGCAATTCTAATTAGTTCTAACATATTTAAAGTGGAACCCGACTTCGCTCTTTTTACCGATGACGTTATATTATATAATCCATTAAAAGAAGGCCCTTTAAACCTTGCAATTAACATATGCGCATCAGCTGTTTCTTTTAATAAACTTTTTACTAATTCAAAATCGTGCGATGGTAGAATCTCTAAAGCTTTTTCTTTTGAAGAAGAACAGGAGGTTTTTTCTGATAGCTTACTTAAGATATTATCAAGTCCTAAGGTTTTATAATGTTTATTTATATTCATCTTTGTCCCTTCTTTTCATGTAAAAAACTAATTTTAGTACTACTCTATCATAAGTTGTTTATAAAAGTCTAGAGTTCTTAACTTTTTATCTACGCACCTTAACAAATAACTTTCTGTAATATTTGAAAGTTCTTTTTCGCTTTGACCCTTCAGTTCAAAAGCAAACATTTTATTAAATTCAGAATAAACTGTATATCTTAAAGCATAAAGGACACTTTCTGAGAGTTTAAATCCAAATAAGTTTACTTTTTCATAACATTCTTTGCACATAATCCCATTGGAATTTGGTACAAAATATAGGTGATTTGCTTTTCCACACTGTACACAAGAAACTAAATTAGGCATATATCCAGACATAGATAAAACTCTCATTTCAAACACTGACTTTATTAGTCTATCCGACATTTTCCCTTTAGATAAATAATATAAAGAGTTTAGCATGAGCCTTAATATATCCTCACTATTATTGTCTTCACCCACTAAGTTTAAAATCAACTCGCAAAAGTATTGAGATAAAGATAATTTTTCTATGCTGCACCTTAAACCCCAAAAAGATTCTTTTAAAACCGATTCATTAATTATGTATTTATCCCGGCCTTTATAAATACTAAAGTCGGAATAACAAAAAAGTTGTGTTGCAGAGAAATTCTTATTTTTTATATTTTTAGCTCCTCTTACAAAAGCTCTAATTACGCCAAATTTTCTTGTCAAAATCGTAACTAACCTATCACTATCGGACACCGATTTCTCCATTATTATCAAACCGTCCGTGTTGATCACCATAAGATTTTACTCCCTTTGTTTTTTCTTCTTCTGAGTTTTTTATAGATGCATATACTAAATAATCCATAATACTCCCACTAGAAGAAAATTTATTCCAAGCATTGTCTTCACTCATATATACTCCTCCTAAATTTTAAATATAAAATTATTCTTCCCAAATTAAACCAATATATATAAGGAAAACTTATCCTATTTTATTATAAAACAAAACGGATGGTTCGTCACCACCCGTTTTTTAAACTTTAAAGTTTTCTTCATCAAAACCAAAATTTCTTAAAAGACCAGCTTTGTTTCGCCAATCTTCTTTAACCTTTACCCACATCTGCAAATTAACTCTAGCACCTAAAAAGTTTTCTATATCTCGTCTTGCATTAGAACCTATTTTCTTTAACATGTTCCCCTTTTTTCCAATTAAAATTCCCTTGTGATTATTTTTCTCGCAATATATAACAACATCAATGTCAATTAATCCGCTATCGTCATCACGATCATGCATTCTCTCCACACAAACAGCTATCCCGTGAGGGACTTCTTTGTCGATAAGTCGTAAAACTTTCTCTCTAACTATTTCAGAAACTATTACTCGTTCTGGTTGATCTGTTAGCGCATCGTCTTCAAAAAAATGGCCTTCATGCACAGCCATTTTCTTTAGCTCACTTACTAGAGATTCCATTCCATCTTTATTTTTGGCAGAGATCGGTACAATGGCTTTAAAATTAATAAAAGATGATACTTCTTTCATCTGACTTATTAAAACTGACTTATCATGTAATATGTCTATTTTATTAATAGCTAAAATCACTGGTAAATCCATTTTGTTTAAGCTTTTTATTAAATCCAGTTCTGCTGGTTTTAATTTTTTACCCGCTTCAATAACTAAAAGACAGGCATCCACAGAAGAAACAGATTCTTTAATAGATCTTTCCATATAATGATCAAGTTGGTTTTTAGGTTTATGGATGCCGGGAGTATCAATAAATACTAACTGGATTTTATCCTCTGTTAATATACCCATTATCCGAGTTCTAGTTGTCTGGGGTTTTGATGATACTATAGAAATCTTTTGCCCAAGCATTATATTTAAAATAGAAGACTTCCCTACATTAGGCACTCCTACAATTGCTATAAATGCTGATTTTTTCTCCATAATTTAAAATCACGTCACTTTTCTTTTAAAAATAGCTTTTATTACTTTAACTTTAATTCCTACAATATATATAATGGATATTAATATAGATAATAAAAATAGCACTAACATTTTAATGTTCCCCATCAAAAGATTAAAAAAATAAATCCATTTCTCAATATTAAAAAATAAAATTATTCCAATACAAAATGCACTACTAGCCGTAATTAAGACGGCACCGGCTGCTATATCCTTAATTACTTTTACAATTGGATGGTATCCCTCATTTGTAAAATTTAAAATTCTTTCAATGGCTGTGTTTATACATTCCGTTGTTAATACTAAAGATATAGTAATAAATATAATGGCATATTGGGTGGATGAAAAATTAAAAATTATAGAAAAAACCAGTACATACAGTGAGACAACTGTATGTACCCTAAAATTTCTTTCATTATTTATGCAGTAAACTATGCCTTTTAAAGCATTTTTTAAACTTCTTAAAAACATATGATTTACCTATTTAAACAGTAAGAAGATATCCCTTGAAAACCCAATTGCGACATTATAATATCTTCTTTCTCACGCATATGTACTTTTTCCATTCCACCATTTTCATGGTCATAGCCTAACAAATGCAAAACTGAATGTGCAGTTAGATAACCAACTTCTTTTTGCAATGTATGACCATACTTGCGAGATTGCTCTTGCGCTTTTTCCATTGATATAACAACATCTCCAAGCATCTTAGCCCCAGATGCAGGGTCGGTATCATAAGAACCATCTACCCCCAAAGGAAATGATAATACATCTGTTGGAACATTTTTATTTCTATATTTATTATTAAGTTCCTTTATCTGTTCGTTATTAACAAAAGTTACACTTACTTCTGCAGAACCTTTAAAGTCTTCTAAACGTAAAACTGCATTACAACAACGACGAACTATCATACGAAGACCTGTTGGTATTTTTACTTCTTTTTGTTTGTTATTAATTATTACTTTGATCTTATCCATACTAAAAACTCCGCTTACCCTTCTTTGATATAATTATGATATAATAATACAATTTTTATATAATATAAAAATTTAAGGCAACCCCAACCTCCCAACAGTAAAAACTATAAAACACTTATTAAAATTTAAAAATTAAGTCGCACTAAAGATAAATTTAGCATATTAAGGATAATTTTTCAAATGTATTATTAAAAACATTAGAGCGAATAAGTAATTTACCTTTTATATTAAACAATAAGTTATTTTTAAATGTGATTATAACATATTTTCTTGGTAAAGTCATCAAAAAAAATGAATTATTTTCATTTTTGTTAAAAGTGATAATACATCACCATAAAACGACACTCATATTTTTACGTTTTTTAGTCAATTCTCTAAAATAATTTCTTCTTTAACTGCTATGTTTTCTTCACAAACATAATCTGCTTTTACAACAGCTTTACCATTTTTTATTTTCTTATTGACATCAGTATTTATTATTTTTATATCCTTTAGTTCTTGTTGCTCTTCCTTTTTTAAAAGTTCCATAGCTTTCTCCATTGCTTCTTCTCTTGAAAGTGTAACCTTCTTTTCGTAAAATTGTGACCATACCTCTTTATAATAAGTAAACGGAAGTGAAATTCCATTTGCATTTATATTATTAACTTGCATATTTTTTTCATAGTCTTGCCCGGGTATTGGCACAAGGGTTAATGGCATTTCTAATCCAAAAAACTTTAGCCTTTTTCTTACCACTACTTTCCCTGTTGGAACTTTTTCTATTTGGCATAAATCTAGTTCTTTTTGTAGTGCACGTTTAGTTAAAGCATAAATTTTAGCATCTGCATGGCGTATACTGCATACACCAAAATCATCCTCTACTATTCCATTAACCAAAAGCTGTCCTTTTACAACAGCATCTCCATTATTTATTTCAGGCGTCCCTTCATAAATTTCCATTCTTATTATTTGTCCACCCTTACTTGATTTTACATTGCACGGTTTTTCTTTGGGTATTAAATCCGGGGGTTTTATTTTTTCCTTTAGTTCTAAACTAAGCGTACTGCCTTTTATATTTACAGATACCCACGATATTCCTTCACAGCTATTCATTAGCATTTTTTCAATCATAGGCGTATCTAGTTCACTTTTTAATGTCCCTACACTAACTCCAATATCTTTCATCAAACCATGTAATTCACTTTTATCAATAGTGTCATTTCCCTGTATATTGATCGACCACACATAAAGCGATAGAAGGTATAAGGTCAATCCAAAACATACTATCCCAATAAAAACTCCTTTTCTTTTTTTATATTTTTTTATAAAAAACGGTAACCCATGTTTTTCTTTTAGTTTTAATTTGGTTGAAGATTTTTTGGCTAATTTTCTAAGTGCTTTATATTCTGAGGCCATGGTTGAACAATACAATACATCTCCATGTTTCTTTACATTAAAAAGATTTATTCCGGCTCTTGCGGTCAGATTCATAAATCGTTCCGGGAAAGCACCAGTAGCTGTAAATACAACATAGCCCCAGAAAAATCTTATTATTTTGAGCACATATATCTCTCCTTATGTTATAAACTCTATTGATGTTATAAATCCTTCAATTATCAATGAATCCGGAGTTAAGCACTTAATTGACAATTTTCTTCCGCAAAAAGATGTCACCATTTTTCCTGTATTTATTCTTACTATATTTTCATCATACTGTAAAATTCCTTTACATCCTTCAACCGTTACTTCTCTATTTGAATTCATCTCAAAATGAGCGCAATTGGGGACTGCACCTGCAGGAAGTTGCATATTAGAAACAACTTCCTCTAGTTTCTCAATGTTTTTACTTTCATTATTACACTTATTTTTTTTTCGTTTAAACAAATGTCACTTCCCCCTTTATATCTCCTTTTTAAAAATCTAATATCATCATAATAAAATATGCGTTATTCTCAATAAAAATCACAAAACTACATATATATTATCGGGGGTGCAATTATGCTAAGAAAATATTTAAACTGCAATTACATTCTTTTTTTTAAAAACTTCATATTACTCCTGATTGTTACTTTCTTATGTATATCCATTTTAATAATTCCTCAATCTTCAGCAAGCGGAGTTAAAACCGGACTAAATTCCTGCGTTAATATTTTGGTTCCATCTTTGTTCCCTTTTATGGTTTTATCATCATTCATAGTAAAATGCGGAATCTCTGAATATATGGGAAAGTTAATAGCACCAATTACAAAAACTATATTTAAACTTCCAGGATACACCGGAATTATTATTCTATTAGGATTAATTGGAGGATATCCCACGGGTGCTATTGGTATAAATGAATTATATAATCAAAAAAAAATTTCTTCAAAACAAGCTGAACAAATGCTTTTATTCACCGTAGGTGCAGGACCTGCATTCGTTATAAACGCTATTGGTAATCAATTATATAAAAATCAATATATTGGTGTATTAATTTTTGCCTCTCAAGTTATTTCATCTATAATATTGGGAATATTAATTGGACGTTGTTTCAATAATAATAGTAAAGAAAAAGAAATTCTAAATATTACTAAGAATTCATCTTTATCCTGTGCACTTGTAGAATCATGCCTTGCATCTTCAAAAGCAATGTTTAATATGTGTGCATTCGTAATATTATTTTCTGCACTTTTAAATATTTTTAAAGAAACATCTTTTATAAGTGCACTTTCAAACTATTTTTGCGCACTAAACGTTTCACCATCAATATCTAATAGTATTTTTCCTATAATATGTGAAGTCACAAATGGGTGTATATCCTGCGCAAACAATCATGCTCCCATTGAGCTCACTGCTTTTACACTTGGCTTTGCAGGACTTTGCGTACATTTTCAAATATTCTCTATAACCGAGGCAATAAATTTTTCGAAATCAAAATTTATAATATGTAGGTTTTTACACGGTGCTTTATCTTCCATAGTTGTTCATTTTTTATTAATATTATTTAGTTCACACACATGTTCACCTACAATTAAACTAGTTTACTCTTCTAATAAATCTAACTGCTATTTTTCAAAAGGAAGTATTGCGCTTATTTTACTTTGTATTTACTTTTTGTTTTCTGTTACAGCCAAAACTACTAATTTTAAAAGTAAACAAAGACTTTTTAGGAGGTATAAAATTGAAGGAATTAAAAAAAGAAGATATAAAAAAAACTATAAAAAATAATTTTCTACAGTCGCTTTTTATCTTATCTATTAAATTTTTATCGGACTTATTAACCTTATCTCTTATTGCAATTTCAGTACTTTTTATAGTAAAATATAACTTTTCTGAAACTGTGGTTTTTAATTTTATTTCTCCTATAATTAATTCTCCGATACTTTCTACGGGTTTTTGGCCTATTTATGTATTTATACCTTTAGCTGGCTTTTCTTTCCTTGCTTTTATGCCTTTAAAAGCT
>CAQZPH010000004.1:0-36285 GCA_948933715.1 uncultured Eubacteriales bacterium | reverse complement strand
GGAATTTATTTATGGTTTTCTAAAATAAAAAAAGACAATAAAACATCCTGTCTTATTATCTTTCATTATTACAAAAATTTTTCTTTTATAGTTAAGTCTATCTCGCTTAATTTACTAACTCTATTAAAAAGTATATTAAACTTGTCTGTAGTGTTTATACCTACAGTGGTGGCATTTTTTATAGCTTGTTTAAAACTAAACGACTGCCCTGAGAATTATCAAACAATTTTAAGAACAATAATAATTATATCCGCACTAATGATGGTAATAGGAATATGTGTATTTTTTAAAATGCAGCTTCTTCAATTACCAACCAATTTTATATTTGTTTTAAATAATAAACTCTCGGCCTTCTCTTGCCTTAAAAGTTCTATTTTTCTAATGCGTTCAAACACCAAACTAGTTTCGCAGTTTAAAGTTTATTTTTATTATTATATATTCTCAGTTATTTTTATAGTTCCCATATTATTTTTAATGCCATACTTTTATACTCTTCTTTATGAACTTACAAAAAAAATTATATATAACCAAAACCAAGGTTTATCATCAATACCACTTACAGAAAAAGTTGTAGATATAAGCCCTAACTTATATACTACTTAATTCTTCTACACAATGTTTACAAATGCAGTGATCTTTAAAATCTACAACATCCTCACAAGACCCACAAAATGCGCAAGAAAATTGATGTTTTGTTAAAACGATGTTATCTCCCTCTACGTATATCTCAAGTTTATCTTTTTTCTTAATATCCATTGTTTTTCTAAGCTCCATTGGTAAAACTATTCTACCTAGCTCATCAATTGAACGTACAATACCAGTTGATTTCATTTTAAACTACCTTCCTGTTTATAATTAATAAATTAATTGTCAATTTTTATCACATTTGATCAGAGGCCGTATTAATAATACTATTTTTTTACAAAATTGTCAAATAAAAATTAACATGTAAATAATGGAAAAACTATCATATTATCAACTCTCAGTTGAATATATTTACCTATAATAATAAAGGGTGATTTAATTGTTAAATTACATTTGGGGCTTTATAATAATCATTAGTATTTTATGCTCAATATTTACAGGAAACATTGAGCATCTTTCATCTAGTATATTATCAGGTGCTTCTGATGCCATAACATTAATAATAACCATGGCAGGTATGATGGGCCTTTGGACCGGGCTTATGAAAATTGCAGATAAAGGTGGCATTACATATATCCTTTCTAAATTGTTTAGACCTATATTAAAACGTCTTTTTAAGGACTATCCTGAAAACAGTATGGCTATTCGTTACATATGCATGAATATTACTGCAAATATTTTAGGGCTTGGCAATGCAGCTACCCCAATGGGAATTTCTGCAATGAAAGAAATGAATAAAACAAATAAAAATCCCAAATCGGCAAACAATAGCATGATTATGTTTGTTGTTATGAACACAGCATCAATTCAGCTTATTCCCACCACAATGTCTATACTCAGGCAAAAGTATAGTTCAATAGCACCATTTGATGTATTACCTGCTATTTGGATTTCGTCTGCAATTGCTTTAATAACAGGCATTATACTTGCCAAAATATTTGAAAAATGAGGAATACAAATTGAACACTTTTAGTTTTTACATTGTACCATGCACTATAGGACTTATAATAATTTTTGGACTGTGTAAAAAGGTTCCTTTATTTGATACATTTATAATCGGAGCTAAAGAAGGGTTATATTCAACTTTTTCAATTGCACCATCATTAATAGGGCTAATTGTCGCTGTATCTATGTTTAAATCGTCTGGAGCTCTTGATATTATAACTTCTTTTTTTTCTCCTATGGTAAACTTTTTTGGGTTTCCTAAAGAAGTTATTCCACTAATGCTTTTAAGACCTGTTTCTGGAAGTGGATCTTTGGCTCTTGTAGATTCAATATTTAAAAGTTGTGGACCTGATAGTTTTGCAGGTCGAGTTGCTTCTGTAATGATGGGTTCAACCGAAACAACATTTTATGCAATTGCTATTTATTTTGGTTCTGTAGGTATAAAAAACACTCGCCATACTATCCCAGTAGCGCTTACTGCAGATTTTACAAGTTTTATAATGTCTGTACTTATAGTTAGGCTTTTATTTACATAATGTATTAATTCTTTAGAATAACTCATTTTGTTCTGATAACACTAAGAACGAGGTGAGTTTATGCCATTTAATAAAGACATAAAAAACAACGTCGAACTTTTTAAAGAAGTTTTAAGAGTTGACGAAAGCTTCGATCTAGTATACCGTACTATAAAAATAAAAGACCGTACTGCTTGTTTATTTTTTATTGATGGATTTATAAAAGATGATATCTTTGAAAAAATAATGGAATTCTTTTTTAGAATAACAGATGAAAAATTATTAGCCGACCCATATACTTTCTCTCAAAATTGTATACCCTATGTTGAAGTAGATTTAACTGATAACGTAGATAAACTTGTTCAAAACGTATTATCTGGGATGATACTTGTTTTAATTGACGGATTTGATAAAGGTATAGTAATTGACGCGAGAACTTATCCTCAAAGAAGTGTAGATGAACCTGATAAAGATAAAGTTTTAAGAGGATCAAGGGATGGCTTTGTTGAAACTTTAGTTAGCAATACTGCATTAATTAGAAGAAGAATCCGCGACCCACAACTGACAGTTAAAATATTTTCAGTGGGTAGCATATCAAAAACAGACGTATGTTTATGCTATATGGATAATAAAGTTGATAAAAAACTTTTAGAAAAAATCTCAAACACCTTAAAAAACGTTAAAGTTGATTCTTTAACAATGAATCAAGAAAGCTTAGTTGAAGCAATTTACCCGCATAAATGGTATAATCCTTTTCCAAAAATAAAGTATAGTGAACGTCCTGATAGCACTGCTTCGTCTATCCTTGAAGGAAACATTGTAATTTTAATAGATAATTCGCCTGCATCTTTAATTTTACCCACATCAATTTTTGATTTACTAGAAGAAGCCGATGATTATTATTTCCCTCCTTTTACCGGAACATATCTTCGTCTCACACGTTTCCTTGTAACGTTTGCTACATTATTTTTAACGCCAGTATGGTTACTATTTATAAAGAACCCTGATCTAACCCCGGACTTTTTAAAATTTCTTATAACAGATGAACCGGTAAACATTCCGATATTTTGGCAACTTATGCTTCTTGAAATAATCATCGACGGCCTAAGACTCGCCGCTCTTAATACTCCAACATTTATTAATACTTCCCTTAGCATTATAGGTGCTATTATTTTAAGCGAATTTGCTGTAGATACTGGGTGGTTTTCTACAGAAACGTTATTATATATGGCCTTTGTAGCTATGGCTAACTATTCGCAGCCAAACTTTGAACTAGGTTACTCATTAAAATTTATGAGAGTTCTCCTGTTGATATTAACTTATATATTTAACGTTTGGGGATTTGTCGCAGGAATAGTTCTAATCGTGGTCCTGCTTGCTACAAACAAAACTGTATCTGGTAAAAGTTATTTATACCCATTAATCCCGTTTAACGGTAAGGAACTATGCAGAAAATTAATTCGAATAAACATGAAAAAAGCTAATGATTAAAAAGTCCTCTGATATATCAGAGGACTTTTTACTTTTCAATTACTTTTCTCTTTTATTTTTATGGTTTATTGATAAAAAACAGTCATGTGTATTGAATATTTTAATTAAATGTGCTAGAATTAAGTAAAATAAACTTTTAAGGTGATAAATATGAAAAACTTTAGAAAAACGTATACTATAATTCTAGTTATGGTAGTTTTCTTGTCTTTCGTGCACTTTAATATCAATAGCGTTTATGCTTATGAATGCAACTCTACCCAAATCCTTGACGGAGGTTTTGATATTATTCCTGACAATCAAGGAAATTTCTTTATTATAAGTTATGATAAAAATGCCACTACAACAATTATCAGTTATTTTGATACCTCTACTGATCCTCCTTCTTTAACAAAACTTAACACCTTTGATTCGAAGGGTAAGCCCTCTTCTCTTAATTATAAATATACAACTGCAAAATATGTAAATGATTATCTTTATATTTTTCATCTTGACTCCACAAGTGAAAACACTATTATAGAACAATTTTACTTTATGAGCGATTTATATAAAATGGGATCTTTAAATCTAAACGGAATAAAATTAATCTCACCACAAAATATTGCTATCGGCGCTGATGATACAATATTCATTATTTCAAACAATAATGCAAATAATATAATTCCTTATACAATTGATGGAATCATAGACGGCTCAAACTTAATCTATGGGAATGATAAAATCGTTGCCATTGCGGCAGATATTTCAAATAATAATCTTTATGCACTAACGAATTCCAAGACACTACTAAAATATAACATTAACTCTGGTAGTTTAAACTTTACTTCAGCACTTTTAATTACAAACATAGATGGGTTAGATGAAAACTTTAAATTTCTAAACGATACTACTTTAGTTTCATCTTCTGGTAGCATATATAACCTGGGAAATAGTAATTTTGAAATAAGTTCCTCTTCAAAGATAACTTTCGAAAATTATCCTTCTTGTATAGATATCTCAGGTTTTGATAATAATTCTGTTCTTGCAAAAATTTCTGATAATGTTCTTAATAGATTTGATATTTCTACTGGTAAAGCAACAGGTAAAATAGACTTTGGGAAAAGAATTCTTGCAGTTTCTACATCAAATAACAAAACAATTGTTATCACCGAAAGTGATACATATAAAAATATAGATTTAATTTCTTCTTCAGACATTGAAGAAATAATTGATACTCCTGTTACTCCAGATCCGGATCCATCTCCGGGCGACAGCGAGGACGATAAAATAGAAAGCAGCATACACTATATTGATTATGAAAATCATATAATTTCCGATATACCTATTGGTACAACTTTGATAGAACTCAAGAGTAATCTTAGTTATAACGGTTATACTATAAGTTTAACTGATTCTAATGGTAATCATAAAAATGGAAACTCAACAAAACTTGGAACTGGATATATTATAAATTTTATCAAAGACGGGGTTAAGTCAAAATCCTTTACCCTAATTGTAAAAGGTGACTTAACCGGAAGCGGAACATTAACTTCAAGAGATATTTCTTGTATGTTAAATTATCTTCTAGGAAAATCACCACTTGATGGTGTATATTTACAAGCTGCAGATATAAATGGAGACGGAGAAGTTGATACAATTGATTTACTTATGATGTATAAAATGATGCAAAAGTAAATTTATAAAATTGGTCTTCTTTATTTGATAGTAGGAGGGATAAATATGGAGTGTCTAGTTCTTCTTTACGATAACGAACAAATAAATAACCTACTTCCTATTTTTTCTTTTCATCCTAAAAACGTAGTTATTCTTTATGACTATAATTATACTAAGTTAAAAAACATTGAATATATAAAAAATGCTTGCACTGCGAAATTTCCGGATATAATTGTTGAATCCAAAGGGTACGATGGCCTTAATATAGACGATATTACAAAGACTTGTGCTTCTGTGATTCACAAAAAATCAGGATGCTTTTTTAACATAACTGGTGCAGGCGAATTTGGCGCTATAGGCGCATATCAAGCTTGTAGAAAAACATTTACTCCTATTTTTAAAATCGATGTATTAGGCGGAAAACTTATAAACATATATGGTTGTAAGTCTCTTGAAAAAAACTTTACTATGCCCAATTTAACAATAGAAAATATCTTTTCATTGCATGGTGCACGTATCACTGGATATAACCATGCTACTCCCTCTGCTCAAAATTTTGATAATATATTAAAGTTTTGTGAAGCGGTCTTTGATGATATAGATTCTTGGAAAAATCTATGCCTTTACCTGCAAACAGCTAACACTAACTTTGCTCAAGGGTATGACAATCTATTTTTTAAAGCTCCCAAAAACATTGCTAAAAGCAAAACCAAAGTTAACCTTGATAACTTTGATTTATTAAAATTAGCTCAGGAATTAAAATTTATAAATAAGCTCCATTTAACTTCAAACAAAGTTTCATTTTATTATAGAGACACTACAATAAAAAAATACCTTTGTGATTTTGGAGTTTGGTTAGAACTTTTTTGCTATATAAAGCTAAAAAGAAGTGGCTTATTTAATGACGTAAGAATGAGTGTAAAGTTTGAATGGAGTAATTCTAAAAACAAAATAATAGAAATAACAAACGAAATAGATCTAACATTTTTTTATGGAATACACCCATATTTTATTTCTTGTAAACTTTCGGAACCTTCTTCAGATGCTTTGCGAGAATTGAGCATGTACCCTTCATATTTTGGCGGAAGCTATTCAAAAAGTGCATTAGTTATAGTAAGCAAAATAAATAAAGAAAGGTCTTATATATACACAAGAGCTCAAGACATGGATATCTCCGTAATCGACGGGGTTTCCATAAAGTCTGATAGATTTATAAATGAGATTCAAAAGTCTCTACAAATAAATTCATAATAAAAGATTTTTAATAATTACAAAAATCTCAAATAATTACTAAAAACCTTTTAAATTTTATATTCTATTTTTAAGCTTATTTAAAAATAAAAGACTGCCGCTTTACTAATTCATACTAGATAGCGGCAGTCTTTTTATTTATTGTTTTATATAATCTACTCCACCGAGTTTTAAAACCTTATCTTCCATTTTATAATTTAGTTCAGTTTGTTCCTCAGTTTCTCTACTCATAAATGTTATTTTGTTATCATCAGCTTTATAATTAAAATCAATGGCCATATTATCTTTTCTTATCTTTGCTACGCCCTTATCGTTAAACTCGTATTCTACTCCTGTTTCTTCATTTTTCCATTTTCCTACAAGTTGTTGAACTAAAGAAAAGTCTTCAGTACCCTTTGGCTTATCTTTTTTATAGGCCATGTACTCTTCCTTGTTTCCGTTTTCATCTGTTAATTCTAACTTTTTCTCTACAAAATTAAAATTAACCTTATAGGTATAGTCTCCTGACATAATGTTTTTATCATTGATCTTAACATCAAAATTAATAGTATTGTTCTCTTTTAAGCTATATGTTCCATCAAGGCTCATAGATCCCCGTGATACAGTTATAGTGCCGTTATTATTTAAAGTTAAAACATAGGAATCCTCAGAACCAACTCTAGACCAAGAACCTACAACATTGTTATTTAGGAAAAAAGTAATCATAACTATTGCTAAAATTACCACAACAGCACTTACTATAGAAATTATCCACCATTTCTTATTTCTTGGTTGCTCCTTTTTATTATCTCCTTCTAAGCTATGACTTTCTTTATACATTTTGATCACTCCTTAAAATTTAATTATCCCACAATAATTTTACTTGACGGCATAACTTTATCAAAACTTTTATCTTTTACTAATGATACTGAAAAGATAAAAGATATTGGGCCTACTCGTCCTATAAACATCATCAGCATAATAAGAATTTTTGATACACTTGACAATAAATTTGTTAATCCAGTAGATAAACCTACAGTTGCAAAAGCTGAAACTGTTTCAAAAGTAATATCAAGAAAAGCAAAATTTTGATGTCCCTCAAAAAATGCTATTAACATTGTTACAATTGATACTAAAAAGAATGCAAGAATTGTTAAAGAGAAAGCTTTATAAACTGTTTGTTTTTCTACCTTATGTCTTAAAATTACAGTGTCCTCATAACCCTTTACTACACTTTTTAATGTTGCTAATATAACTACAAAAGTAGTAGTTTTTACCCCTCCACCTGTAGAAGCAGATGAAGCTCCTATAAACATAAACACTATTGTTAATAATTTTGTCAAACCCGTTTCCATTCCTATAGGAACTGAAAAGAATCCTGCTGTTCTTGCAACGGAAGATTGAAAAAATGATATATTCAATTTCTCCCAAAAGCTATATTGTGCTAAAGTATTGTTATATTCAAAGAACATAAATAGGACGGTTCCTATTAATAAAAGGGTAATTGACATTGTTACAACAATAAACGAATGAAGATTTAACCTTGGGTGATTTTTAGCACGGCTGATTTTACTAGCAATGCAAGAGTAAACATCTCTTACAACTATAAACCCGAGCCCTCCTAAAATTACTAAAAACGATGTAGTTAGGCACACAAGAGGATCTTTAGCATAATTAATAAAACTTGTCCCCGGGTCTATACATCCCATTACATCAAACCCCGCATTACAATAGGCAGAAATAGCAGTAAACAAAGACACCCAAAGCCCTCGCGTTATACCAAACTGCGGTATAAACCTAATAGCAAAAATTACTGCACCTACTAATTCGCACCCAAGTGACCAAATAATAATGGTCTTTAGTAATCTTGGTAAATCAAGTACACTCCCACTCGTATATTCTTTTGCGATCTGCATGTCACGCAGTCCTAACTTTTTTCTTAGGAATAACGTAAACCCTGTTGTAAAAGTTATGATTCCGAGACCTCCAAATTGTATAAGCAAAAGTATAACAACTTGCCCAAACGCAGACCATCTTGAATAAGTGTCAAACTGAGTAAGACCTGTTACGCAAGTGGCAGAAGTTGCTGTAAACATCGCGTCTACAAAATGAATATTTTCCATACTTCGTGATGAAATAGGTAAACATAATAAGGATGTCCCTAAAATTATTATTGCCAAAAAACTCGATACAATTAGTCTAACAGGTGACATTTCTTTTATATTTTTTGTTCCCATTTTTTCTGATGCACTCATACTCTTTTAAAATCCTCCCTACACAACAAATTATCTTTAAAAAATGTTTGTCTTATTTAAAAACAAATATAGAGGTATTCCAAAGCCATAGCACATTACAAATTGGCCTATGCCAACACTAATTGCAGATGCAAAAAATGCATAAAAGCTAAAACCTTCTGGCATTAAAAAAGAAAGCATTGCTCCTACAACAACTGCACCCATAACAACTGGAGGCAAAGGAGCTAGAATGGGTATATTTTTAATTTTTATTTCTGATAATAATCTTGTAAGGCATGCTGATATAAAAGTAGAAAAAGTTCCAAAAATTATATCTATTATACCTAACGGACTTGCGAGATTTGAAATAAAACACCCTAAAGTTAGACCAGTAACAGCAAACGGTGAAAATACTGGCAAAATTGTTAACATCTCTGACAATCTAAATTGTATCCCAGAATACGATAGCCCAAAGGCAGATGAAACTCCTGTTAAAACAACATAAAGAGCTGCGATGCTAGCAGTATGCGCAATTTTCCTTACCATTTGGTTACTTTTAATTTTACTTTGCATTGTTTCTCCTTAAATTTACCTAACATCATTAGTATACTTCATTACACGATAAAAATCAAATAAATTTTCATTTTTAGAAATTACTTTACAAATTCTTTTAATAATGATGTTTCTGGAACTAACCCATCATCTAATCTTTTAAATTTTTTTAATTTATTTGATAATTCTTTAACCGAACTATAAATTTCAACATTTTCTGGAACTGAGCCCATTAATTCTATCATTTCTTCTGCCATAACACACAATTCATACGCATGAAAAGAATTTATAGATAAATCGCTTTCTATCATAAATGGTTTTATATAAAGTTCTTCACCACGACAAACATTGTTCCACATCATTATTGTCCTTATTGGTAAAGTATATCTATAATTATAATCTCTAAGCACGCGCCTTGTTAACCTTATCTCCTGAGGCGAAATGTCTTTATCATCCTCTAACATTACTCCGTTGTGCACACTAACATATATTCTTAATATGCTCTTATTCGGTAAATCTTCTATTATAGTAGGATTTAAGGCATGTAATCCTTCAATTATAATTATACCATGCTCGGGTATTTTTATCTGACGTCTTTCTTGCGAAGGAGCCATTGTGGAAAAATCATATATAGGCATATCGCAAAAGTTATCATATACTATGCCTTTTAAACATTTTTTTATCTGAACAATATCAAGGCCATTTATAGATTCAAAATCCTTCTCACCATTACTTAAAATGGGTAATTTAGCTATTCCTACATAAAAATCATCTAGTGAAATAACCGTACTCCATATACCTCTTTTCATAAGTTCATCTTTAATCATATTAGCTGTTGTTGTTTTCCCACTTGACGACGGTCCTGCTACCATTAAAATTTTACAATCAGGTTCTTTTCTTTCAACACAATCAACTGCTTCTTTTATTTGTTTATAAAATGATAATTCAATTGAATTTATAAATTCAATTGGGGATTTAGTTACCGCTTCATTAATTCTTGGAAGTGTCCAACTATCATTATCATAATAATTTTCTGCACTTATCATAAAAACTCAACACCCTATCTTTTCTATTAATAATCTCATAAAAACGCTCTATATACTCATAAGGAAATTTAAAGTTAAAATATCTTTCAATGTATTGGCTATTTGGATCTTTTAGTTTAGTTACGCCACTTGCTCCACAAGAAATAATACTATGGTTTTCTTCCATTATGTATACATTATAAAGATTCTCATAACCATCTTTTGCAAACCCAATATTCTCAAGGTTCCCAAGCATTTTGCTTTGCCGATAAAGATAGTATGGTTTATATTCCATATCATATAACTTTTCTTTGGCAAAGTCCATCATTTTTTCAGCAAGTTTTGCAGCACTTTTTTCTGTCTTATTTCCTTGCTGAGTCAGTGTAGACGAACGCTTCATTGCTAAGGTATGAATGGTAATATTTGAAGGGGTAAGTTTGCAAATTTCCTCCAGAGTATTTTTAAAACTATTATATTCATCCCCTGGTAAACCTGCTATTAAATCCATATTTATATTGTAAAACCCGCATTTATGAGCCAATTTAAACGCATCAATAGTTTGCTTTGCTGTATGTTTTCTTCCTATTATCTCAAGAACTTTATCGTTTAAAGTCTGCGGATTAATACTGATTCTTGTTACACCAAGGTCTTTCATAACCATCAATTTATCTTCTGTAATAGTATCCGGCCTCCCTGCCTCAACTGTAAATTCTTGACAACTTTTCATATCAAAGCGCTCATTTATTTTGCCTATTAATGTTTTAAGTTGCTCTGCATTTAAAGTTGTAGGGGTTCCTCCACCAATATAAACAGTCTCTAGCTTTAATCCTAGCTTATTTACTATTTCTGAAGTATATTCTATTTCCTTTATTAAATAATCTAAGTATTCGGGGATTAACTTAGTTGACTTTTCAACAGATTGAGATACAAACGAACAATATAAACACCGTGTTGGGCAAAAAGGAATTGCTATGTAAAGGCTAAACGAATTATCTTTAGATAATTCTATAATACTTTGTTGCCTCATAGCAATCTCATAGCAAAGCCTTGATTTTTCATCGGATACCATCAATTCTTCTTTAAAATATCGCCTTGCTTCATTTGGCCCTACATCTTGTATTAATCTTCGCATAAGCTTAATTGGCCTAACTCCAGTAAGTATCCCCCAAGATGGTTCTTGTTTTGTTATTCTTTTAAATAAGTTAAACATAATTACAGCTAATTCTCGTTCTGTATTATCTTCAATTTTCCCAATAACAGTATTAATAACTTTGGCATCATTATATACTTGATTATTAATATTTACCTTAACTATTAGTTCTCTTTTTTCAGCAGTATCCTCAACTTGTGTATATACAAATGGTGCAGTTAAATTTTGCCCTATATACTCACAAGTTTCTATTCTTTCACTTGGGAAAAACACTCTACATAAATTTTCTAGCTCATAAAAAAACTTATGTCCCTTTGCATATAATATCATCTTTGGACCTTTCTAAAATACACATTATTTTTCTTTTCATCATCAAGTGTAGTCATATCCCCGTGGCCCGGGTATATATTATAGTTGCCTTGTAATTTGGAAATTTTTAAAATAGAACTCATCATTTGATCTAAACTCCCCGTATTTAAGTCGCATCTACCTACAGTCCCTTTCATAATTGTATCTCCTACAAACATACAATTATCCACAATAAAACAAACTCCACCAACAGTGTGCCCGGGGGTATTTAAAACTTTTATTTTTATTTCACCAAGCTTAATTATATCTCCGTCATTTAATAAAACATCCACATCGAAAGCCGGCATCGGTATTCTGCAAAGATTAAGTCTTCTATCTTTAGTAAACTGGGACTCATCTTTTCCTATCATAAGTTTTGCACCGGTCATTTTTTGGTAGCGAACTGCTTTTCTTATATGATCAAAGTGCCCATGGGTCATTAATATATACTCTATATTTTCTTTACCAATAGACTCTATCTTTTCATCAAGCTCAGATGAAATCCCACCGGGATCAATAATGGCTGATCTTTTAGTGTCGTTATCAGTAATAAAATAACAATTTGTTTCAAGGGGTCCTACTTTATATCTTTCTATAATTAACATTATTTAGCTCCTTTTTACTATGCTCTTTTAACAGAAAGCACACCATTTACTTTCGCAATTTTTGAAATGATAGATTTTAAGTGATCCATATTCTTAACTAATATAGAAATATAAATCTGCACTTTTTCATCTTTTGATTTATTCAAATTAAATGAACGAATTTCAACATGTAAATATGAAATCTGAGTGGTTATATCTGCTATAATATTGGGTTTATCAAGTGCTACTATTTTTATTTCAGACTTAAATTCTTCTTTTTCGCTACCAGTCCAATGGGCACGTATAAACCGATTTGGTTCTGCTGCATTTTTTATATTTACGGGAACATTCACACAATCTCTTTTATGAATGGATACTCCATAACCTCTTGTAATAAATCCAATAATATCATCCCCAGGTATAGGATTACAGCATTTTGAAAGCTTAACAAGACAATTCTCAACTCCATCTACAACTATGCCCTGTGCGTTAATTTTTTTAGAAGCCGGTGTATCCTTTATAATTACCGGGTTATCTTTATGCTTTAATTTATTATATTCATCTTTTATTTTGGGCATTATGCGGGTTATAGATATTCCACCATAACCAATTGCCTCATATAATTTATCTATAGTTTCACAGCGCTGTTTTTTAGCTATTAACAAAAGAAAATCTTTCATCTGAGATTCATTTAACTTAATCCCTACACGATTAAATTCCTTTTCAATTTCATTTTTACCATGTATAAGATTTTCTTCTCGTTTTTCTCTCTTAAACCATTGTCTTATCTTACTTCGTGCCTCACTAGTTGCAACTATCTTTAACCAATCTCTGTTTGGACCATGATTTTTTTCTTTTGTTGTAAGTATTTCAATGATTTGACCCGTCTTTACCTTATAATCAAACGGAACCATTCTTTTATCGGCCTTAGCACCAATCATATGGTTGCCAACTTCGGTGTGGATAGCATAAGCAAAATCAATAACAGTAGCACCCATCGGTAAATTTACCACTTCACCTTTTGGCGTTAAAACAAAAACTTCTTCTGGGATTAAATCAGATTTTATTGTTCTTAAAAGATCAATTGCATCAGCATCATCTTTTTGATTATCAATGATATTTTTTATCCAGGCAAGTCTA
Source organism: uncultured Eubacteriales bacterium (assembly GCA_948933715.1). Classification (GTDB taxonomy): domain Bacteria; phylum Bacillota; class Clostridia; order Oscillospirales; family Acutalibacteraceae; genus CAG-557. Next base: position 22,776 of record CAQZPH010000004.1, on the reverse strand, counting down.
GATTCAAGAGAATCCTTTTTATTTTTTAGGCCCAGTTTATATTTCCAATGCGCAGCTATTCCATATTCTGCTGTATGGTGCATTTCCCAAGTACGTATTTGAACTTCAAATGGAATTCCTTCTTTTCCTATCACAGTGGTATGAAGGGACTGATACATATTAGGCTTAGGTGTAGAAATATAATCTTTAAACCTATTTGGAATTGGGCTAAAAGCTTCGTGTATAACACCTAATATATTATAGCAATCATTAACATTATCCACTATAACTCTCACTGCATATATATCATAAATTTCTTCCATTAATCGGTGCTTCATGAACATCTTTCGATATATACCATTTATACTTTTAACTCTACCTTCTAAGTATACCTCAGGAACAATTGGAGAAACTTTTTGAGTTATTCTCCTTTCTATAATACTTAAAAGTTGTTCTCTATCTTCCCGTCTAAGTTCCAAAGCCTCTTCAATTTCTCTATAAGCCACAGGATCAAGATATTTAAGAGACAAATCTTCAAGTTCTTCTTTTATCGTTCTAATACCAAGTCTATGAGCAATCGGTGCATAAACCTCCATATTTTCTAGAGCTTTATCGCGTCTTTTCTGCGGCCTCATACACTCTATTGTTCTCATGTTATGAAGTCTATCTGCTAGTTTAATAATAATAACTCTTATGTCTTCAGACATTGCAATCAACATTTTTCTAAGGTTTTCAGCTTGTTGTTCTTCACGGGTAGAAAACGGTACCCTTCCAAGTTTTGTTACTCCGTCAACCAAAGCAGCAATTTCTTTTCCAAACATCTTTTCTATATTAACTAATGAATATGAAGTATCCTCAACAACATCATGCAAAAGAGCCGCTACAATCGATTGTGTATCCATTCCAAGTTCTGTTAATATACATGCAACTGAAGTTGGATGCAAAATATACGGTATCCCCGATATACGTTTTTGTGATTCATGAGCATCAAGAGCTAAATTATATGCCTTATCAATTAAATCCATATCATAACTCTTATTTTCTTTTTCAAGGTATTCCTTTAATTGCTCATAATCATTATAATATGCTTTCATTTGTATCGTCTCTTTTCCTTAAATTTCTCATTATAAGGGAAGATTCCAAATCTACTTTTCCGTTCACATCTTCTAATTTAATATCATACCTACCAGCGCTCGTGTTTATAGATATAAGTTTGCATTCTTCTAGTGCATCAAGCATTATAAGCAATTTGCACATGTTTATTTTAAGTTCTCTAAGCCTGTAATAAAGCACGGATATATCCATGCTTATTGGCCCTTGACTTTTTAACCATCTATAAAAAGCTGAAAAATCTTCTCTTTTTGGAACATTATTACCTAGCATTTTAATATCTATGCTTTTATCTAATTTAATCTCTTCGTATAAACGCATTTCATCAATTAATGTTTTGTTATCAATACTTGAAAATTTAATATCCTCAATGATGATGGTTAAACATTCTTGGTTTTTATACTCAGACTTAGATAATTTAACCGCCACATCAACACAATCACCCACTGCATAAGAAAACTCATCAAATGTAGTAAAAAATTTCATTGCAGTAATTTTTGTGCCATCTCTTTTAAACGTCACTCGTAGATGATTGCCATCGCCCACCGGAACAATCCCCGTAATCATCATATTATAAAGACCAAATATAAATTCCGGATTATCTTTTCCAAATGGTTCAAGTGGCAAAAGTTGCCCTATTAAATCAATGTTAAGCGCTAAAGGATTAAGTTTGCAAGCTATATTTAGCTCAGGATAAGGCATTTTTTCACAACTTTCAGCAAACTTAATTATATCCTCTTTTAATTTGCACAAATCTTCTCTTTTTAATTCAAAACCTGCTGCTAGTGGGTGACCGCCAAATCTTAAAAGATAAGAAGAACAAGCTTTTATATTTTCATATAATGAAAACCCTTCTATACTTCTTCCTGATCCTCTTGCTACATCTCCCATTAAAGAAATAACAACTGTTGGTTTGCCATACCTTTCAAGCAATTTTGCTGCTACTATTCCTATAACACCAGGGTGCCAATTTTCACCTTCAACAATTAAAACTCGTTGATATAAGCGTTTAGGTTCTTTTTTTAAAAGTTCTTCTACCTGCAATAAAATCTCAGCTTCTATTTCTTTGCGTTTTACATTTTCTTTTTCTACCTGTGTAGCGATATATTCAGCTTCTTTCTTGTCTTCTGAGATTAAAAGCTTAACTAATTTATCTGCTGAACTTAGCCTTCCTGCTGCATTAATTCTCGGTACTATATTAAATGTAACATTAGTTGAACAAATTGGCTTGCCATTTAATTTTGCTATACTTAATATTTCTCTAACACCATATTTATCTGTAATATTAATATAATCGAGCCCTTTTTTTACTAAATACCTATTCTCTCCTATTAATGGAACTATGTCTCCTATTGTCCCAATTAAAATTAAATCCGAGTAATTTTCAAGCAGCAAATCAGTGTCAAGCATATCACCTTCCATTGCGCATATTAATTTAAAAGTTACTCCAACTCCAGCAAAATCTTTAAAAGTACTTTTACAGTCTAATCTATGCGGATCAACAATTGCAACAGCTTCCGGTAATATATCTGGTGGTTGATGATGATCAGTAACAACAGTGTCAATACCTAAAGAAGTTGCATATTTTATCTCTTCATATGCTGATATTCCATTATCCACTGTAACTATCAATTTTACTCCATCATTAAACAACTTATCAATAGCTTTTTTATTCATACCATAACCTTCATCATTTCTGTTAGGTATATAATAAACTACATTTGCATCACAATTTTGAAGATAAGAATATAACAATGCTGTAGATGTTACACCGTCTGCATCGTAATCTCCGTAAACACATATTCTTTCAAAATTCTCAATAGCAAATTTAATTCTATCCACAGCTTTGTCCATATCTATAAAATCAAATGGATCAGAGGGCTTAACATTTTCCGATAAAAATTCCGTAATATTTCCCTTACTAACTATATGTCTTATATCCAACATCATTGCAAGAAAAAAAGGTATATTATTTTCACAAGCTATTTTCTGTGCATTAGTTTTATCAATAACTGATACATTCCAATTTTTTATACCCAATATGTACACCTGCTTTATTTAAAATACATTTAATTTTATCATTTTATAGGAATTTTTACAAGTATTTAGCTAAAGAGAAGTTAAAGATTATAATAAAAAAGCCCCTCAGAAATATTCATTCTAAAGGGGATTTTCATTAATTTCTAGTGATGATAGCTTCTTGCTCTTGCACTATTTGTAATGCTTCATCAACTAACTCATTAGTTTTAACGTTTTCTAATAACGCGTCATTTGTTCCGTTTTTACGCATTTGTTTAACATAATCACCTAAATTGCATTTTATTCCTTTTATTATTTTATTTGTTTGTTTACTCATAGCTTTCTGTGTCTTTTCTGCTTGCTGGTTCATGTCTTTCAATGCTTCTTTAGTTTGTTTATTTACGCTGTTCAATGTTCTCTCAGTTTGCTTATTCATACTTTTCATTGCCGCTTGAGCTTGTTTGTTCATATCTTTTAATGCTTCTGTAGTTTGTTTGCTCATCATATCAAGAGCTTTTTTAGTTTGTCTATTAACATCATTTAGTACTCTTTGGGTCTTTTCATCCGTGTTATTATTTATCGCTTGCACCATTTGTTTAGCATTCTTATCAACATATGTTTGTAGCTCTTCAAATCTTGTATTCACATTATGATTTACATATCCCATTGCTTTACCCACTATATCGCTTGTATCATCATTTATTTTTTCTATGGCACTCTTAGCGCTTTGGGATATCTCTTGATTTATATCTTCTTTCATGCTATCAACCTTAGCTTCCATATCCCTAAATGAGCGGCTCATTACTCTTACAACAGTATTTTGGTTTTCTTGTACTTGTTGCGTAGCTTTAGATACTTCAAATTGTGTCTTTTCTATTGCACCTAAAGTTTTCCCTTCACTTTCATCTAGCTTACTTACTATTTTACTTGATCCATCTAAAATAGCATTCATATTTCCCTGCACTTGTTGTCCAAGCTTACCCAAAGCATTTAAAATATCTTCTTGACACCTACTATTTTGGTCTTCACATTGTGCTCTTTCATTTTTGCATTCATTAAGTTGACTGCTTAACTGTTTTTGCTTATCATCTTCAATTTTCTTCATAGCATTTAAAATGCTAAAGATTCCGGCATTATCCCCATCCATATATTGAGTTAATATCCCACTGCTAAAAAAATTAGGATATTGCTTTTGCATATATTTAATAACTTCCCCAAGATACATTTTAACAACATCTTGTCCACCTTGCTGGTAAACTTCATTCAATTTTTGACTATAAAGTTCTTGTAACTTATAACTAATTCCATAAGCAAGTCCACCAGTAAATAGACTTGCTAATGCTGCTTTCAATAAAAACAATAACTCTTTTTTTCTGGCTTTAACACTATCTACTAATTTGTTTATTCTATAAGAAGTTTTTGCCTTTTTTGTTGCAGGTTCTTCTATTTTAGAAAAGTCTACAGGAACAACAGTATCAGATATTGGGAAATCACTATCCTTGGGCATTTCTAAAGTAGCATTAGATATAGCTTGGATATTATTCTCTAGTCCCTCTGCCCAACACGGTAAACTTCCACACAAAGCAATGGAGCCTGACAATATGACTGATATTAACTTTTTCAAAGAAATCTCCTCCGATTAATGGATTTATATAATTCTAAATAATTATATACTAGAAAAATCGGAGTTTGCTTCTTTAAAAGCACTAAGATCAAAATCTCATTTCGTAACAAAATTTTTAAAATCTGCGCTAAACTTTTTGTTAACAAAACACCGTCCCTGGAACACACATTATGTTCCAGGGACGGTTATTAAGACTATATAATTTATTTTCTATTAAAAATAGACATTATATCGTAGAAAGTGTCTTCCTCTTCTTGATCATCAATATAACTTGTAGCTTGTCCGGGCCGTGTATTTGTTTCTTGTACTTCCGCAACAACTACGTCATTGTCATGTTCAGGTTCTCTTTCAGGTTCAATAGAGGGAACCACAGGTACAGGAGCGGGTGGTTCTACGACCCTTTCACTACTAAAATTCCCTTCAAAAGCCAATTTAGTAGCAGGTGTAAACTCTGAAATATTTTTGGTGGAAAATCCTGTAGCAATTACAGTAACACTTATTTCATCTTCCATATTTTCATCAAAAGCTGCACCCCAAATAATGTTGGCTTCTGGATCCGCTTGCTCAGCTATCATAGTTGAAGCTACCTCTATCTCATCAAGACCAATGTCTGGTGAAGATGTGATGTTAATGATAACTCCTTTAGCTCCATTTATAGCTGTTTCTAACAATGGGCTTGATATCGCAGTATTTGCTGCAGCCTGTGCCTTATCTTTGCCTGAAGCTCTTCCTACACCCATATGTGCATATCCTGCATCTTTCATTACTGCTGTTACATCAGCAAAGTCTAGATTTACAAGCCCTGGCAATAAAATAAGATCAGATATACTTTGCACACCTTGACGCAATACATCATCTGCAACTGAAAAAGCATTAAGCAAAGTAATTCTTTGCTCACTAGCGAACTTTAATCTTTCATTCGGTATAATTACCAATGAATCAACATGTTCCCTTAAATTTGCTATTCCAGCTTCTGCTTGTTCCATTCTTCTTTTACCTTCAAAAGCAAACGGTTTAGTAACTATTCCTATTGTAAGTATGCCTAGTTCTCTTGCTATTTGTGCTACTACAGGTGCTGCACCAGTACCAGTTCCTCCACCCATACCAGCTGTTATAAACACCATATCTGTTCCTCTAATGGCGTTTGCTATTTCTTCTCTATTTTCGTCTGCTGCCTTTTGGCCTATCTCTGGTTTTGAACCTGCACCCTTACCATGGGTAATTTTTTCGCCTATTTGAATTTTCTGAGTAGCCTTTGACCTTTGCAATGCCTGCTTGTCCGTATTAACAGAAACAAACTCCACGCATTTCACTCCAGCCATAACCATTCGATCAAGGGCGTTTCCTCCGCCCCCACCAACACCTATTACTTTAATTTGCACTATATTATCAAAATCATTTTCCAACTCAAATGGCATATGTATTCCCCCCAATTTATAATTCTTATGTTTTAATTGACAATTCTTTTCTTAAAATATACCTATAAATTAAATTTAACATATTATTATAAAAATTTCAATATATTTAATAAAATTTATTTCTTTTTGCGAATAATTAACATTAATTTGCCCTATTCACCAACATTTTACACGAAATCGGCAATTAACTTATTTTTTTAATAAATAGGAGTAAAATATGACCGATTTTCTTTAGATACAACAGAAAGATCTAAAATTCCGCTTTCTCCTTTTCCTATTTTATTATTTAAAAGTTCTGCTGCTGTCCTTATTTTATAGTCAATTCTTTCATACATTCCAAAATTCATCTTTATTCTCTTGTCATAATCAATCATAATATTCAGTTCATCACTAAAATCTATCCCTTTAATCTTGTCTAACTCTTTTGCATTCATCTGATTTAATATCTCTGATATTTTAGAAGACATAGACTCATCCACATACAAAATTTTCTCTCCTGTAGAAAAAGACTTAACCCCAATACCTCGCAGAAGTATCAAATTATCATCACGTTCGCTTGATACTTCTAAAACTTTACCTTTCTCATTAGTATAAATATGATTATTTTCATATTCTACGTCAAAAATTTTATTAGCCTTTTTTATATTTATAATAACTTTGCTTGGGATCCTCTTTTTTATTGTAACATCTTCTATAATAGGTATTTCTTTTTCTAACTTTGACTTTACCTCGTCTTTTTTAATAAAGAAAAGATTGTCTCCAGTTTTTATTCCACTTTTCTCTATTAAGGCCTGAGCATCACAGACCTCATCGCCTTGCACTTCTATCAAATTTATCTTAAAAAGCAACGTAGATGACGCTAACAAACATAAAAATGATACCACAAAAAACATTGTAAAATAAGTTAAAAACTGCCTGAGCTTGTAGTTTATTAAAGATCTTCTCTTAAACCCATGCTTTTTTCTAACCTCTGAACTTACAATGTTTTTTTCTTTTTTTATACTTTTATCTTTATTTGTCTGTCTCATAAGCTATTAAATCCTCTTAATATTCGCTCCAATATTTTTAAAATGTAATTCAAAGTTTTCGTATCCTCTATCAAGATGTTCAGAACCTTCTATTATTGTTTCGCCTTTAGCTGCTAAAGAAGCTACAATTAAGGCTGCAGCTCCCCTTAAATCTTTCGCTTTTAGATGGTTTCCATATAAACTTTCTACACCGTTTACTATAGCTTTTTTTCCTACTACATTTATATCAGCACCCAACTTTAAAAGCTCTTCAACGTGCTTATATCTATTTTCAAAGATATTCTCAACAAATTCCGAGTTACCCTTCGCAATAGTACACATTGCCATAATTAGAGCCTGAGCATCCGTTGGAAAACCCGGGTACGGATCTGTTATTACTTTGCCAACAGACTTTATTTCACCAGAAGATTCTATTGTCAAAGTGTCTTGTGTGGTGCTTATCATGCAGCCACTTTTCTTTATAACTTTTGAAATACTCTTTAAATGCTTGGGAACAACATTTAAAAGTGTTACTTTGCCAGTTGTAATCGCAGTTGCAGACATAAAAGTAGCAGCAACAATTCTATCGGGAATGACATTATGTTCTGTTCCGTATAATTCATCAACACCAATTATCTCAATAGTACTACTTCCGGCACCAAATATTCTAGCTCCACAAGACGACAAAAAGTTGCATAAATCGCATATTTCAGGTTCTCTAGCTGCATTTTTTATAATTGTAGTTCCTCTTGCTAAAACTGCTGCTAAAATAATATTCTCAGTGGCACCAACGCTCGGTAAGGGCAACAGTATTTGAGTCCCTTTGAGTTTACCATACGTTTCACATTTTAGCATATCATTTTGTAATGAAATTTCAAGTCCCATATCAGAAAGTGCCTTTAAATGCCAGTCTATTGGCCTTGGTCCTAATTTACAGCCACCAGGTAAATATAATTCGGCCTTTCCCATCCTTGAAACAACAGAACCAAGAAAAAGTATTGAGGATCTCAATTTAGTCATCATTTCTTGTGGTACTATATAACTATTAATATTACTTGAATCAACAGTTATACAGTTTTTCTCTTTTTTTACCTTAGCACCTAAAGCCTTAAGTATATCTACTGTTGAATTAACATCAGATAAGTCAGGGCAGTTATTAACAATACAAGTCCCTGTACAAAGAATAGTCGCTGCTAATATGGGTAACGCACTATTTTTGGCACCCTGTATTGGTACATTTCCAAACAAACTATCAGTATGCCCAACTAAAATACTTCCCATTACGACCACCCTTCCGGCATATAAAATTCAGATGTTTCACTTTTTTTATATTATGCCTTAAGGGACACTTTTGTGAATAAGCTAACTCACTATCTTCTTTATTACAGAATATATTCTCTCGTTAGCATCACATATAGCCATTTAATGAGAATTTTCTTGGTATTCCTTTAAGACTGTAGGGTCTTTTAGTATTTCTTTAGTCTTTTTTATAAGAACTTCTCCTGTTAAATCTTTTTCTTCTATAATACTTGCTGCATTTTTATTAACAAGAGCCATAGCATTGTGATATTGATGATTTTCAGCTACATTTGGCGAAGGTATTAATATTGCAGCTTTCCCCTGCGCCTGTATTTCGCTTAAGGTTATTGCACCTGCTCTACATATTACCAAATCAGCTGCAGCAAGGCAAATGGGCATATCATTTATGTATTCTCTTATATCAAGATTTGGGTGCTCAAAAGGAGTCACACCTTTTTCTTTAAGACTCGGTAAAAACCAATGACCATATTGACCATAAGCGTGAATATGCTGAAAAGCATCAGTTTTAGCAGTATCAGCAATCAAATCAATCATAGCTTCATTTATTTTTCGAGCACCAAGACTTCCACCAAAGGACAATATTACAGGTCTATCATCTAACTTTAACTTTTCACGTGCTTCTTTTTTAGACGCTGTAATTATTTCCTTTCTAATGGGATTCCCTGTTATAATAATATTGCACTTATCATCAAAATATTTCCTAGCTTGAGAAACCGCCAGCATAACCCAAGTTGCCTTATGCGCAAGCATTTTCGTTGTAACACCGGGATATGCATTTTGCTCATGTATTATAATTGGAACACCCATTTTGGCAGCTTTTCTTAAAATTGGTCCACTAACATACCCACCAGTTCCCACACATATATCAGGTTTAAATTCATTAATTATATTTTTTGATTCTATGCTTGAGGTTAATATTCTTTTTGCCGTTAATATATTCTTTTTTATTCCACTTATACTGAGTTGACGGCTAAACCCTGAAATTTTTATACCACGAAAATCAAATCCTGCCTGTTTTACAAGACGTTCTTCCATCCCCCCCACAGCACCAACATACAATATCTGTGCATCAGGCATATGCTCTTTTACATAACCTGCTACAGCCAGGGCCGGATTTATATGACCTGCTGTTCCACCACCGGCAAAAATAATCTTCATTAATCAACCCTCTTTCTACGTTTTTTCAAGTTTTGAAGTTCTTGAAATTGATAGCACAATTCCCATCTGAGCTAAAAGCATTACCAGCGAAGTTCCTCCATAACTAAAAAAAGGTAAACTGATTCCGGTGTTTGGTATAGTGTTAGTAACAACAAAAATATTCAAAATCGCTTGCAAACCAACTTGCGCTGTAAGCCCTATTCCTAGCAATGCCCCAAACTTATCCTTAGCTCTCATCGAGATAATAATCCCTCTCCAGATAAGCATAGCAAATAAAATTAAAATCATCAGCGCTCCTATAAATCCTAATTCCTCACAAACAACTGCAAAAATAAAATCGTTTTGGGGTTCTGGAATATAAAGGTACTTCTGACGAGATTGCCCAAGGCCAAGACCTAAAAGTCCGCCTGATCCTATTGCATAAAGGCCTTGCTTAGTTTGCCAAGTATCAACATTTGGATTGCTTGTAAAAGGGTCAAGCCAACCTTGAACACGACCATTTGCATAACCAAGTTTATCTGTAAATAAAACTACATATCCAACCGCTGCTAGTGCAATTGCTAAAACCAATCCAAACCACCTTAATTTTACTCCGCCAATATAGAGCATGCCTCCCGATAGTAGCACTATAATAATTAAACATGATATATGCGGTTCAAGATATAATAAGAATGCCGTTATAGCAAGTATAATACCATAGGGTAAAATCCCATGTTTAAAAGTTCCCATTCTTTTAAAATTAATAGATATAAAATGAGAAAAAGACAAAACTATTGCAAACTTTGTAATTTCAGATGGCTGAAAGCCCAGTGGCCCTAGCTGTATCCAACGGTGAACACCATTTATAGCTGGCATAAAAAGCACTAAAATCAAAAGAGCAAAAGAAATTAAAAGAATCGGAATTGCAAACTTATGTAAATGGTGATAGTCAAAATAAGATATGGCAATCATTGCTACAACACCAATTGTCGCCCAAATCAGCTGACTTCTTATAAAGTAATAGCTATCTCCTTGTTTATAGTAATAAGCGTTGGGGTAAGATGCAGAAAACAACATAATAAGCCCTACTACAAGTAGAATCATATTGATAAAAAAGAACGGCATATCAAGGCCTGAGCGCATAGAAAAAAACTTTAATTTCTTTCTTACGGGAGTTAATCTTTTACCAATAGAAAACTTGCTTTTAGCATCAGATTTGTTTCTTGATTTATCGCGTCTTTTAATGTTGATAGTTTTTCTTTTTTTTGCTTTAATGCTCTTATTATTGTAATTTCTGTTCAAACTTTCCCCTCCTTAATTTGATCTAATTAAAACTATCTAAAGCAAATACATCACAGATATAACAGATAATACCCCAAAAATAATTGTAACTGTATCAAAAACTATACAAAGTTTCATTTCACTCCATCCACACATTTCAAAATGATGATGCAATGGACTCATTTTAAATAATCTTTTTCCGTGGGTCAGTTTAAAATAACCTACTTGTATAATAACAGACAACATTTCAGCAATATATATTATCCCAATAATCGGCAATAACACAGGTATATCCATTGTAAATGCTATGGCACATATAAATCCACCTAAAAACAATGACCCCGTGTCTCCCATAAAAATCTTTGCTGGATGCATATTATAAATCAGAAAGCCAAAACAGCCTCCAATTAAAGCTCCGCTTATAATACTAAGACTATGCATGCTTAAAAATCCTGCTATTAACATAAAAAATACCGAAACAAAAAAGGTAACAGAAGTGCTAAGCCCATCAATACCGTCTGTTAAATTAACCGCGTTTACCATACCTACGATTAAAATTGCAGCAAGTGGCCAATAAAAAATGCCAAAATCCACTCTACCAAAAAAGGGGATTAAAGTAGAAGTTTCATTAGTTCCACCATAGGTAACTTCAGCAAAATATAAAGACAACAGATATGATCCTACAACAAGAAATTGCAAAATTAATTTTTGTAGAGCTGTTAAACCTAAATTACGTTTTTTTACTATTTTAACATAGTCATCTAAAAAACCAATGGCACCATAAGCCACAGCCATTAAAAGCCCTGCTATAATTTTTAATACCATAAATGGAGGTTCATGATATTGCATATTGTTATTAACTACAAAAAGGTAGTAGATAGGCATGCAAACTATTATTGATATATATATCCCTATAATAAATATTATACCTCCCATAGTGGGTGTACCTTGTTTATTTTTATGCCAAGATGGTCCTATTTCAAGTATAGTCTGGCCATACTTCAATTTATGAAGATATGGTATAGCTTTTTTCCCTAAAAGCCAAGTTATAAAAAATGAAACTAGAGCTATTATCAACACCCAAACACTTGCCATAATGTCTTTACACCTCTCTTATATCAAGTTTTAAAATTGATATAATTTAATTTTCATTAACTTTTTACAATTATACCACATATCTATAATTTTTCATATAAAAATACTATCAATAGTTAATCAGTTTGTTCTGCCTTCTTTTGAGAGAATGATATCGTTACAACTGTTCCAGGGCTTACCTGTGTACCAGCTGCTATACTTTGTTTAACGCATACCACTCCCGAATTTGATAAGGAGGCACCCTTTATGGTTATATTAAGGCCTGCTGCAGAAGCCTCTTTATTAGCTTCAGATAAAGTAAGCCCTACAAATTGGGGAACAACTGCTTTTTTACTTGCACTATCCATGTCTGTGTATAATACTATTGTTCCACCTCTAGGCATTTTTGTTGAAACTCCTGGTATCTGCGATACTACTGTATCTCCAGATCCATATACAACTGGGTTTAGTTGTAAACTTATAGCTTGATTTTTTGCTTGTGCAACCGATGAGCCAACAAAGAAAGGTACCTGTATATCAAGTTTAGCAACTTCTTCATCCGTATATTTTCGTTCTATTCCAAGGTATGGTAATGCGTCCTGCATAACTTTAGCAAACGTTGGCGCTGCAACAGCTGCACCATAATAACTTGGTCCTTTTGGTGTATCATAATAAATTAGTAAAACCACTTGCGGATTATCAGCTGGTGCAATTCCGCAAAAAGAAGCTATATAATCCATTCCACCAGGTCCGCTGTTACCTATTTTTTGGGAGGTCCCTGTTTTTCCTCCAATTCTGTATCCCGGAACATATCCGTTTTTCGCTCCACCATCTATGGCATTTTGCATAAGTAGTTTACAAATCCTCTTTGAAGTCTGTTCTGAAATAACTTGCCTTTTTTCTATTCTATCAAAGCTTTTCACAATATTTCCATCGCTATCAACAATTTTTTTAACAATATGTGGTTGCACAAGATGCCCACCGTTAGCTATAGCAGCTGCCGCTGTTACCATTTGGAGTGGAGTAATGCTAAAATTTTGTCCAAAAGATGCAACAGCTAGGTCCATAGGACCCATACTTCCATCTTTACTAAAGAATATTCCATTTGCTTCGCCAGGTAAATCTATTCCTGTTTTTTCAGTAAACCCAAAGGCATGGTAATATTTATAAAATCTTTCAGGGCCTATTAGCTGACCAATTTGAATAAAAGCTGGATTACATGAATTACAAAAAGCTCGTTCAAAAATTTGGCTTCCATGGCCACCATGTTTATGGCATTTTATAGCCCGTGCTCCATTAAATGGTACATAGCTTCCCCCACAATTAAAGTTACTGTTTTCATTTATTAAATTTTCTTCAAAAGCCATAGCCGTAGTTACCTGTTTATATACAGAACCCGGCATATATGTATCATTTACGATTTTATTTCTCCACTGTGCTTCTAAGGCTCTAGCTTTTGCTTTAGAGCGTTCTTCTTTAGGTAATGCATCTATTTGATCTTTTACTGCTTTATCAGCAATCTCAAATGGATTATTAAGATCATAACCACCTTTAACTGCCATTCCTAATATAGCACCGGTATTAACATCCATCATAATAGCACCGGCCCTATTCATAACTTTATTATTAGCTATTCCTTCTTCAAGGCCTTTTTCTAAGAAATGCTGAATAACCTCATCTATGCATAAAATCAAACTATTACCATTTTGTGCGGGAACCATTTTTTCATAATCAAAGGGCATGTCTGTACCAATTGCATTTCTTGCAGTTACTAATCTTCCTGCTTGACCTGTTAGATATTCATTATAGTAACTTTCAAGACCTGAAAGCCCTTGACTATCTGTACCTGTAAAACCTATAACACACGAAGCAAAATCTCCATAAGGATAATAGCGTTTATAGTCTTCCACTAGTCTTATACCAGTACTTAACTTATTTTCCTTTTGAAAAGCTATAATTTTATCTTTTATGTCACTTTCAACTTTTCTTTTAACTATAGTATAAAAAGACTTTTTTTTGGCTTTTTCAAGGATCTCATTTTTGTCCATGTCAAGTATACCAGATAATCCGTCAGCTACTTTTTCTCTTACCTCATCATTTTTTAAATAAGCTGACTCTAAAACTACAGTCCAAACTGTGGCACTTTGTGCCAAAGGTTTCATATTACAATCATAAATGGTTCCTCTTTGTGCATTTATTTTAGTATCTTTAAGTTGTTGTTCTGTAGCCATTTGTTGCAAAGTTTCTCCTTGCACCAATTGTAATTTTGCCAACCTAAAAATTATCACTCCAAAACCAATAACAATAAGTGCAACCAATACAAAAAGCGACCTGCGCCACATTCTAATTGTGGTTCCCCTTGCCATAATTTTGTTCCTCCATAAACATCATGAGAGTCAAGACTAGTGTATCTTAACTCTCTATCATTAATATCTATTTAGTTAAAATTTATCTTATTCCCACAAGGGCTAAAAATTTATCTATAACTGTTTTCTCGTTACTTTGGGTAACTTCAACTTTATCTCCTGTAGAAAGATTAAAATATTCAATCTGACAAGGATTAATTTTCTCCATTAAAAGCTTACTTTTAGCATATCTCTCAACAACTTCTGGAGAGAGCTTTTCATTAACCTTCATTTGTAATCTAGTGTTTTCACTGCGGCTTTCTTCTAGTTGCTTAGTCATTTGATTAGTTTTATCAGTAATTTCGGTGAGTTGAACTTGATTAAATATCATTGTTCCGACAATAATGACGCTAAGTGAAAAAGTTAAAGACAAAAATATACCATGCATAATACCAATTTTCTTCTTTGCATTAGTAGCCCTCTTCTTTTTAGGTAACTTTAATACATTATTTACACTGTTATCATCAACTTTATGTTCTTGAAATAAAGATATATCATAAGCCGTATTTCTTTCTCCTAAAGTCATATTATCAACTCCCTTCATACACTATAATTTCATACATATTCTAAGCTTAGCACTTCTACTTCTTGGGTTTTTTTCTAATTCTTCCCGCGTGGCTTCTATAACTTTTTTATTTATCAACTTAGCTCTTGGCTGTTTATTGCATACACATACAGGAAAGTCCGGAGGACAAGTGCATCCTTCACACCAACTAGCCATTTTCTTTTTAACTATCCTATCTTCGAGCGAATGAAAAGTAATAACAGCTAATCTTCCATCCGACTTTAATATAGAAAAAGCAGCATCAAGACCTTTTGACAATACATCAAGTTCATTATTTACTGCGATTCTCAACGCCTGAAAAGTTTTCCGCGCTGGATGTCCACCTTCTCGCCTAACCTTTGCTGGCACAGCTGATTTTATAATCTCAGCTAATCTACCTGTAGTTTCGATTTTTAAAATTTCTCTTTCTTTCGCGATTGCAAGAGCTATACTTTTAGCAAACTTTTCTTCTCCATATAAGCTAATAATCTTAGTTAACTCTTTTAAGGAAAGGTTATTAACTAAATCTGCAGCGCTAATTCCATTTTGATTCATACGCATATCAAGAGGTGAATCATAGTGATAAGAAAAACCTCTTTCTGGCGTATCAAATTGATGCGATGATACTCCAATATCTAAAAGGATTCCATCAACACTATCTATAGATAAACCTTTTGCAATTTCATCCATATTTGAAAAATTACCTTTAACTAATATCCAATTTTTATATGTAGATAATCTTTCTTTTAATACTTCTATTGCATCTGGGTCTTGATCAATAGATATCAATTTCCCAGTTATAAGTTTTTTTAAAATTGCCTCAGAATGGCCGCCTCCACCTGCTGTTCCATCTATATAGACTCCCGACTCTTTTATATCGAGTGCTTCTATTGCTTCCGAGAGCAAAACTGGTATATGTGAAAACTCCATTTACTATATTCCTTCCTTTGTCTATAACCCTAGCATGTCCATAGCTTCTGCAACACTCTCTTGAGTCAAATCTTTATTAAACTCTGTCCATTTCTTGCTATCCCAAATTTCCACTCTACTAGAAGTTCCTATAAATGTTATTTCTTTATTAAGCCCGGCATGGTCCCTTAACTGTTGAGGAATTAAAATTCTTCCCTGCTTGTCCGGCATAACCTCAGCAGCACCCGAAAAGAAAAACCTCTGTAAAGCTCTAGCTTTTGAAATAGGCAACGCCTTTACTTTTTCAACAAGTTTATTCCATTCTTCTTGTGGCAAAACAAATAAGCAATTGTCAAGGCCTTTGGTTATATAAAAGAGCACACCTAAGTCGTCGCGGAACTTTGACGGAACCGCAACTCTACCTTTGGTATCAATATTATGTTGGTATTCACCTATCAACATAACGCTCACCCCAAAAGATAAAGCCGAGCATATAAAAACCACTTAGCTCTACTTTACCCCACCTTTCACCACTTATTTGCTTTCATTATAATATATTTCACTTAAAAAAGCAAGAACTTATATATTTTTTTTTCATAGAAAATATTAAAATATTGTTTATTATGTTTATATGAAAAACTAAATATTACACAAATGAAACTGTACTATTTTATGCATATATAATAAAAATTACCCTCAGTAACCTAAAAATATACATTTTACTATCAACTCATTAATAAAAGAAATAATTATGATAAATTAAATTAATAAATATCTAAAAATATACAAAAATTATGATATTCAACTAAAAGCAAAAATATGTTATAATTTATTTAAGAATATTAAGGAGCGTTTTTTTATGTCAAACTTGGTCGGGCAGGCTAGAGCTGCAATCGACACATATAATATGATAAATAATAATGATAAAATTGCCATATGTGTCTCAGGTGGTAAAGATTCCGTATTCCTTTTATACGTACTTTCCCAAATTCAAAACTATTATCCTAAAAATTTTGAATTAGTTGCAATTACTGTTGATCCTTGTTTTAACGGTAAAGAAACAGATTATTCTGAGATAGAAAAGTTATGTAAAACTTTAAACATAAAATATACAATTCACCGCAGCCAACTTGGAAACCTAATTTTTACTGATCGCGAAGAAAAAAATCCATGTAGTCTTTGTTCTAGAATGCGTAAAGGTATGCTTAATAACATGGCTAAAGAATTAGGTTGTAATAAAATTGCCCTGGGTCATAATTTTGAAGATGCTGCTGAAACTTTTCTTATGAACCTTCTAAACTGCGGTCATATTGGGTGTTTTTCACCTATATCTTATTTATCACGGAAAGATATTTATATGATACGGCCACTCATTTTTTGTGAAGAAAACAAAATTATATCCGCTGTAAAACAAAATAAGCTCCCCATAATAAAAAGCTCTTGCCCGGCAAACGGCAATACCGAACGCCAAAATACAAAAGAACTGCTTTTTAGCATAGAAAAAAAATATCCTCATCTTAGAAAAAAAATAATAGGTGCAATGCAACGTTCTAACATTGACAACTGGGGCTCTAATAAACTATAAAGTAAAACTTTAAAAAATTTTACGTAAAGTGTTGACAATACTGTTTTTATATAATATAATTAAATGCGTTCACTGCTTAGACAAATGACGACATGTGGCGGTATAGCTCAGTTGGCTAGAGCATTCGGTTCATACCCGGAGTGTCATTGGTTCAAATCCAATTACCGCTACCATTATATAAAATATGGCCCGGTGGTCAAGCGGTTAAGACACCGCCCTTTCACGGCGGTAACACGGGTTCGATTCCCGTCCGGGTCACCATAAAGTAATTTTTTAGCCCTATTGTAATAAGGGCTTTTGTTTTATCAAAATAAAAACGGATGCATAGCTCAGCTGGTCAGAGCGTTCCCTTCACACGCAAGAGATCAGGGGTTTAAGCCCCTTTGTGTCCACCAGCTGAGAATTTCTGTATTAACATAAATAAAAATTAAAAAGCCACGCATATAATTTAAATGCGTGGTTTTATGATATATTTAAGTCTAAAAACATGTGACTATGTAGAACACTAATATAAGTGTTCTACCATTCTTTTTTTAATCTACTTTTCCTCATTCTCTCCATATGCTCTATCGGAAGCTTCTCTAACTAAATCTAAAATATATATAGATTCTTCATTATTCTCTCTTGTCATATCATAGGGAACCTTCGAGTAAACTTCCCCAACTTTTTGGCGCATCCAAAGGCTAGGCATTATCCTTAATGAGTATCCACAACCATTATTAACAACCCAATCATAAAACTTTGCCCTTGGTAACCCATATGCTGCTAAGATGGTCATAATTACACCACCGTGTGTAACAACAACTGTATCTTTATAATTATTCCTTATAATATCCTCAGTAAGTTTTTCAAATGTTGTTAAAACACGTGTCGTAAAGTTCTTCATGCTTTCTCCACCTTCAGGAGATACGTCATTTGAATTGCTAAGCCATTGCATAAATTTTTCGTTGTCTTTTAAGTCGCTAGCGGTTTTACCTTCCCATTCCCCAAAATTACATTCAGCTAATCCCTCAACATTAATAATCTCAGATTCTGGATACAACAATTCAGCGGTTTTCCTGCAACGCATTAATGGGCTACAATATATCTTATTTGCTTTGGGATATGTAAAATCCTTTTTCAAATTTTTTAGCCGATTTATTCCCTCATTAGATAAAGGAACATCACTTGCTCCAATATATTGTCCGTTTAGGTTTTCATTTGTTAATCCATGACGAACAAGGTGTATTTGATGAGTTTTCATACTAAAAATCTCCTTATTAACATAATATTATCAAAAAATGTATTTACAAAAAGTTTAGAATATTATATAATTTACCCGTCGTTAATTATATCTACTAAACAACTCAGCTTATAGGGGGCACCTAATGAACAAAGATTTTTCCAGAATCATAACACTACTTCGAAAAGAAAGAGGTCTTAGTCAAAAGCAAGCCGCTGCTGACTTATGCATCTCTCAAGCGCTATTATCCCACTATGAAAAAGGGATCCGCGAATGCGGTCTTGAATTTATAATTAAGCTTTCAAATTACTATGATGTATCATGCGATTACCTTCTTGGGAAAACTCCTAATAAAGACGGTACAAAGCTCACAATTGACGATATCCCTGATTCAACTCTTTATAAAGATAACACTTTTAAAGGTAGCGTTTTGCCTACATTAAATAAAAAATTGATATTTAATTCAATAAATATTATATTTGATTTACTTAATAAAAGCAATAATAAAAACCTTACTGAAAGCATTTCTACATATATAATGATATGCATATATAACGCATTTAGATTTATATACTCAGCAAATCCTAAAAACCCTCAAGGTTTATTTAGCATTTCTAGTAATGCTTATAAAGCTTATTCAAACGCTTCGCTATGTTTAACTGAACTAGACATAAAAAATAACATAAGTAACACCACTAGATACAAAGAAAATAAATCTAATGATATAAAGAAGCTTTCGCTTTCTCCATCAAAAATATCAGAAAACTACCCTTTACATGCTTCTTCCTTATATAATTTAATTCAAGCTAGTGAAAAATCAATCAATTCAAAAATAAAATAAACAGAATTATAAAAATAGTGAAAAGGCAACTTCATTATGAAGTTGCCTTTTCTTTTGCTATCATTAATAATACTTTTAGTATAATATTTTTGTATACACTCAATCTTATAAAACTTATTTTTATGGCTGACCCTTACTAAGTACTATAACAACTGTTGATCCATATTCTAATTTATCACCCGGCGTATGATCTTTATATTTAATTACGTTACCAGGTTCTATTTCATTACTGTATTCATCGACCTTTGACGGTATAAACCCTTGTTTAGATAACAAAGAGGATACATATGATAATGATAAATTTTCAACCGGAGGTAATTCTCTAAACTGAGAACCATTGCTAACAGTCACTACAATACTCGAACCTTTTTTCACTGATCCACCTGATTGTGGTATTTGAGAAATTATCTTACCTTCCTCAACATTATCATCGAAAACCTTTTCTGATAAAAATACTTCATAATCATTATTTTCGCTAGCAATTTCTTTAATCTTATCAAAATCTTGCCCTACTAAATCAGGAACAATGATATTTTCAGATATATTTGATTCCCTCAAAGAAACATCATTTGTCTGATTGCTTTGGGGGTGGTTAAAATTTAAAAAACCAAAAAATAAACCAAATAATAATATCACTACGACAAACGATGAGCAAGCAATCCATTTTACATTACTTTTTTTATTTATTTTTTCCTCTAAAATATCAGACTTTTCGTTATCATGCTCTTTTATATATTTAGCTGAAGTTTCAGTAAGTTCATCTCTTAAATTTTCAAAGGATTGTGTTCTTTGTTGATAATCAATATTTAGCCCATTAACAAGAGCCGACACCACATGAGGAGGCACATTTTTAAGCGTTTTAATAGGAATCAATATTCTATAATCTGTGTTTCTTTCTATAGAATTTTTAGGCGCAAACCCCACTAACGCAAAAAACAATGATGCTGTAAATCCATAAATATCTGTAGCTTCAGTCAATTTACCATCTTTAGCATATTGTTCCGGTGCTGCAAAACCATCATATAATTCGCACTGAGAAAACATACCATATTGTCTAAGGTTAGCGGTAGCAAAACCAGAGATATGCATTTTTCCGTCCCTACCAATTATAAGCGTTTCCGGACTTATTGCAAGATGTTTTATCCCCGCCCGACTCAACTTAGCAAGTGCAGATAAAACTGGCATAAACAAAACTTTAGCTATATCCCAGCTCAGTGGTGACTCGTTTTTTTTAATTAACTTCTCAAGAGATATACCATCTATTATTTCTGAAATAATATAAGCTGTTCCGCATTGAGTAAAAATATCATAAACAGACACCATTGCATCAATATCTCTTACCTTTGCAAGTGCTCTAAAATAGTCTAAAAAGTCTTTTTTTAAATTTTCATATTTTCCCTCACAGCCTTTTTGAGCTTTAACACTATAATCATCGCATCTAACACATATATCAACAGGGAAAAATTCTCTTATATGGATTCTAGATTTATTTTTTGTATCGTAACCTATGTAACTAATATATTCTGAATTCTCAGAAAGTTTATTACCAACTATATATTTATCCTGTAAAACTAATTTTTGTTTTATACCTTCTAAAGTCTTTTCTTTATCCTCAATATATCCACAAAAAGGGCACTTTTTCGCTTCGCCCTTGTCGTTCATGCATCTTTTACATAAATTATCAAAGTTCTCCATTTTTGTCCTCCAAAATGAATTTATAAGTTATTATATCTTTTTAATAACCTCACGATATTGTTCATAAGTTATTATCGTGTTAAGAACATTTATTAATGAGTTCTGAGATAAATGTTCCGGCAAAGATAAGCATTTTAAAAGGCTTTTCCTTTTCTGGCTACTGTTATCTCTTCCTGTTAATCCATCTACATAAAAATCTAACTTTGTAATTTTCTTTATGTTTAAATTGTCACTTTGAGATATAGACGAGGCATTTTTTATAATATCTTCAAGCACATTATCCGGAATACCTTCTACACCTAGTTTTCCCTCTTTAGAAAATTTATTTTTTCTCTTCTCTTTTCCATATATATCCGGAATATAAGCATGCTTCACTGTCCCTTTTTGCACAGATCCGGTTATATAGTTTCTTATCATAAAGCCTGCATGATCACTATCAGTTAAAACCAAAACGCCGTTTTTCTCTGCAAGCGTTCTAATAAGATCTATTTTTTTCTTATCTTTAAAGATTCTAAATCCGCCTACATCAATTATTAACCCATTAATTAACTGGGATAATTTTATTCTATCATATCGGCCCTCAACTATAATCGCTTCTTTTACTTTTATCAATGAATCTCCTCATTTCAACAGCGAATTACATATTATTAAATTTAACAGAAACATTTATACCTACACAATTTAAGGTCGCATCTACACATAATACTTGATCAAAATTTAAATCATCTAAATAATACAAAGTAAAATCAGATTTACTTTTCTTTTCTTTATTATTTTCAGAAATAATATCAACTACTTTTACGTTACATTCATTTAACATATTAAGTAATTCCTCGTGATTGTTTTCATTTAAAGTCAAAACAAACACTATATCCGATTTTTTAATTTCACGGTCAACATCTGAATCATATAAAAAAGTATCAAGTCCAAATGAATTAATATGCACCAAAAACTCTCTACAAAGATCAAAAAAACAGTTATCCGCAATAATTGAAAGGCTTTTTGAACCATAAACTAATGATGCAACTTCATTTAAAACTATACCATTTTTTATATTTGTTGTATCATATAAATCTTGTATACTGTAGGATGCAGGAGAATTTTTTTTATATTGGTGAGATAAAAAATGGAGACAATTTTTATAAATATTATTTAATTTAATTTTGTTGTGTACACGCTTCCCCATAATAAACCTCTCTCCTAAAATTAAATTCCCCTTGTTAGTTCTGATTATATCTTAACATAACCAATACTGTCAAGGCGCTATATTATGCCAATTAAAATTAATTTTCTTAATTTTTAAGTTTACTTTCATTTGCTTGTTTTAATTCTGGTGGTTCTTTAGGTTGGTAAAATCCCCACCAAGATGACGAATTAGCTGCTAACTTTGCCACATTATAAGCCAAATTTGTTATTTTGATCATTGCTTTGGAAACATTTCTTTTCATAATTTTCTAACCTCTGTTTTATTATTTCAACTACCATTGTAACAATAACTAAAGATATGACTACAAAAATAAATATACCTAAACTAACATTAAACCTTGTTAAAAATATTAAAAATATATAATAGCTCAAAAATATAATTACACTTCTTATTTTATAT
>CAQZPH010000003.1 GCA_948933715.1 uncultured Eubacteriales bacterium | reverse complement strand
TCAACAAAGGTACTTGTGTTTATTTGACTCGTTGTTACATTTTTCTTGTCTCTTAATAAGTCATAAAATTCCTTATATGAAATTCCCGTCCCGTCGTTATAAGTTTTACCTTCAAATATAAACTTAAGCTTTATTACATGCACTCCTAAATCATTTATATGTTTATCTTCTAAATCGCACGTTGAATCAGTAAAAATAATATAATCATTCATAATTAGGTCTCCTTATAAAATTCTAACAAGGTTTAACATTGTATACGTTATTATAAATTTCGTTTTTATATTTATTAAAATCAGTCTCAGATATGGATTTTGGATAACTCATTATCATTAACTGCTGAGAAGACTCATTTTCTCTTAAAGCGGGTTGTTCATAATAGAAATGATTTAAGTTAAACCCTAATCTTTTATAAAGATTTATTCTTCTTTTTGCTAAAGCAGTAACTGGAGGATGCACCTCTAAGAACACTGGTTTTTCAGCATTTTTTATATGTTTTAAAATGATTTTGGTTCCTATTCCTTTTCCTCTTTGATTTTTAGATATTGCTAAATGTTCAAAAAATATACAACTTTTTAAACTCCAGTATGCTAAAAATCCAATCACACCATCGTTATCGTCATATTCCGTATACATACGGTAGTTTTCATTTTTTAATAACTTCCTTTGACTTTCATAAGTTCTCATTTCATTATTTTGAAACGACTCATTCATTATCTTAAAAATTTTTTTAAATTCCATAATTGATCCTCCATGTCCCCCCAATATTAATTTTAACATATTTTCACGATAATTACCAGAACATAATAAAAAACGGGGCAGCATATACATCTAACAAGGAAATGGAGTGTTAAATAATTTATGAAAAAGAAAACTTTTATGATGAATGCTTTGCTTTTAACAAGTGCATCACTTATAAATATGACAATAGGGATGTTTTTCAGAATATACATGTCCAACAAAGTTGGCGCTGAAGGAATTGGTCTTTATCAACTAGTCATATCTATATATTTCTTTGCTGCTACTTTTTCAACCACTGGTATTAGCTTAACTGTAACAAGGCTTGTAACTGATTTTATCGTAAAAGAACAATATGAAAAAGCCAAAAGCGTAATTGTCAAGTGTATGTCTTTAGGCATTTTCATAAGTGTAATTGCAGGTGGAATAATGTTTGTGTTTGCCAACCAAATCGGCACAAATATATTAAAAGATAGTCGTTCTATATTATCTATAAAAATTCTTGCACCCGGTTTACCATTTGTTGCAATATCATCTTGTTTTAGAGGATACTTTTATGCTGTTAGACAAGTAATTCAAACAGCAAGCGAACAACTCTTTGAACAAGTAATTGAAATTTTAATATTTATAATTTTAATTGGTAAACTAGCGCCACTTGGCCTTGAATATGCTCTTGCTTCTATCGTTATCGGCACTACGATATCAGAATTTTTATCTTGCATATATTCGTATGTACTATATAAAAAAGATGTTAAAAAGTTTAAAATAACTTCTCCCATTAAAGAACGACTATCCTCAAAAATAATTCTTATATTCTTACCTCTAACTGCTAGTGCTTCCTTAAGAGCGGGCCTTAGTACCATAGAAAATATATTAATCCCGTCAGGGCTTAAACGTTACGGGGCTTCAAGCACTAAGGCACTATCTACATACGGAATGATAATAGGTATGGTGTCTCCAATTATTACCTTTCCAACCCTATTTCTAGTATCATTTTCAATGTTGTTAATCCCTGAAATGTCTGAAGCAAATGCTGTAAATCATAAAAAAAATATCAGTTATATGACGGCACGAGTTTTAAAAATAACTTTACTTTTTTCAATAATGACAATGAACATTTTTATATTCTTCTCTAAAGATTTAGGGCTTTGCATATATTCAAGTTCTGAATGCGGAACTTATTTAAGTTTGCTAGCTCCCTTGGTTCCTCTTATGTATTTAGATAAAGTAGTGGATGGTATGCTTAAAGGATTAAATCAACAGCTACACTACTTGTCCTATAATATTATTGATTCTGTTGTAAGAGTAATTTTAATATTTACATTACTGCCAATTATAGGCATAAACGGTCTTATAATAATGATATTTACAAGCACTATTTTAAATTCAACATTGAGCATTGCAAGATTACTTAAAGTTACAGAACTTAAACTTGATTTAATGGATTGGATCCTTAAACCTTTTATTTGTTCTGCTGCCTCAACTGTTTTTATGATGTTAATAGTATCCAATTATCCAATTAATTCTATATTTTCAAGAGTTATCTTTGAAATAACTTTTAGCATCATATTATATGTTGTATCACTAATGCTCTCGGGCACAATACAAAAAAACGACATAAATTGGTTCAAAAAAATAATCAGAACTTAAAAAGTTGCACATCAATTATTGTTCTTTTCATATGATAAAGGGATATTAAAATTTAAATACAGGTGATAATTATGTATAAAGACAACTTATCAATCTTATCAGACTTATCTTCTAGCCCTTCTGCATATGCCATTTTAAAAGGTAGCGGTCTTGCACCAAAGTTAACAGCAAAAGCTTATTTTTATCCTTCTAATAATAACGGAACACTAGTAGCTATTGAAGCAAATGGGCTACCAGAATTTTCTCCGGCGACTTCTACGAGCCCTCAAATCGGGCCATTTGGGCTTCATATACATTCAGGAAACACCTGTGAACCCACTAGTGGCCAAGATGCCTTTTCGAAAGCTGGCGGTCACTACAATCCTAATTCTACAGTCCATCCTTATCATTTCGGAGACCTCCCTGTACTTTTTTCAAATAATGGGTATTCTTTCATGGTAGTATATACAAATAGATTTACTCCTGCTGAAATTATAGGAAAAACTCTTATTATTCATCAAAGTCCTGATGATTTTAGAAGCCAACCTGCAGGTAATTCGGGGATAAAAATTGCTTGTGGAGTAATAAAAGCTATGTAAAAAAAGAGAGCTCCTTAAGGAGCTCTCTTTTTATTTTTCTGTAAATATAAAAGTGTCTTTTCCGTAGCCTAGCCCTAATTCCGCTATGTTAAAATCCACACCGCCAGAAACATTTAAAAGGGAATCATCTGATATTTCTCCATTGCTCTGCCCACAAAATAATTCATAAGCTTTTTCAAAGCAGCCATTTCCAAATCTTATTCCATATTTCTCTGATAACTTTGTAAATTCAGATTCATCTTTACAATTTTTTGCAGCTTTTACAAAATCAGGTTTGCGCAGTTTAAACTCTTGCAAATTCACATAGAATCCCCCTAATCTTTTTAAAATAGGTCTCCTTATTAAATTATACACAAAAACACTGCTTTAGTCAAGTTCACAGCTGACTTTTATTGGTAATTTCTAAAAAAATATACTAATATATAAAGAAAAACTATGTCTATGCCCAATTTGGAACTTAACTATTCCTGGTTTTTATAAAAATCTTTTTCATTTAAAAATATTTCTTTATCAGTCATATTTATTAAATAAACTTTCACTTCTCCGTTTACAACCAAGTATGCTCCTTTGGAGAGCGGCGCATCATTGCCTAGCTTTAAAACAATCGTATCATTATTATCAAAATCAACCTTAAGAGTTGCTTGACCCTTATCAACACCATACAAAGATAAATTCTTAGCCTCTTCCTGCACTATTTGCACTGGTTTTAAGTTGATTATACTCTCTACCAACGTTTGTGTAGCAGTCTTTGAAGTTTTATTATCATCTTCTCCTAACAGTAAATATTCATCTTCACCATCTTTTGTTTTTAAACCTATTTCATACGATCCTAGAGGATTCTTAACTGTTATATGGGAAATCTTTTTATCCTTCATATCTATTATATTTTCTAGAACTTGGGAGTCCGGAATGTCATTATCATCTTTAGCTGCCGGCATTGATATTAACACGAAGAAAATAGCAAGCAAAAGAACCAGAAGTATCACCGCTATTATTAAATTATATTTTCTTTGCTTCATCTTATGATCCCCCAATTTACATATTTTTTCTCTTGAGGAAAACTATTACACCAACTATTAAAACTGCAACTGGCAATACCATAGTCATGATTATTCCTATTGTATTCGCTGTTGCTAGGCTTACTCCTAATTCTTCTCCACCTAACCTTTTAGATTCAATTGTAAAGCCAATGTCCTCTTTTTGAGTCATTTTATTTATCATGTTAACAAAGTAAGTAGAGTTATTAAGAGCATTAGATGATAAATATTCTTGACTTAATGCTCCATATGTAGTAATAACAACTACATTCGATGCTTTGTCTTCCCCTGATTTGCTTTTTGATAAAACTGCAGATGGAATTGGTCCAGATATGTGCCCTTTAAAATCAAAATTCTTATCTGCTCCTTTGGGGAATACTCCTGTTGAGGAAGAAAATTGCAACAATGTTGTTGTATTTTCAGCACTAGTAAGTTCAATTGGTTTAGCAAATGGCATAAGCACCGGTATATCTGAATTTTTTACATTGCTTTTATAATCTTCATCTACATACTCATTAATTGGCTCAAATATACTTGAAACTATATTTTGCGTATTTGTTTCATATACGATGCCTTCTTTAATCTTAATGTTATACTTTAAAAATAGAGCATTTAAATTTGGCGAACTTGCTTGACTTGGGTTTAATGCATAAACTAAATTTTTATCTTCCTTAGATAAAAACTTTTCAATTTTTCCAATTGCCGATGCATCATAATCTCTTTCTGGCCCATAAACTATAGCTAACTTTGCGTCTTCTGGAATCTCTTGTGTTAATAAAGATACTTCTAGTACGTTAAAGTTATTCTTTTTTAAGATCTCTTCAAATGCGGTTGAATCTTGCTCACCATAGCCTTTTAGCATAACTATTTTTATTTGATCTTCACTTGTAACATATAAAATTGCAGAGGTAATCTCTTGCTCTGCTTTAGAACCTGTTATATTGCTACCATAGTAGCTTCTTTGTATATCAAACAAGTCGTGCATAGTGACTATTTTATATTTATCTCCACATTTAACTATAATGTTGCTCTCTGTTAAATTTTCACCTTCATAATTATTTACATATGTGGGGTTTTTTACAGGATCAATATATGTAAGCTTTATTTTGCTTGAATTTAAATTATATTGTTTTAAAACAGAATTAGCTTGTGAAAAATATGCATTTGCTTGGCTAAATGCGCTTTCATCGCTTAAGATTACTATTTCAACATCTTTATTAAGATTTTTTATAAAATTAATAGATGGTTCTGTTAAAGAAAAAATTTTATTTTGAGTAAGGTCAATATGGAGGCTAAATTTATCTGTCAGTTGTCCCACTATTAAATTTAAAACTATAATCGCTGCTACTACTACCACAGTTATTGCTGTAGCTATACTGCCAACTTTAAATTCCCTGGTTTGAAATTTTGAAAACATATCTTTATATTTTTTCATAACACTTACTCCTTTCTAGCTCCATCTTTTCTTTTCAAACACACGTATTGTTAAAAAAACAAATAAAACACATACACTGATAAAAAATACTACATCTGCAAGACTCAGTATACCCAAAGTAAAGTTATTATAATGTGACATAAATGATATCTTTTTTAAAACAGTGTTTACAAACGGTATCGATATAGCACTTGCAATTGCATCTATCATAAATATAAATATTCCTATAACTATTCCACTTATTGCTGCTATTATCTGATTTTCCGTAATTGAAGATAAAAACATTCCAATAGCAATTAGCGCTGCGCCCAATAAGAAAATACCCAAAAAGTTTGTCAGAACTGTAACCCAAGAAGGCGCATTAAAAAATGATATAACTATAGCGTAAACTAAAGTAATTGCTATGCAAATTAAGTACATTATAAGTGCTGCAAAATATTTACCCAAAGCTATAGATAAAAGGCTAACAGGAGCTGTTAATAATGCTTGATCGGTTTTTTGTTTCTTTTCTTCGCTAAAAAGTCTCATTGTTAAAACGGGAATCATAAAAATTAATATAACAAACAAATTACCAAATGTATCAGCTAAACTTGTATTATTAGCTAAAAGCGAAGTCATATAAAAATATAACCCACCAAAAACATAAAATGCCGCTAAAATTATGTATCCAATTGCCGATGAAAAATATGATGATATTTCACGTTTCATTATAGCTAACATTATTTTTCTCCTCCAGATTTTTTACTATTTTTTCTATTTTTAACGTTTTTAGTCTTTTTACTTTTATTTTGTGCTTGGGTTTTAGACTTGGCCTTATCTACATTTTCTTCTTCATTTGTTTTGCTTGTTAACTTTCTAAAAATATCTTCAAGGGATAAATTTTCATTGCTCATAGAAACTATTGGGCACTCTAATTTTGACATATTAGAAAAAACAGTTTTTCTTATATCTTGGTTTTTACTATACTCTACTATATACTCCGTACAATTATCACCTTTGTCTTTTCCTAAAGTAACGTTAGAAACACCTTTTATCTTCTTAAGACTAGAAAGTATTTTTTCGCTATCCCCTTCTATGCACAAAAATAGCCTGTTTTCTGCCGAAAGGCCACTAGATAAATTATCAGTAGTATCATCAGCTACAATCTTTCCTTTATTAATTACTATAACCCTATCGCAAATTGACTGGATCTCTGGCAAAACATGTGATGAAAGTATAATAGTATATTTTTTACCTAAAGACTTTATAAGATTTCTTATTTCAATTATTTGATTAGGGTCAAGACCGACTGTAGGCTCATCCAAAATAAGAAGCTTTGGATGTCCTAGTAAAGCTGCGGCAAGTCCCACTCTTTGCTTATACCCTTTTGATAGGTTTTTAATAATCCTTTCATATACATCATTTATGTTAACAAGCTTACAAATCTCTTTTATATGCTCTTCTTTACTTAGTTTTATTTTTTTTAAATCATATATAAAACTTAAATATGATTTTACTGTCATTTCCGAGTAAAGCGGAGGCTGCTCTGGCAAATAACCTATTTTACTTTTAACAGCTATCGGGTTTTCCATTATTTCATCCCCATCAACTGTTATAGTTCCAGTCGTAGATGAAATATAGCCAGTTATAATGTTCATTGTTGTCGATTTACCAGCTCCATTTGGACCTAAAAAACCTAATATTTCCCCATCGTTGACTGAAAAATTAATATCACAAAGTGCAGTTTTATTTCCATATTTTTTACTTAGATTTTTTACTTCAATCATTTAGTCCACTCTCTTTCTATAAAAATTCTACTTAAACCAGTGCATCACGTATTTTTCAGATACCTCACTGATAACAGGTAATTTAAAATATATATTTTTTAAAGCCTTTATTATTAAAAATACTATCAGTATAAAAAATAAAATGTCGAATATTATCGTAAGATTAAGCCCTATTAAAGGTATGAACATCAAAAAGTTATGGGTTAAAAAGGCTACCATTCCAAGAACAAATGATTGTGCTGCTGATTTTCTTATAAACTCATCGTTTTTTTCTGTGATGAGAAATAAAATTCCTGTTAAATACATTCCTATGTAAGATAAAGCTGCCTTTTGTCTACTGTTCAAAATACACTACTCCTTTATTATTAATTCTACTGGACAATGATCACTACCAAGTATATTATCGTGTATAATCGAATCTTCAATTTTATCTATAAGTCTCTCAGATACTATAAAATAATCTATGCGCCAACCTGAATTATTTTCTCTTGCATTAAACATATAAGACCACCAAGTATAAACCGACCCTTTATCTGGATATAACTTTCTAAAAGTATCTGCAAAACCTGAGGATAAAAGCTGTGTCATTTTTCCTCTTTCTTCATCAGAAAAACCGGCATTTTTGCGATTTGACTTAGGATTTTTTAAATCTATTTCGTTATGAGCTACATTTAAGTCTCCACATAATATTACCGGTTTTATTTTATCTAAGATTAAAAGATATTTTCTAAAGTCGTCTTCCCACTGCATCCTATAATCTATTCTTGCGAGCTTTTCTTTTGAATTTGGTGTATAACAATTTACTAGAAAAAAATCTTCCATTTCTAAAGTAATAACTCGTCCCTCATGTGAATGCTCGGGTATTCCTATATCATAAGTTACATTTAAAGGTTTATGCTTTGTAAAAATAGCAGTTCCAGAATACCCTTTTTTCTCAGCACTGTTCCAATACTGATAGTATCCATCAGTAATTATTTCAGCTTGCCCTTGTTGCATTTTAGTTTCTTGTATGCAAAAAAAATCGGCATCGGACTTTTTAAAAAAATCCATAAATCCTTTATTTAAGCATGCTCTTAATCCGTTTACATTCCATGATACAAAATTAATCATATAATGCTCCATTCCCTTTTTATAAAACATTATATCACAGTTTTATTATCGTAAACAAGTAATATGTTCTTTTGTGTAATATAATATTCTTTATATGTATAATAAATTAAGGCCGCGGTATAAAACTCCAACAAAATGGAAGTTTTATTTGTGCAATCATAAAATTTAATTGCACCCGTGGCCAAAAATAACTATTTATCTTATATTATAAAAACTTACATATTATTTTCTTCAAATCTCACAAACTTAATATTATCAAAATCGCAAACTAAAATATCCCCAGAACCATTTTCTTTTAAAACTATATAATTACTTCCAACACCTAAAAGCGTACCTGACTTTTCAACTAAAGTATTTGTTCCCACTAAAAATTGAACGCTTACGCTTTTTCCAATTTGAGTTCTTAAAAAGGAATTCATATTTCCCATGGACTGAAATTGCAATAAATTTTCTTGGTTTGAAATCTGCATATTATTAGGCTGAGGAACTCTTGTAGTAGGAAAACTTTGTTCTTGCCTTTGTGGCATAGCTATCCCTTGGGACTGTCCCATCATATTGTTATTAGTATTATTTCCCATTATATTTTCATTGTTGGTCGACTGATCCATCATATTGTTATTTACGTTTTCATTGCTTGGCATATTATCTGCGCTATTATTTAAATTTTCATTATTATTGGGCTGTCTCATTGTATTGTTATTCATATCTGCATTGTTATTAGATGGGTTAACATTATTTCTTCCCGTGTCCTGATTACCTGACATATTATTTTGCATATTATTTGTTGGTTCTAGTTGGTTTAAGTTGTATCCTGTTAAGCTTTCTAAGTTCTGTGTGCTTGTATCAATAGAATCTTCAAGTCCATAAACTCTTGCTAAATCTAGATTATTGTCTGAAAAAACATTGTTGCTGTTATTTATGTTTGGCATTGTAAGTCCCCCTGTAATATTAAGTAATAAGATAGAATATGTCATGTTACATTTTATAATATGCTGTCTTAGATGATTTGCTACAAAAAGCGCCCAAAAGATTAAATAACTTTAATAAAAAGGATTGAACACTAAGTGTTCAATCCTTTTATCTATTGCATTAAATAAAAGTCTAAAAGTGAATTGGCACAAAGAAATAAAATCCTTTCGTTTTTGCTCATACTTCTTACCGATTCTTCCTTTGACCAACTCTCAATATTATTTGCAACTTTAATTATTATCTTTTTTAAGATCTCGGCCGCTTTGGGTGACACCTCGGACGTATACACTGGGAACCTACCTATTTTTTGCTTTTTAGGATATAAATCTATACCCATTCCTTTTAAAAACCAGTCTGCTTTAAATTCGCCGGTTGCACACATTATTCCGGTAAAATCTGCTATTAACTCATCGTGTAAATTGTTTTGAGAAGATCCAAGAAATCTTTTTGTAAAATAATGAGTACATTCATGTTCTCTTCTTATTATAACAGAAAAGCTTTTCCACTGGTCTTCATCAAGGCCCAATTCTGAGGCTGGTATATTACTATAAGGTTTATTTGAAAGTATTATAAATCTATTAGTTTGTCCATAAGCAAAACTAGCACCTGTTTTTTCAAGATTGGGAGCTGGTTTTCCTTTATATATTAATTTTTTTACTATTTCGTAAAAGTCTTCTTCATCTCTTGCATAAATCACTGGTATGTTGCCTGCTATAGAATTATAAATTTCCATTGTTACCTTCTCGGGAAACTTAAGTTTTATATCCTCATCTCCATGGGGTAACCTGTCATTCATAACCTCATTAATGTTCCCATCATGTATCTCACTTATTATGTTTCTCCAAGTATATATAAAAGGTTCATCTTCGATTGGCTGTGGCGTGTAATCTTTAACATTAAATTTATTCTCACAATAATTTAATATTTCATCGCACACATTTTCATCTGCACCAAGTTCTTTAATAACGGTTTTATATTTATCCATAACGTTCTCCAAGGTGTAGTTCACTTCCCTTCTCTATAACAAAAAGCTCTCATCTTCATCGCCTTTGTCACTACCACCCGCTACGGCTTCGAGCATATCATCAACTAACTTTACATCTTCAATTACACAGTCCATATCTAAGTTATACCCATTTTCTCGAGCTACTGCTACGGCTTCATCTAAATTAGTAACATTAATAAACAATTTTCTAAAATCCGAGTCTTCTTCTAATCTATCTTTAAACTTTTCCATATCATCATACATATATCATTCCCTCCCTTATTAATTTTAATTACTAATAACTCTTCTTTTTAAATTCCACTTTAATTAAAATTAAGTAATAAACTTCACGTTTATAAAAAATGAGTGGCTTTTATATTATTAATTTAATGAGTATATAAAAATACTTCTTTTTAATACTATTAAACTTTTTATAAAAGCCACATATGTTAGTAAATTATTTTATGAATTGCTATTATTAAATTTAGTTTTCTTTAAACAATTGAATAATTTGATCCCCTATATTAATAACACCGTTTGCCTTATCTATTGTTGTAGACTTTATGTCTTTTGTTTTTTGCCAGAAGTTATTAAAATTGAAACCTCCAGACACTGTGTTTAATTCGTTTTCATCCAATTCTTGTCCAGACTGTAATTTATCCATAACTCTTGCCACACCAAGTAACGTATTTCTAAATTCATCCATACTTACGTCTCCAATATATGGCTTTGCTACTCTGTAAGCATCTTCTGGTGTTTTCTGGTTTAAAAACTCTTCTCTTACCTCTTCGTTAGTTGTTAAAAGCTCTAAAAACTTTTCCATTTTTATCACCTCTTTTATCAATATATAATTTAATCAAAAAGATTTCCTTTATACTGTGACAACAAAAATAATACATCTGAGAAAATATTAGTTCCACCCGAAATATTAGAAAGCTCATTGTTTAGAAGTTTCTTTCTATAGGATACCTTATTGTGTATATAAGTAAGCCCTTCTTTAAATTCATCAAAGCTTACCCCTTCTATATACGGCATAGCCATAGTGTATCCCTCATAGGCTGTTTTAGTAGATGCAAACATATCTCTAAAATCTGGGTCAGACATTAATCTTTCAAAAAAGTTTTTAAGTTTTTCATTCATAGTCCTCACCCCCTACACAATCTGACGTTTAGCTAATTCTGCAAAATATCCATCCTTTTTCATTAGCTCATCATAGCTTCCTTCTTCTACCACTTTTCCTTTATCTAGATATATTATCCTGTCGCATTGCTTTATCGTTGATAACCTATGCGCAATTACAATTCTTGTTATATCCATATTAGATAAAGTTTCAACAACAGTAGCTTGAGTGATATTATCAAGTGCACTAGTTGCTTCGTCAAACATCAATAATTGAGGTGAAGAAATAAGTGCTCTAGCTATCATAATTCTTTGTTTTTGTCCTCCAGAAAGACCTCCACCGTCTTCTGAAACCATTGTATGCATACCCATAGGCATAGCCTTTATATCCTCAGCACAACCTGCTTTTTCAGCAGCAGCCCAAGCATCATCCATTGTGGCGTTTGGGTTTGTAAGTGTAATATTAGCAAAAATACTATCAGAGAACATCGATCCATTTTGCAAAACTATACCTATGTGTTTTCTTACACTGTGTAAATCTAGATTTTTAAGATTTTGGTCATCATAGAATATAGCCCCTGATTGAGGTTCTTCAAACCCAAGAAGCAACCTAAATAATGTTGACTTACCACAACCTGTTGAACCTACTATTCCTAAATATTCTCCAGGCTTTATAGATAAGTTAAGTCCGTCTATAATAAGTGGGCCATCTGAAGTATATCTAAATTTTAAATTACTAATCTCTATTTTCCCGCTTACATTATCTACTCTTTCTCTGGCTTCATTTGTTTCTGGTACTTCTTTTAAAATTGGTTCTAAAAGGTCTATGGACGGTTTTAAGTTTGCAATTTGTAAAACTATCGTTGAAATCTGCATAATAGAGGCTGAAAAAGCACCAAAGGCGGTATTAAATGCAATATAATCAGCAGGAACTAAGTTATTTTTATAAACAATAAAATAAATAAACATTGTTCCACCAAGATTTATAGCTGATGCAATTGCAGTTGAAATCTTTATATATACATTAGGATTAAATTTTATTTTTCCTAACTTTGAATAAAGCTCAGCCCATTTTGAAAAGGCTCTAACTTCAGCTGCAGCAATTTTAATTTTTGATACACCGGTAAATAACTGATATACAAGACCTGAAAGCTTTGGTGAATATTCTAATGCCTTTTTATTTAATTTTGTATTCATCCATCCATTAAGAAGAGAGTTTCCAAGCATTAAAGCAATAATCAAAACACTTGGCATTAAAAGAGACGGCGATAACGAGGCTATCTGACCTAAATATACAAATGAAAATACAGCAGATAGTGTCGTTGGTATTAAGCTACTGCTAAGCGTATTACATATACCATTTAGTTCGAAAGTTCTAGAGGATAAGTCACCCGAACTAAATCTTTTAAAGAACTTTATAGGTAAATTTAAAAGTCTTATCCATAAAGCACCCTGAGTACCAAATTGAATTTTATCTCCTATTCTTAAAATCCATAAGGTTTGAAAGAGGTTAAATGCAGTTGTAGAAACTACAACACCTATCATGAGTGCCATTAATGGGAAAATATCTTTTATTGTGCCTGACGGTATAATTGTATTGAAAATCAACCTATTTATAGCTGGTAAAATTAATCCTAAAAGCGCTGCTGCTAACGCAAGCAGCATTAAAAATGCTATATCAAATTTTGTAAATGTTTTAAATATATGCATTACAAGATCTTTTATGCTCATAGATGAAGTTGGAAAGGGTTTATAAAAACAATATCCTTCTCCTGAGATATTAATAGCATTGCGTCGATTTAATTTTATAGTTTCTCCTGTTTTAGGATCAATATAACTATACCCACCAAACTTAAGTGGAAGCAAACAAACGATATTGTTGTCTTGAGTATATGCAACAACAGGTCCTTCTCCTCTTATCCACCATTTGCGAGTAAGTTCCACTCGTCTTCTTGTAAGACCTGTTCTTCCAAGAACTGTATCTAAAAGACCATCGTCATTAACGGCACTTTTAGGTATATCTATTTTATGAAGATTATAAAAGTTCGTAACCTGATTTATTGCGTTAATCATTTGGTTTTCTTTTTGATCTATTGTAATGCTTGTTTTCCCCTTTTTATTTTTAACTCCAAGGGCTGTTCTTTCTATATCTTCACATGATAGTTTAAATATCTCTTTTTCTTTAATTTTCTTCCTTTTAACTTTATCTGAAAAGTTCATTAATTTTAACCTCCTTTCTATTCACTTTTTACTAGCTTTGCATATTTTCCATCTAGTTTAATTAGTTCTTCATGGGTTCCACGCTCTACTATGTGACCATATTCAAGCATAATAATTTCGTCTGCATCTCTAATTGTTGAAAGCCTGTGCGCTACTACAAAACATGTAATACCTCTGCGCTTTACAGCATCCATAATCTTCTTTTCAGTAGTAGGATCAAGGGCTGAAGTAGCTTCATCTAATATCATGATCGTAGGATCTATAACAAATGATCTTGCTATTTCAAATCTTTGTCTTTGTCCACCTGAAAAGTCTTTTCCGTTTTCTATTAATTTATGATCATAACCATTTGGCCTTACTAAAATGTCATCTTGTATTTGAGCGTCTTGAGCTGCTTGTGTTAAAGCAGAATCATCTATGCTATCATCCCACATTGTAATATTATTTCTTATTGTGTCTTGGAACATTGTAACGTCTTGGTCAACCATAGCAAGAGATCCTCTAAACACATTTCTATCTATATCTTTTCTTTCTTTTCCATCAAATAAAATCTTTCCCGAACGAGGCTCATAAAGGCCTGCAATAAGTTTTGCAATAGTTGATTTACCACTACCACTGCCGCCTACTAAAGCTACCATTTGACCTTTTTTCGTGCTAAGGCTAAAGTTTTCTACGAGAGGTTCTCCAAGAGGACTATATGAAAAAGTTAAGTTTTGTATTTCTACGTTACCTTCTAGTTTTTCGTACTCTTTTTTGTCTTCAGTAGAGACTGATGAAAAATTCACATATACATCAGGAGCGTAGTTCATAACATCTTCTACTCTTTCTATATCACCACTTACAGCTTGTATATTCTGGCCAATTCCTACAAGAGAATTAACTGGATCCAAAAAAGAACTCATAAATCCTTGGAAAGCCATCAATGAACCGATGGTGAATTTTCCTGTTAAAATGTTATATACTCCTAACAACAATATAGCAGTATTTGCAAAACCCTGTAGTAATGATGGTAGTGAGCTTTGCAATGAAGTAAATTCTCTTATTTGTTGAAGAGAGTTATTATATTTAGTTTGATATCCTATCCATTTCTGAAAATATCCTGCTTCGCAACCACTTGATTTTATTGTTTCTATCATACTTATTCCGGCTACAGTAGTTCCCTGTAATTTACCAGCGTCTCTTGTAAGAGACTTATAATTATTCTCATTTTTAGTAGTTACTATTTTTAAAACCAGTATGTTTAAAACAGCTACAAGCAAACAGATGGATGCCATAACTGCATCATAGTAAATAAGAATACCAAAATAAATAGCTATCATTATTACATTAAGAGCAATAGGTGCTACTTTAGTGCAAATAGTATCAGCAATAGTATCGTTACTGCTTTGCCTTGAACTAATGTCACCTACAAACCTTTGAGAAAAGAATTCAACAGGCATTCTTAAAACATGCCACATAAACTGTGTTCCCGAAGTTATACTCATCTTTCCTCTTATTTTTAAAAGATATATTGATTGGAATACTTGAAGTATAAATGAAATCACAAGAGTAAGTGCCATTGCATTTAATAAAGGCATCATTTTGCTTTTATCTGTTGAAAGCAAAATCTGGTCTGTAAAAACTTGCGAGAATAGTGATGTTACAGACTCTACCACTGCTAAAAGTAATCCTGTTATCAATATAAAAATTAACGGTAATACAGCACCTTTTAACCTTTTTATAAGGAATTTTAAAACACTTTTCTTTTCTCCGTCTGCCACAAATTCTTCGGATTTCTCAAAAGTTAAGACAATCCCTGTAAATGATTTTTCAAACTCCTCAATCGGTACATTTCTCATACCAGATGCCGGATCTGCTATTACTACCTTGTCCTTTTTAAATCCACATAGAACAACAAAATGGTTAAAGTTCCAGTGAATAATTGCCGGTAGTGATACTTCATTTTTTAGCTTTTCTATATCATTAAAAGAAAAACCCTTTGCTATTAACCCATTATGCCTAGCTGCAGCTAAAACATTTTTTGCATTACATCCATCCCTTGAGACACTACATTCAAGTCGTAATCTTTCAAGCGGAATATATTTATGATAATGCGCAAATACCATTGCTAAAGAAGCTGCACCACATTCAAGTGCTTCCATTTGGAGAATAATGGGTACTTTTTTTATTTTATTAATAGGCATTTCTTCCATCCTTTCTCCTTTTATTTTTTAACCTCTTTCAATTCCCATACTCATTTTACATAACAAGGTTAATAGGGCGAACTTCTCTTGTCACAACTTTAATATTACATGTCATTCCCATTTCGATAGTAACATTTTGTCCACCTTTTGAGTTAGACCATTCAAAACCGCTCTTTGTTGATGAATCAACATTTGGTCTTATTCTCACTTCTATACTGTTTGGTTCTATGTCAAGTGAACTTACATATTTAGTTGAACCCATTGTCCTTATTATACTTTCTTCTGTTACAATAGTTGTACCTACATTAGTTATTTTTCCAAACATATATCCATATTCTTCTCGAGGGGCATTACTAGGTGAAATCTGAACTTCTGCACCTACTTTAAATCCGCTTGCTATAGAATATGGTACATAAGCTATTATTTCAGTTGCACCTGACATTGTTGCCTCTGAAAAGTTAACTGCTACTTGGTCTCCTTCAGTTATTGCCTCACCAACTGCAGGCACACTGTTTATTGTTCCGGCTTTCGTAGCTGAAATGAAAGAGTTCATAATATATTGATATCTCAGTGAATTAAGAGTTGTTTTTATAGATTCCTTTGCGCTTCCACTAGCTGCATCGTATTCAGCTTTTTTAATTTTTATTCTTTGGAGTAGTTCCTCGTCAGGTATAACTACTAATGTGTCACCTTTTTCTACCATGTCTCCTCCTTGCACTAGGACGTCTACCACAGTACCAGAATTAAGGGCATTAGCAACTATTATTCCTTCTGAAGAAAATATAACGCCTTTTATATCTGTTCCACTTGATACATTACCTGTAAATGCCCATATACCTACGCCAATTACTAATGCAACAATGGCCGTTAGTATAACCCACGAAAAAGGTCTTGTAACCTTTATATGTTGATCAAGTTGTTCCGGATTTGAAACAGTTTCCATTGCTTGATCTCTAAACAACTTTTTATCTTCCATTTTTTTAACCTCCCTCTTTTTATATTCTATACATCTGACCGTTCTTTACCATCCAGTAACAAGGATTTTTATCGATCTGGCCATTTGCTTTAAATTTTACACCTGTAAAACCTTCGTATCCTTCTGCAGATTTCATATTATGCATAAATTCTTCGGCATTGCGAGATTCCTGGAACTTTTGAGTAACCATGTTAATAAAATCATATCCTTGAGCGGATATACTTGTTATATCAAAGTTTTCTTCCTGCATAATTCTTTTCTCATACTTATTGTAGAACTCTTGTAACTTTGCATCTGAGTCTACATTGTATGTACCTGCGACGACTACGCCTTCAAGTACATCTTTGTATTTTTCAAGATATCTTATATCATTAATTCCAGTGTCACTTAATATCAGCATATTTTTGTCTAAACGACGAATCTGCTGAATAACTTCACATGTCCATTCCACATCATCAAAAGTTATAAAAGCTGCTTCTACTCCCAAGGTTTTCCACCTATCAAAAACATTAAGAAGCTCAGCTATTCTATAAGGGCCTGCTGTTGAATCAAGAAGATATGTTTTCTTGCTATCTCCTGCAGCAGATCCAAATCCTTTTGCAAGTGACTTTTCATAAATAGTGCCTGAGTGTGCAGTTGCCACCCATTCGATGTTATGGTCTTCACAATATTTTATTAATGCACTACCACTAACTTCAGCTGAGATTACTCCTGATAAAACATAATCAAATCCTTTTTTCATCGTACTGTCATAACATTCATCCACAATAATCAATGGCTTTTTCTCTTCTTCAAAAATAGAAGCTATTGTATCAACAGTTTCATTTGCTTGAAAAGTAAATGCCATTGAATATTCATTGCTTAAGGCAACATCCTTAGCAAGAGCTACACCATTATCCTTACTGTCTTTATCGTCAATCTTTTCACATGAAATATTAATCCCTTGTTCTTTTAATTCTTTAAGTGCTATATTCATTCCTATTAAGAAGTCTTTCTTTTCTTCAAATTGCTCATTAGAACCTAATAATGCAATTTTGATATCAGCAGCTTTTCCATAATGCTGAACTGATTTTGTGTCGTTAGATTGTCCACATCCTGTAAAAATTGTTAAGCAAAAAACAAACATTATCATTAAACATACTGATCTTTTCATATTTTCTTTCTCCATTTCTTTACCGGAAAAAATAATTAATATATCGGTTAACACCACCGGTAACTGGTGCTATGTTTATTAATTAAATATATAATTTCGACATTTTTTTCAACATTTTTAAGGAATATACCCATATAATACAAATGTATTATACCCTCATTTATTATAATTGTCAAATATTTTTTTATTTTCTCTTAAAAATATGTGTTTTTTGTACAACAAGCGTTCTGATAGCATAACAAAAAGTACAGATAATTTAATTATCTGTACTTTATTTAAATATATGTATTTTATTTATCTACAGTTATTAAACACTTTTCTTCTTCTTTTTTAAATACTATATTTCCATTTAAATCAGTTCTATATACTTCGACTCCCATATTTCTAAGTCTTCCTAGCAAATTTCTATTAGGATATCCATAGGAGTTATTTCTTTCACAAGATATGATTGCAAATTTAGGTTTAACTCTTTTTAAAAATTTCCGATCACTGGATGTTTTGCTCCCATGATGGCCGCACTTTATAACATCCGATTTAATTTCATAACACTTTTTCATTATCTCTTCTTCCGATTTTTCCTCGGCGTCACCCATGAATATAAAAGCCATATCATCACATTTTATTCTTAATACTATAGAATAATTATTTAAATTGTTATAAACCTTTTTATGGGGCGCTAATATTTTAACGCTCGCAATAGAATCTTCTTTTATACATTCACCGGCAATGGGTTCAACCACATTTATTTTTTTATCTATTAGTGCCTTAATAGTCTCTTGATAAGTTTCATTTGTGGGAATATTATCTTCAGGTATTTTGGGCATGTAAATATTTAAAACTTTAAAATTATCAAGGACTGCACACATTCCTCCTATATGATCTGTATGTGGATGAGTTAAAACTACATAATCTATCTTTTTTATTTTTTGTGCTTTTAAATATTCTACTAATTTTTCAGCATTATTTTTAGGGCCGGCATCAATAAGCATAACATCTCCATCAGGAAAACAAATAAGTTCTGCATCCCCTTGACCAACATCTATATAATGAACAGAAAAACTATTGCCATCTTCATCCACATAACTAAAACCACATGCTGTTAAAAAAAGTAACAATAATGCAGCAAATACAAAAAAATATCTTTTCTTTACATTTATTCTCACACTAACTCTCCTTAAACATACTTTTTAAGTTGCGTTAAGTCTAGTTTTTCATAATTGCAAATAAATTTCATAAATTTATCTAGAATAATATTTATACCGCCATCTTTATTACTCTCTATATTAAGTGGCATAACCGGATCATGTACACTGATTCTTAGCAAAAACCAACCATCGCCTTCATCTTTACCAAACGAAACTCTTATTCCTTCTTTACTGTCGGAAGCAACGTACCAGTCTTTATTATTTATTGAATAATTATATAATTCATCTATTATCTGTTGCCCATATTGTTTAAAATCATCACAATTTATTCCTAATCTAAACTCTACGCTTTCTTTCGGCTTTTTTAATTTTGTTAAGATATCCTCAAGTTCTTTTCCTTCTTTTTTTAAGTTAACCATTTCTATTATAATTTTAGTAACAAGATATGCTCCGTCATCGAGAAAATAATTCTCACGCATTGCAGCGTGGCCTGAGGTTTCAATTGCAAGCGGACAATTTATTCCTTTTGCATTCAATCTTTTTGCTTCATTTATAACATTTTTATATCCTCTTTTAAACCTATTATGAATCCCATGTAATTCGTTTTCAATATAATCCCGTAGTCCGTCAGAAGTGATAGAATCTGTAACTATAGTGCCTCCATCATTCCCTCTAAGAGCTATTTTAGATGCTAATGCAATCAAACTGTTTCTACAAATTTCATTACCTTTGCTGTCAACAGCACTAGCTCTATCTACATCTGTGTCAAAAATAAGCCCTAAATCAGCATTGCTTTTGATTGTTGCTTCAACTATGGACTTCATAGCTAACTCATTTTCTGGGTTTGGTATATGGTTTGGAAAATAGCCATCGGGATTTAAAAATTGGCTTCCATTTATGTCTGCACCAAGAGGTAAAAGTACATCGTTTGCATAAAACCCTCCTACACCATTACCGGCATCTACTATAATTTTAAATCCTTTTAGTGGTTTATCTTGTTCGTTTGCATTTATCCCGTCACAAATTATCTTTCTAAGCCTTTGTGCATACGTGTTCATATAATTTACTTTTTCAACATTGCCATCATATGTAGTTAAAATTTTTGGTTCTTCACCCGAACTTGCATAATTTAATATCTTTTCTATGTCAGAGCTGTCAAGACCACCATTTATGGTAAAAAATTTTAAACCATTTCTATTAAACGGATGGTGACTTGCAGTTATTTCAATAGATGCATCGCAATGTAAGTCTATAATAGTCATAAACATAGCCGGGGTGGATGATAACCCACAATCGAAGACTTTTACCCCCATGCTTGATAAGCTATCAATAATAACACTTTTTATCCTACTTGCTGATATTCTTGAATCATGACCAACTGATACTGATAATTTATCAAAACTCTTATTTTTTTCTTTTGATAAC
Source organism: uncultured Eubacteriales bacterium (assembly GCA_948933715.1). Classification (GTDB taxonomy): domain Bacteria; phylum Bacillota; class Clostridia; order Oscillospirales; family Acutalibacteraceae; genus CAG-557. The sequence continues at coordinate 42,245 of CAQZPH010000003.1, read as the reverse complement.
CAAACAGCAAAGGATTTAGCGACCTTTTCTATAACTTCATCTGTTAGATTTATTTTTTCTCCTGCCACTTCATCTACTGCTATTCCTCTTATATCTGTACCGCTTTTAAACTGCATAAATTTATTATTCATACACATTACCTCATATAAATAAAGCTTTCTGATAATTATATGACAAAAAAGTATAAAATACTAGTGGCATATATTACCTGCAATTTCTGTAAATTTAACATTTATATGTTAAATATGGATGCTACTTAGGCCAATATGAATTTTCCTTTAAAAATTCGGTTACACTACAAAATATAAAAAAGAACAAGGACGGTGTAAATCTTAATGGAAGTAATAAAGCTATCAAACATAACAAAAACTTATAACACTGATGAAAGCACTGTATTTGCACTTAATGATATTAATCTGAGCATAAAAAAAGGAGAGTTTGTTTCAATTGTAGGTCAATCGGGTTCGGGTAAATCAACACTTATGAACATAATTGGTTGCCTTGATACACAAAGTACTGGAGAATATTTATTAAATAATGAATCCGTTATAGACCTACCACATAACAAATTGTCACTCATACGCAGTGTAACTATTGGTTTTATATTTCAAGGGTTTAACTTAATTCCTGGTTTAAATGCTTTAGAAAATGTAGAATTGCCACTGATATATCGCGGCATGAAAAAAAAAGAAAGACAAAAAATTGCGTATAATTCTTTAATAAGGGTTGGCTTATCAAACCGAATATACCACTATCCGGCTCAAATGTCAGGAGGGCAACAACAAAGAGTAGCCATAGCAAGAGCTATTGCCGGCAATCCATCAATCATTTTAGCTGATGAACCGACTGGTAACCTTGACTCTTCTTCTGGAGATGATATCTTAAAAATTTTAAAAGAGCTAAATCATCTTGGTAAAACAATAATATTAATCACTCATGATAATAATATAGCGCAATTGGCTAGTCGAACTATTAGGATATCAGACGGAAAAATAACATCTGATAAATTAAATTGTAAATCTAACCTTATATATTCCTTGAATTAACATCCTTATTATCGTATAATTATTAATGTATAATATTTTTTTATAAAAGGGGAATTTAAAAATGAAAACAACACATAAAAATAAAGAATTTAAAAGCTCCTATAGCATTGCAGTAAAAATAATTGCTGGTGCTTGTGCATTTTTAATATTTGGTTCCCTATTTTTAGTATTATTGCATTAAAGGTAATAAGGAGATTTTTTATGCCAAAAGAAACATTTTATATTACAACACCCATATATTACCCTTCTGGGAACCCACATCTTGGCCATAGTTACTGCACCGTAGCAACCGATGCCATGGCTAGATACAAAAGGTTAAAAGGTTGCGACGTTATGTTTTTGACCGGTACTGATGAACATGGTCAAAAAATAGAACTAAATGCAGCTAAAGAAAACCTCAACCCCAAAGAATATGTAGATAATCTAGTGTCTCGTTTTAGAAAGCTATGGGATATCATGGATATCTCAAACGACAGATATATAAGAACTACTGATGAATTTCATAAAAAAGCAGTGCAGAAAATCTTTCGCGATCTTTATGATAAAGGTGAAATATATAAAGGGAACTATGAAGGATGGTATTGCACTCCGTGTGAATCTTTTTGGACCGAAACACAATTAGTCGACGGAAAATGCCCGGATTGCGGCCGAGAAGTAAAATTAACAAAAGAAGAAGCATATTTCTTTAAACTATCAAAGTATGCTGATGATCTTTTAAAGCTATATGCTGAAAACCCCGAATTTTTAGAACCTGAAAGCCGCAGAAATGAAATGATCAGTTTTATAAAAAGTGGTCTTAACGATCTGTGCGTAAGCCGTACAAGTTTTAGTTGGGGAATTCCTGTTGACTTTGATAAAAAGCATGTCGTATACGTATGGCTTGATGCTCTTACAAATTATATTACCGCTTTGGGATACGGATCCTGCGATAATTCTGATTTTCAAAAATATTGGCCCGCTAACGTTCATTTTGTCGGCAAAGAAATAATTAGATTCCACGCTATTATCTGGCCTGCTATACTTATGGCTCTAGACTTACCATTACCCCATAAAATATACGGTCATGGTTGGCTTCTTTTTGGGGACGGCACTAAAATGTCAAAATCTAAAGGTAACGTTGTTGACCCTCAGATTTTATGCGATCGTTATGGCGTTGATGCAATAAAATATTTTCTTCTTCGCGAGATACCTTTTGGTTCTGATAGTATATTTACAAACGAAGCATTAATTAATCGTATTAATTCTGATCTTGCAAATGATCTTGGAAACTTAGTTTCAAGAACAGGTGCAATGGTAGAAAAATACTTTGACGGAAAGTTACCAGAAACACTCCAAAAAGACGATATGGATAATGACTTAATATCTATGGCTATTTCTTTGCGTGATAAATATGAAAGTTATATGGAAAAATTCCAATTTTCAAATGCATTATCTGAAGTCTTTAAGCTTGTTAGCAAAGCAAATAAATACATAGATGAAACTATGCCTTGGGCTTTGAGTCGTGATCCTCAAAAAACTAATCGACTGGCGTGTGTGCTTTATAACTTGTGCGAATCTTTAAGAATTATCTCTATATTAATTACTCCGTTTATGCCAAACACAGCTCCTGTTATTCAACAACAGATTGGAGCTACTAGGGATGCAGTTACTTGGGACAGTGCAAATAAATGGGGGCTTTTGCCACGTGATGCGCAAATAAAAAAAGGAGCTGTGCTTTTCCCGAGAATAGATGTTCAAAAAGAATTAGATGAGCTCAATGAATGCATAAAATAGCAGTAATACATACAGGAGGAATTATAGCATGATATTTGATTCACACGCGCATTATGACGACAAAGCTTTTGATGAGGATCGAGATAGTCTTTTAACTCGGTTATTTAACGATAACGTCTGCGGGATAATCAACGTTGGGTGCGACATGAAAACTTCAAAAACTTCAGTTGAATTATCTCATAAATATCCCTTAATTTGGTCTGCTGTTGGTGTTCATCCTCATGATGCTTCTAATGTTCCTCACAAATATTTAGATCTTCTTTCTACTTATTTAAACGAAAACAAAACCGTTGCCATTGGCGAGATTGGCCTTGATTACCACTATGATTTTTCTTCGCGCGAAGCACAAAAAAAAGTCTTTGAGGAGCAGTTAAAACTATCTAAAGAACTTAACATACCTGTAATAATTCATGATAGAGAAGCTCATGGTGATACTTTGGAACTTTTAAAAAAATATCAACCTCGTGGGGTGGTTCATTGTTTTTCTGGAAGCACCGAAATGGCAGAGGAAATTACAAAACTCGGTATGTATATTGGTCTTGGCGGCGCTGTAACTTTTAAAAACGCAAAAAATCCTGTACTTGTTGCAAAAAATGTCCCTTTAGAAAGGATTTTGCTTGAAACAGATTGCCCTTATATGACACCTGTTCCTTACCGCGGTACACGATGCGATTCAAGCATGATAAAATATACCGCCGAAAAGATTGCAAAAGAACGTAATATTCAACCTGAATCTCTTTTTGAAGCTGTAAAAGAAAATACCTTGCGGCTTTTTGATAAAATTAAAATATAATAAAATTAAAAAAGATGTCCTTGGCATAATTTTGTCAAGGACATCCTTTGTGTTAAACTTGGCTTTGCGGCGCATATAAAGCATTAATTTTTTGAAGGTATGTATTTTATAATATCATGTAAATCGCATTTTAAATAATCACACATACGCGCTAGAACAGCTAAGTCTACTCTTACAACTTTATTTTTATAGTAATTCTGAAACTGTGTTCTTTGCATTTTGGATCCCAAAACAATTTTATTCTTACTTACCTCAGGATGCTTTTTTAGATACTCATCTAATATGAACACAATTTTACCACCTGATTTTTCGTTCATATTAATTATCTCCTTTAAAACATTTGTCCTTTTTAATGATACAAATTACCTATATAAATTGACAGCGGTAATATCTTGCAGTATAATATCTTACACCATATAAAATTAAGAGGTATCTTCTAAATGAATGATCATAGTTATATTAAAACTCAACACGAATTAGCTAAAAATATACGAACTATCAGAGATGGCCTTGATTTAAAGCAATATGAAATAGCTGATTTTTTAAATATAGATAGTTCTACTTATTCCTGCTATGAAACAGGGAAAACTTTGCCAAGCATTTTTACTTTAATTAAACTTTCGGAATTTTTTTGCACTAAAATTGAAACATTGTTGCTCAAAGATGGTGGCGATTTGTTTTTATCAATTAATCATACACATAAAAATTAATATTAATAGTCCAACACCTTTATAGCTAAAACAGTTATATCGTCATCAAACTTTTCATCTTTATTTTTAAGTGCTTTATCAACTATATGTTCAGAAAAACTTTGAGCATCTTCATCATGCCAATTTTTTATCTCGTCTTCAAGCCATTTATCCCCCCGAGAGATCGCTCCATCAGATAACATTAATACCCTATCGTCTTTCGATAACACATCTGAATCTGTAGAAATATTAATCTGTTGCAAAATCCCTATAGGTAATGACGGGTTATCGGTTTTTATAACTTCTCCATTTTTTCTTATTAAAGTAAGCGGTGCACCCGCTTTAATGATGTCTGCATTGCCGTTAAATAAGTCTATGCAAAAGACATCTAATGTTGCCAGAAACTCATCTTCGGATTTAATTAACAAAGCGGAATTCGTTATTCTAACCGCTGTTTTAAAGCTTATGCCCGATTTAATTAGCGTTTCCATAACCTGACATGCCATAGCTCCTTCAACGGCAGCCCGGCCACCTGTTCCCATACCGTCGCTTAAGATAAATATCATTCTACCCATGCCATCATTAAAATATTTATAATTATCTCCGCATAAAGCACCATTTTTATAAATATGCTGTGCAACCCCCACTTGAACATCAAAAATTGGTCTTTCTGCAATTTGAATTCTACATCTATCTGTAGCTTCTGTTACGCAAGGCATATCTAAACTTCTAGCACATAATTTAGACAATTCCTTTGATAAAGCCAATTTTTCTATATCTTCTTTTTCTCTGCATAAAACTTCTATTTCCATATATATTCTTCCGAATTTATCTCGTCTGCAGCTTACATCAATTGGTATTATTCCCATGCACTTTAACGTAGATGAAACTTTACACGATAAATCTAAGTCAAAAACATCATAATCTTTAAATTCTGTAGCTATATCTGAAAGTAAAACTCCAATATCAGAAAATTGGCCCGATACAAAATTACGAACCTGTGCAACTCTTTTTTCTGATATATCCTTTTCAGTAAACTCTTTATACTGTTGATTTATATTATCTGCTAATTCATTAGTTCTATAGCATCTCCTTGTAAATTCTTTTGGAAAACTTTCAAAGTTTACTTCTCCTTTCTCTTTAAGAGCTTGGGTAACTTGTTCAAAGGAAGTATTTGTTTCTTCTTTTTTTGTGTTAAAACAAAAAATACGTAGTCCACAATTTTCACACACTTTACTTTGTGCCTCTTTATAAATATCGTTTATTGATTCTTTTTTCATGCTTGATAATTTTTCCGCTACTACATTAATAGAATCAGATATACTAAGTAACGCACGAGCTGTAAAATCGAGTCTCATAACAATAGCTTCTTTTAAACCCTTTTGCCTATTATAATCAACAGGAGAACAAAAGATCCCTATAAATTTATTACCTATATCATCGGGTAAAAAAACGAAAATTATCCCTGCAATCACCACTTCATACACTCCTGATATAATTACAGTTGGGTTACCTGTCTGCATAGAAATAATTATCGTGGCAACAAGAAAAGATATGCCACAAACAGTTTTACCAAATGAAGACATAAGCCCCGATATAAGCCCTGCAAAAGAATATGCACCCATAATATAAGACGGATTCATGGTTGCTAAACCAAGGATAACACCCGCAGCTATTCCAGAAATACTTCCTCCTGTAACACCTAAATACTTAGCGCAAAATAATATAGCTAACACAGATACAACTCTGCCGATTGAAATGGGACCTATATGCACCGAGGCTAATGATAAAATCACAACAAAAACTGTCATGCAAATATAAGCAAGTTCTGACTGCCTTATAGTAGTTTTCCTAACCGAGAAAATATTTATAGTCTCATGGAAAAAGTACGCCATACCTCCTGATAATATTGCTTCTGTAATGTACATAGCGATCTCACCTATATCGCTTATATTTGAAAGATTAATAGCAAGACCTGTTGCAATAGTTGTAGCCGCTGCCAAAATTGGTGGATATAATTTATGTTCTCTAACTTTAGGCAAATCACTCAAGGTCCATCTAATAGCACAAATTGCAATTGCTGTAGATATATATCTTACGCCTATATTTATCTCTGATGGTAATATGTATCCAATAACTGTTCCCACCATTGTTGCCATCATATCATTGTATGGAACAGCGGATAAAAAAGCGGTACCAAACGGCAAGCACATTCCAAAAACTGTTCCTTTAGATATAAACAACCCTAAAATGCAATATATAATACTTGAAGTAAGTATACGCATTTGTTCTATTGGAATTAGAGTTTTTACAGCTTGTCCTGTTGTCGTAATTAGATTCATATTTTTCATACAGAACACCTTGCCCTTAAGTTTTTTTTGGTATAAATAACCATTTATATAATAAAATAATTATACAATATATAAAAGTCGCAGTATGTCTTAACCCGCTGAAACTTTTTGGCCATTTATATCAATACCCATCGGGCAATGTGGGTAAATAAAATAAGCATGCAAAAATTTAGAAACTAAATATAAAAATTTTCGCATGATAAAGGGTCCGCGCTATAAAACGCGGACCCTTTCATTATTTTTTATGCTAAAATTTACTCTTTTAATCATAAATTATTAATTTTTAATATATTATTTAAAGTATTATATTTTATAGGGAGGAATTATATCTTGGCTGTAGGATATGTTGTAGTTAGAGTGTATACATCTAATGCTCAACTACCAATTAAAAACGCTTTTATCCGTGTAACTACCGGAACCTCACCAAATGCTGATCTTCTCGGCTTTAGAACCACTAATGAATTCGGAGAAACAGGTATTATATCAATTGAAACTCCGGATCTAGACCTTTCTTTAAGCCCATCAGAGGTCACTCCATTTAGTATCTGCGATATCGAAGTCTCACATCCATTATATTATACTATGATTATAAAGGATGTACAGGTTTTTGCAAATACTAGAACCGTACAAGAAGTCGAATTAATACCTCTTGAAGAAAACAGCGAACCACAAAACAGAACAATAACAAGCAATATTCCCGCTCAAAACTTATAAGAAAGGAGAAAATGTAAATGCCTATAATAACTCCTTATGTACCAAGCCATATCACTGTACATTTAGGCGCTCCAAGCAGCAATGCTCAAAACGTAACTGTATCTTTTCCTGACTACATAAAAAATGTTGCGTCAAGTGAAATCTACCCCACATGGAATGAATCTGCTATATACGCAAACATTTATGCTCAAATTTCTTTTGCACTAAATAGAATATACCTAGAACATTATCCTAGCCAGGGGTACTCATTTAATATAACAAACTCAACTGCATATGATCAAGCATTTACCCCTGGAAGAAATATTTTTCAAAATATTGATCAGATCGTTGACAATATTTTCAATGACTATATACGTCGTATGGGATATGCTGAACCATTATCAGCAATTTATTGTAACGGTACAACCGTTACCTGTAATGGACTTTCCCAATGGGGAAGCGAAGATCTTGCAAATCAAGGTTATAGTTCGGTTAATATTTTAAAATATTACTATGGCTATAATATAGAAATCGTTCAGGAGGCTCCCGTAATGGGATTACGCTCTTCTTATCCAGGCTACACTATACAGCGCGGTTCAATTGGAGATAATGTCGTTGTAATTCAAACTTCACTTAACAGAGTTTCACAAAATTACCCTGCTATTCCTAAAATTAATCCTGTAGATGGTATTTTTGGACCAAATACTGAAAGCGCAGTTATTGCTTTTCAGCAAATATTTGGCCTCACGCCTGACGGTATTGTGGGAAAATCCACATGGTATAAGCTAGCTTTCTTGTATGTTGCAGTTAAAAAATTAGGCGAGTTAGAATCTGAAGGTCAACGTTTATTTGGTATCAACATTTCTTACCCAGATGCAATATCTGAAGGTAATCGTGGCGAAAAGGTATTTAATTTACAATACTTTTTGTCTGTACTATCAGAATTTTATTCTAACATCCCTTCAGTAGAAATTACGGGATACTTTGGTCCTCAGACAAAAGCGTCGGTAATAGAATTTCAAAAATCTAAAGATCTTCCACAAACAGGTATTGTAAATGATATTACGTGGAATGAAATTTATCGCGATTTTCGTGGTATTGTAACTACAGTTTTTGAAAGCGGTGCTCCCATTGAAGCTTTCATTCCCTTTAGCGGCACTACATTGCAGCTTGGATCAAAAGGCGAAGAAGTTGTTACGTTGCAACAGTATCTTAATAATATTGCATCTGTTTATGAAAACATTTCCCCCGTAGAAGTTACAGGAGAATTTAATGAGGCTACTATGAATTCAGTAATGCAATATCAAAAGGAATTTGGCCTTAGAGCAACAGGCACAGTTGACCGCATAACATGGAACAGCATTGGTGGCACATATTTAGACATTGTAAGCGGTAAAAACCCTCAACCTACACAATATCCAGGATACGAACTATCAATGGGGCAAAAAGACAATGAAATTTAATTTCTAATGAAAGGTGGTAGCAAAATAAAATGAAAAGAACAAATTTAAATGCTGGGCAGCCCGTAAGAAACCTTCAGCATTTCTTACGGCTTATCTCGTATTATTATAATACGGTTCCAGCAGTTATTCCTGATGGCATATTTTCTGAACAAACACGGGAAGCTGTTATAGGTTTTCAAACCACATTTAGTCTGCAAGTTACAGGGACCGTTAATCTTGAAACTTGGAACCATATAATCTTAGTTTACAATAAACTATATGAAATAGAAGAAGAACCATTAGCTACACACATTTTCCCCAACAAAGATTTTACTATAAATCCAAATGATAGTACTATACACCTATATGCGATACAAGCTATGATATACTCTATTTCTAATATATTTCAAAATATTGAGTCGTTGGAGATTACGGGGACTTACGATGAAAAATGTGTGAACGTAGTTAAAAACATGCAAAAACTCTTTGATCTTGAAACCCATGGTATAATTGATAAAAAAACATTTAATATGATTTCCGCTTTATATACATGCTCGGTGTGTGATAACCCCAAGGCATGCTCTGCCGCAAAAAAAGCCACTTCTTAAAGTGGCTTTTTTATTTTTTTAATAAAGCCTCAGCTACGTATAGAAGGAATATAAAACTTTATTTCAGTTTTTTAGTTTTGATGTGGTTTTTGCCAATTTCACTTGGAAAAAACGTATAAAAAGTAGTGACTTCTATTTTCCTTTGTGTTATAATTTAAAGAGTGCTCAATTTTATTAGAAGGTGATAAAATGAATGTTTTAAAAACACTTTTTGGGAATTATAGTAAAAGAGAAATTAAAAGAGTTAAACCTCTTTGCGATGCTGTTCTTGCTCTTGAAGATACCTATCGCAAGATGAGTGATAAAAAACTTAAAAGTCAAACTAAAATCTTAAAAGATAAATTAAAAAAAGGTGCTACCACAGACGATATATTGCCAGAAGCCTTTGCTGTGTGCCGCGAAGCTGCAACAAGAGTTCTTGGAATGACTCATTATCCTGTTCAAATTATTGGTGGTATTATTTTGCACCAAGGTAGAATAAGCGAAATGTCAACAGGTGAAGGTAAAACTTTAGTTGAAACTTTGCCTGCATACTTAAATGCCCTTGAAGGCAAAGGAGTTCATATCATCACAGTAAACGACTATTTAGCAAGACGTGACTCTGAGCAAATGGGTAAAATATTTAGATTTTTAGGCCTTACTGTTGGCCTTTTAAGCCAAAATATGGACAACGAAAAAAGACAACAAGCCTACGCTGCCGACATTACTTATTGCACCAATAATGAACTTGGGTTTGATTACTTGCGCGACAACATGGTCACTTATAAAGAAAATCGAGTGCAGCGTGGCCATAACTTTGCTATTATAGATGAAGTTGACTCTATCTTAATAGATGAAGCTAGAACCCCTCTTATTATTTCTGGGCAAGGGGACAAATCAACAGAACTTTACAATATTGTTGATAAATTTGCCAAAACTCTTAAAATGGTAAAAGTAGCTGAAACTGATTCAAAGGAAGACAACGATGAATTGTATGAAGAAGCTGACTATATCGTTGATGAAAAAGCAAAAACAGCCACTCTTACTCAAAACGGTGTTAAAAAAGCTGAAGAATATTTCCATGTGGACAATTTAACAGATGCAGATAATATTAACTTGCAGCATCACATAAATCAAGCTATTAAAGCTAACGGTGTGATGACTAAAGATATCGATTATGTCGTTAAAGATGGAGAAGTCTTAATAGTTGACGAATTTACTGGGCGTATAATGTATGGTCGTAGGTATAACGAAGGGTTGCACCAAGCTATAGAAGCTAAAGAAAATGTAAAAGTTGAAAGAGAATCTAAAACTCTAGCTGCAGTTACATTTCAAAACTACTTTAGACTATATAAAAAATTATCTGGAATGACCGGTACTGCTATGACCGAAGAGGACGAATTTAGAGAAATATATAAACTCGATGTAGTTGAAATCCCTACAAATAAACCTGTTATTAGAAAAGATTTATCGGATCTTATTTTTAAAACAGAAAAAGGAAAATATCAGGCAATTATTAAAGATATTACGGCATACCACGAAAAAGGACAACCTGTTCTTGTAGGTACTGTGTCCATTGATAAATCTGAACACCTCAGTGACCTTCTAAAGAAAAACGGTATAAAACATTCTGTTTTAAATGCAAAATACCATGAAAAAGAAGCTGAAATAGTTGCTCAAGCTGGTAAAAAAGGGGCCGTTACCATTGCTACTAATATGGCAGGACGTGGTACTGACATAAGCCTTGGTGGTAACGCTGAATACCTTGCAAAAGCTGAAATGAGACGTATGCAAATAAGTGAAGAAGTAATCAGCGAGGCTAGTGGTTTTGCTGATACCGATGATGAACGTATTCTTGAAGCAAGAGATGTGTATAATAAACTCCTAGCAAAACATAAAGAGGAAATAAAAAAGTCTGCTGAAGAAGTTAAAAAACTTGGTGGATTAGTCATCATAGGTACAGAACGCCACGAAACCAGACGTATCGACAATCAATTGCGTGGTCGTTCGGGCCGTCAAGGGGACCCTGGCGAAACTCGTTTTTACTTATCACTAGAAGACGATTTGATGCGTCTATTTGGTGGTGAACGTCTTAAAGGAATTATGGATAAATTAAATGTTGCTGAAGACGAACCAATCGATAGCAAAATGATTACAAATGCTATTGAAGGTGCCCAAAGAAAAGTTGAAGGCCGCGACTTTGGTATTCGTAAAAATGTTTTGCAATTCGATGATGTTATGGATAGGCAACGTCAAATTATATATGATCAAAGAAATAGAGTGCTCGATGGTGACGATATTCGCATTCAAATTATAAAGATGATCGAACAGTCTATTGAAAATACTGTTGCAAAATATCTACCCAGCAATAACCATGATGAATCATGGAACCTTGCAGGTCTTCGTGACTTTTATCTTGAGTGGCTAATAAGCGAAAACGATTTGGTTTATTCAGAGCAAGAACTAAAGAAGTTAAAAGCCGAATCTATTACAAAAACACTAAAAGAAAAAGCTATTTCTTTATATGAAGAACGTGAAAAGATGTTCGGCGATGAAATGAGCCGTGAAATTGAACGTGTTGTTCTTCTTAAAAATGTAGACACTTATTGGATGAATCATATTGATGATATGGAAGAACTAAAACGTGGTATCAGGCTAAGAGCTTATGCTCAACGTGATCCTGTAGTTGAATATCGTCTTGAAGGATTTGATATGTTTGATGCTATGATCGATTCTATCCGTGACGATACTGTCAAAATTCTTCTTACATTTACTATCTCAAATAAATCTCAAACTCCTAAAAGGCACGATAATAATGCTCCTACCAATGCTTCGTCTGATGGCTATGTAGAACCTGAAATTAAAACCATAAGAAATACTGAAAAAATAGGTAGGAATGATCCTTGCCCATGTGGAAGCGGTAAGAAGTATAAAAAATGCTGTGGGGCCGATAAATAGCTCACTTAAAATTAAGTTAACGTCTAGTTAAAATAAACATTTAACTAGACGTTTTTATTTAAACTATAAGCGGTGCAACGCTGTTGCACCGCCTATGTCCTATTTTTATCCTTCTAAGTCTTTAATTATGGGTTTTCCTTCTTTTAATGAAGCCTTCATGTCAAGTATACGTTGATTTGATGATCCTCTAAATAAAAGCATTAAACTTTTCTTTTCTTCTATGAAAGGCCCATCTATTAAGAGATCTATATTTTCTAAAAGAGTCTTCCAAGCAGGATTTTCGTTAAAACCAGCTAATAAGTTTTCAAATGTATAACCAGTATACGATATAACGTCAAGACCCATCTCATGGCAACACTTAGCTATTTTAGAAAAAGCTTCGGCTTGCAAAAAAGGTTCTCCTCCAGAAAAAGTAACACCTGTTAAAAGTGGGTTCTTTTCAATGTCACGAATTATATCGCCTATTTCAATTAGCCTACCGCCATTTAGGTCAAACGTAGAAGGATTATGGCACCCTTTACAGTGATGTTTACATCCTTGAGAAAAAATAACAAATCTTAGTCCTGGCCCGTCAACTATCGATTCAGGTTCAATTCCTGAAATCCTTAATAATGTTTCCAAAACTTTATTTCATCTCACATTCGCAAGGTGTCTCACAAGTCCTACAAATAACAGAATGTTTAACTCTATCATGTTCCTCAGCTTGTTTTGCATTATTAAATCTATCAACAGTTCCAACTAAATAACCAGTAATTCTGCGAATACGTTCAAATTTTGGTTTAGCAGAAGTTTCTCTTCTTCCACACATAGGGCAAACATCATTTATAATACCTGTATATCCACAAACAGGATCTCTATCAACAGGATGATTTATTGATCCATATCCGATTCCAGATTCTTTCATGCAGCGAACTACCTTTTCAAATGCATCTAAATTTTTAGTTGGGTCACCATCAAGTTCAATATATGAAATATGACCGCCGTTTGTAAGTGCGTGATATGGAGCTTCTTTCTTTATTTTATCCCAAGATGAAATGTTATAGTAAACAGGAACATGGAAAGAGTTTGTGTAATAATCTCTATCGGTAATTCCTTCAATTTTACCATATTTCTTTGCATCCATTCTTACAAATCTTCCCGAAAGACCTTCAGCAGGAGTTGCAATAAGAGAAAAGTTCATGTTATATTTTTTGGCTGCATCATCCATACGTTGCCTCATATACCCAATTATCTCAAGGCCTAACTGTTGTGCTTTTTCACTTTCACCATGATGTTCACCGATTAAAGCCTTTAAACATTCCGCTAAACCGATAAATCCCATAGTTAAAGTACCATGTTTTAAAACTTCTCTAACTTCATCATCAGGACCTAACTTATCTGAATCTATCCAGACTCCTTGACCCATTAAAAATGGAAAGTTTCTAACTTTTTTAACTGCTTGCAATTCAAATCTAGCTAAAAGCTGTTCTATAACTAGGTCAATCTTTTCATCAAGCATTTTATAAAACTGTTCTACATTTCCATGGCTTTCTATTGCAAGCCTTGGTAGGTTTATAGATGTAAAACTTAAGTTTCCTCTACCATATATAATTTCCTTTGTGGGATCATAACTATTTGCAGCAACCCTTGTTCTGCATCCCATGTAAGCAGCTTCTGTTTCTGGATGGCCTTTTTTATAGTATTGCAAATTAAACGGAGCATCAAGGAAAGAAAAGTTCGGGAATAATCTTTTAGCACTTACTCTGCAAGCTAACTTAAATAGGTCATAGTTTGGATCTTCAGGATTATAATTTATGCCCTCTTTAATTTTAAATATATGAATAGGGAATATAGGTGTCTCCCCATTACCAAGACCTCTTTCTGTAGCTAAAAGAATATTTTTTATAACAAGTCTTCCTTCAGGTGTTGTATCAGTTCCATAATTTATTGAACTAAATGGAACTTGAGCTCCGGCTCTTGAATGCATTGTATTTAAATTATGAATCAAAGCTTCCATTGCTTGATACGTAGCTCTATCGGTTTCTTCTTTTGCATGATTATAAGCAAACTTTTGTATTTTCTTTCCTATGCTTTCACCGAAACGATCAGCTAAAATCTCAAGCTCTCTTGCCATATAAACTTCACCGTTTTCAAGTGTTGCTTTGGCATTTGTATCATTTTGAGCCTCATTTATAATTTTTTCGCCTAACTCTTTAGCGTCTTGGGTATCAGTTAAAAGCTCTATAGCCCTTATTAAGTTTTGCCTATATGTTCTGCTATAAGTTTTTGCAACACCTTTTGCCAAAGCATAATCAAAGTTTGGAACACTTTGACCCCCATGTTGATCATTTTGGTTTGCTTGAATCGCAATACAAGCAAGTGCACCGTAACTTATTATATCATTTGGTTCACGCAAGAAACCATGGCCTGTTGAAAATCCCTTATTAAATAATTTATCTAGATCTATTTGGCAACATGTTGTTGTAAGGGTTAAAAAATCTAAGTCATGAATGTGTATATCCCCATTAGCGTGTGCCTTAGCAAATCTAGGGTCAAGTATATACATCTCATAGAACTGTTTTGCTCCTTCTGAACCATATTTTAACATGGTTCCCATAGCAGTGTCACCATCTATGTTTGCGTTTTCCCTTTTAACGTCATTATCTTTGGCATCTTTAAATGTTAGTCCCTCATATATTTTCATCAAACGCGTATTCATATCGCGAACGCGTGTTCTATCTGCTCTAAACAATATATATTCTTTAGCAGTTTGCGCATGGCCGTTTTCAATAAGAACCTTCTCAACGATGTCTTGCACATGTTCAACACTTACTTCTCCAGAGATATTCTCATCATTTATATAGTTTATAACTTGATCTGCAAGTTCGCTAGATAAATTATAGTCATTGCCTCCCATTTTAGTAGCAGCCTTAAAAATTGCTTGAGAGATCTTTTCTTTATTAAACTGTGTTTTTCTTCCATCTCTTTTTACAATTGTATTAATCATACATACTCCCCCTAAAATTTTTATACACAATATATAGTGTTTAATTTTTAAATCCTTAGCAATTATACACCATATATTGATAGAAGTCAATGCATTTTAATATAATCGTCGTATTGAACATATCCATACTTTTATATTAACACTTTTGACGGTCCAATTTATAAATATTTACCCAAATTCTCAATAAAATTTTTATCAGGAGTTACATACAAGGTTTTATAATTATCATAAATAACCATTCCAGGCTTAGAGCCACTAGGCTTTTTAACATTCTTCACCAATGCATAATCTACAGGAACATTAGAAGAATCCTTTGCTTTGCTGTGATAAGCTGCTATTTTTGCAACCTTATTTAAAATATCATCCGTTATAAAATTCTTATCTGCAAATAAAATAGTATGTGAACCAGGTATATCTTTAACATGAAACCATATATTGTGTTTAGACGCTATTTTTAATGTCAACTTATCGTTCTGATGATTGTTTCTACCCACCAAAACTTTTATATTATCATCAAGGTTATATTCTATTGGAGGTAAAGCCTTTTGCTTTTTCCCTGAACCCTTCTTCTTTTTTATATACCCTTGAGAAACCAATTCGTTTTTTATTTCGGATAAATCATTTTCCGTCCCTGCTCTATTTATAGAATCTAAAACCGATTCCATATATACTATTTCTTCATTAGCTTTATCGATTTCACCGGATAAAACTTCTTTTGCAACTTTTGCTTTTCTATATTCTTTGTAAAACTTCTGTGCATTTTTAGCCGCTGAAAGCATTGGATCTAATTTAATCTTAACCTTTTTTAAGTTCTCGTCATAAAAGTTCTCAAGTGTTACTTCCTTTGCACCCTTTTCTATTTTATGCAAATTAGCATTGATAAGGTCTGCAAAAATTCTTAAACTATCTTTATTTTCACTTTGTTCTATTTCTTTTGTTTGGATCTTAACCTTTTTTCTCAGTCTTGATAAAATGTTACTAACTTGTTTATAAAGGTCATGAGACTTAGCTTTCATTCTATCTATGCAGTCTCTCTCAATAAAAAATGCGTCTAGTAATTCTGAAAAGCTTTCATATTTTTTTAAAGATAACGCATCTTCATACTGAGTTATATTAAAAAAAGAAAAATCTTTTGGTCTACCTTTATCATATACCATTATGGGAACCCCTGAATAAGTTTTAACTATGTTAATAAGGCTACTTAATTCATTCTTTAAAGTAACATCTTTATTTAACTTAACCTTTTGTTCTATTTCCTCACATACTATAGGAGATACCCCTTGAATTGTTTCTAATAACGCTTTAGATAATGATTTAGTATCTTTTAACTTATTAATTTTTTCTATGATTTCATCTAAAGAATTGTCAATTAAACTTAGCTTGTTTTGAGATGGTGGCAATTCATATTTTATAAAAGGAAGCACTTGCCTTTTTGACGATATTAAAAAATCAACTCTTTTTAAAGCGTCAACGATTTTGCCATTATCGTCCACTAAAATTATGTTACTATATTTACCCATTATCTCAGCTACAACTGTTAAAAGCACTTTATCTCCTAATTCATTTGTTGCTTCAAAATCAAAAAGTAAAACTCTTTCAAGACCCGGTTGACGAACTCCAATAAGTTTTGCTCCACATAGTTTTTTTCTAAACAACATACATAACATTGGAGGTGCACTTGGGTTTTCAGGGGAATCCTTTGTAAAGTGCACACGTGAACTATTAGCTCTTGTAGACATTAATAACTTATAAGCACCTGATTTACTTCTCATTGAAAAAATAAACTCTTCCCTACTTGGCTGATGAATTTTATCCACTCGTGCACCTATAGCTAAAGTTTCTATCTCATTTTTTATATGCCTTAAAAATGCTCCATCAAGTGCCATAAAATTATCTCCCTTATTAAGTAGTTTAGTTTATACGATATAGTTTATTTTATCAGTGCAAACAGAAGATTTTATAAATTCTACAGAGTCAAACTTCTCTGATAATTTATTAACAAGAGGTAAAACTACGACATCCTCAGTTTTAAAATGCCCAGCATCTACAACACAAATATCATTTTCACCTGCAAGCAATATTTCATGGTGCTTTATCTCTCCGGTGATGAACGCATCTGCATTCTTATTTATCACTTCACCGATAAGGTCACCACCCGCCCCTGAACAAAGCGCAACTCTTTTTATCTTTCTTTCTGTAGTAGTATACCTAATCCCTTTGCAATTTAGCTTTTCTTTAACAAACTTAGAAAACTCATCGCAACTATAAGGCCTGCAAAGATCGCCTACAAGACCCATAGGAAGTTCTCCTTTTTCAGTTTTGTATAATGATAAAGCCACAGTATTTTCAATTTCTAACACTTTAGCTAAACAAGAATTAACTCCAAAAGCAGCCATATCAAGGTTAGTATGTGCACAAATTGCAGATATGCCTGACTTTGCTAACATATATGGCACTGAATCCTCCACTAATCTTTTTAACGGAGTAAAAATTATCGGATGATGGCTTATAATTAAATTTGCACCAATATCTAAAGCTTCACTAACCACTTCCTTAGTTATGTCAAGCGCGACAATGCATTTTTTAACATTATCTTTTTCATTCCCAACTAAAATCCCAACGTTATCAAAATCCATTGCCGCATTAAAAGGTGCTATTTCATCAATATACTTAAAAACATCAAAAACAGTTGTCATAACTATTTCTCCCTTACAATACTTTTAAGTTCACTTATAATATCATTTAAATATTCTGCTTTTTTTACTTGATGGGTTGCCATAAATCCTAAAACTTTATTATTTAAATTCCTAATCTCTTTTTCTATATAAAGGTAAGCTTCTCTTGTAAGATTATCTTTTAAAAGACCTATGTAAGGATAAAGCTTATCCATAATTTTAATATTACCTTCATAAAATACTGACATTACAGTATAAACTTTCCCATAAGATACAACAGCTTGTTCTGATTTTATCATATATCCTTCGCTAGCTAAAAATTCTCGTAATTCCTGTTCTGCTGACATTGGCTGCAAAACTAGATGTTTCTCTTTGTTTTTTAACCAATCAGCCCTTTTTATAATATTTATTATAAGTTCTCCACCCATACCAGCTATAACAATATCATCCACTTCATTATCATTTATATTATCAAGTCCGTCTGAAAGCCTTGTTTCTATATTCTCTTGGACATCATATTTTTTTATATTTTCCTTTGCATTAAGTAGTGGACCTTCTCTAAGATCACAAGCAATAGCATAAGAAACTAAATTATTTAAAACAAGCCATATAACAAGATAAGCATGGTCTGTACCTATATCAGCAACGCGAGATCCCGGTCTAACTGTTTTTGCACACAAAAGTATCCTCTTATCAAGTTTCATTTTTTTATTTTTGATCATAACTTATAATCCTCTTGTTAAAATAACCGCTCGGATACTGCCCGAACGGTCACATTAAAATTAAAGTTTACTTTGAAGAAAGATGCTTATTAATTTTTTGGATTAGTTCATCTGCATCTGTTCCATGAACCATACAAGCTTGTTCTATAGTTTCGCTCCTTGCTGATGGGCAACCAAGACAATGCATACCGATTTCCAAAAAGTACTTAGAAGTTGTCTCGTCAAAATCTAAAATATCTCCAATAATCGTATCTTTATTAACTGTCATTTTTAATTTCCTCCTAATATTTCACTACACACATATTATACACGTTAAATAATATATTAAACTTTAAAGTAAAAGTTGTCAATTGTAATAAGAAACAAAAAATTCCCCAGCATATATAAAATACACCGGAGAATTAAACTTATAAAAAGTTTAAAAACTATGCTTCTCTCATTTTAGCAAAGCATTCGCTGCAATATACTGGACGATCTTCACGTGGTCTAAACGGAACCTTAGCTTCGTTTCCACAAGAAGCACATTCTGCTGTATACATTTCACGTTCTGGCCTAGCAGCATTTTTGCGTACATCGCGGCATTCTTTGCATCTTTGTGGTTCATTTACAAAACCTTTTGATGCATAAAATTCTTGTTCACCGGCTGTGAAAACAAATTCCTTGCCGCATTCTTTACAGATGAGAGTTTTATCTTCGTACATTTAATATACCTCGCTTTGGATTATTATAATATTTGCCCCCGGACGGATTTGCACCGACGCCTTTGATGATTACCAATGCTCTTCTAAGGTAAGCTACATGGGCATATTTAGACCTATTTTAAAACTATTAACTTTTTCCTTATACGTTGCAATGCATTGTCAACGCATTTAGAACTGACGGATAAAATTTCTGATATCTCACTATAATTATGGCCACTTAAATATAAAGATAACACATTATATTCAAGTTTAGATAAAAGCTTTCTTATTTTCTCTTTTTTTATACACAGACTTTCAGAGCCAATAACTAAATCCTCTGGGTTTTGACTTTGGCACCCGCTAGATTCTTTAAGCACATGAAAATCATCATCCTTGCAATATAATAAATTGTTTTTAGCAAAAACTTTAGATTTTCCCAAAGATTTATTTAAATTAATAATTTTTCTTTCTATGCATATACTTGCATAGGTTTTAAAAGAAGCGCCTTTTTGCGTGTTGTAGCTTTTAGCTGCATTTAAAAGGCCCAAAACACCTTCCTGAAAAAGATCATCAATATCAACATTACTTTTATAGTAAGATGAGATTTTTAACATAATCAAATTACTATATCTAAGAAATAATTCTGAAAAAGCACAATCATTTCCATCCAATGTCATACTGCAAAGTTCTTCATCAGAAAAAACCTGGAGGTTATTTATACCCTTTAAAACACTCATTAATGACCTCCCAGTATTCTCTTAAATCTTGTTATATAATACATCATTATTTTCTTATTGTCAATAAAATTTGTAAATAATTTTTATAAGAATTATTTGTAATATAAAACATCCACATATTATATTGATATCTCCAAAAATTATTAGTCAAAACTTGTCGAATATTTACAAGTGATTTTACATTATATATAAACTATTTTTAATAAATTGCAGCATCTTTTTTTATATGTTAAAATAATTATTATAATTTAAATGGAGGTATTTTTATGGTCGGAATAATTGGAGCTATGTCTGTTGAAATTGAAAATATAAAACACCTAATGATAAATATCAAAACCGAAAGCATTGCACATATAAATTTCTATTATGGAAAAATAAATAATACTGAGTGTGTTATAGCTGTGTCCGGTGTAGGAAAGGTAAACGCTGCTATTTGCACTCAAATAATGATTTCAAAGTTTTCGCCTGATCTAATTTTAAATGTGGGCGTCGCTGGAGCTTTAAAAGATGACATAAAAATTGGTGATATAGTGATTTCAGATTATGTGGTCCAACACGATATGGACACTTGCGCTGTGGGAGACGAAAAAGGATTCATCTCGGGAATAAACATGATAAAAATTCCATGTTCTAAAAAACTAAATGAAAAAATAATAGCTAGTGCGTCTAAAACGAACAAACACGTTCATGTGGGAACTATAGCTACAGGTGATCAGTTTATAGCTTCTAAAGAAAAGCTTTTAGATATACGCAATACATTTGATGCCAGTGCTTGCGAAATGGAAGCTGCAAGTATCAGTCAGGTATGTTATGTAAACGGAACCGAGTTTACAGCTTTGCGTATTATTTCCGATAACGCCAACCATGACAGTCACATTGATTATAATAAGTTTAAATCTATAATTGGTAAAGAAATTTCTCAAATAATAAATCATTTTGTTTCTTTGATATAGGTATTGTCAATTTTGGTCGTTAAAAGGCTTTTTCTACATTTTAATTCCCTATCAATTTTTATAAACTAAACATTTTCCACAAAGTTTTGAACTCTGCAATAAATTTCCATTTTAGCTGTAACTATTTGTCTTTTTCCCTTATCAAAATAATTTATTTGTCGATTTTTGCAATTTTATCTCCTTAAATATCAAACAATTTATCAACATTTTCCACAAAGTTTTGAACAATTTCTTTTCTCCTCAGAGTATTTTACAGGAAAAAATATCCTATATTTTTCTTTAAAAGAAAATTTGTATTTAAAATATAATTTTTGTTTATATTTTATTTTGGTTTTTTATAATTTTAATAAAATTAAAATTATTATTGTCTTTTATATTTTTTATATTTTAACTGTTTATATATTTTAACTAAAATATATCGCATTTATATTCAAGATCAAGATCTACATTCATTTATTTAAGATCTCTTTTAAAAATCCAATTTCGTTATAATCTAAATATTTACATTTAAATTTATACTTTTCTCCCGAAAATGGTGTAACACTTACTGTGCACAAACGGGACCACTTAAAAAAAGGGTTCCTCATTATTGAGATGCTGCGGATATTACAGATGGGTATTATCGCCTTATATAAAGAAAGCCTTTTAAACCCATTTAAGTAAAGTAACTCTTCTGAAAACATAAGACCTGAATATTTATAAGCAAAATATCGAACAGAGATCCACCATAATATAAGTATTAATATAAATGATAAAGTCAACATTATTAATTTTTCATACCATTTATCTCCGAAAAAAGCGATTATAACACTAAACAGAATTATTAGTGAACAAAGAGGAGCTTTTAAAAAATTAAAAGCTCTATTTTTATGCGGTTTAATGCAAAACTTATTGTTAGAATCGTCACTGTTATATATAGCTTTTATCATTTTATTCATTTCTTCTTTTTTTGAAGCTGCAAACAATAAATTATATTCGCCTTTTCCTTGTGAAACTCCCAGTACCTGAACATACATACTGTACAACTTTAAAATTAGCATAATGAGATTTTGCTTAATTACGATTGCACTAATCTGATTTTTTTTTATTATCTTTGTGTTTGTGCTAATTAATCCGCTTTTTGTTAGGACGTGCTCACTTGCAATTTGAGTTTTAAAGTTTACAAATTTTAAAAAGTGGATAACAATCGTTATAAAAAAAGCACCTAACATTATATAAGATACGCTTGCTATTAGCGGTGGAATTCCTATAGTTATAAAACTTAGCATTGATCCCATTGTAGAATATAATACTTTTGTGGTTCCTTCTCCCATTATAGATGCCATTTTATTAATAAAAGGTACTGCTATTAATAAACTAACAACCGGGTTAGACCACGACATCGACATTAATAAAATCTTAACTGGGCTTATTTTAAAACTTTCTACTTTTTCATCAATTTTAAAGGAATTATAAGTATCATTTCTTTTAATAATGAGATCAACTAAGCTTTTTCTTTTCGTACCTTTTGAATTTATACAAATACTTATTTTTTCGCTTTTAAATAAATTTAATAGTACCGTGCGTCTATTTATCGCTGCATTTATATTTTTAACCGGTATAATTAGTTTTTTCTTTATTATAAAACCTTTTTTTATTATCAAAAAGTCGTTATCCATTTTATATTTTATAGATTTATACTCAATAAAAGAAACTATTATTATAACAAGTATTGCTAAAATACTTGATCCCATTGTACTAAAAAACTCTTTTATTCCAGTTGGCTTTAAAATTAAGCTTTTTATAAATGGAATTATAAGTAAAAATAAAAACTTTGACACATATACCCACACAGTATAATTACTTACTGATTTATATTTCATTAACCTTTTTCCCCCACAGACATCTTTTTATATTGGTTACTTCCTCATAATCAATCAATGCAATTTTCTCTTTGCAGCCAGCAGAATAAAATACTACTGTATATAGCCCAAAAGTTTTCTGTATGGGATCTTCAACTATTTTTATGCATTGTATATTGTCAGTTAACATCTCTGTTTCTTTTTTAAAAAAGACTCCTTTTTCTCTATAAATTTTATCTTTAGATATAATATAACGTTCCTCTTTGCATCTTTTTTCACAATAAAATAATATCATATATCCATACAACACTAAAAATAAAACCATAGAAATGACAGCAGCGTTAAAATTAAATACCGCTATCATTCCCCCTATAAATGACAATAAACTCATTATAATTGTTGACCATATCTTTAACACTGTAATAGCTAATGCCGGTAATGTTTTTTTCTTCAAAACTACCACCATCTTTTTAAAATTAAATCCTACCCGCTAAGCTGCATTCTAAGGTTACTTAATATCACCCGTTCTCTTCTTGAAACTTGAACCTGAGTCATACCAAGTATTTTAGCTGTTTGGGTTTGTGTCTGATTTTTAAAAAACCTTAATAATATAAGCGACCTATCCTTATCACTTAATTTATCTACTATCTGTTTTAATGCAATTATCTCTGACAATTTTTCATCTGGTGCTTCTACTGGTATATCTATTTGACTTTGACCATCCTCTGTGTCCATTGTAAGTGATAGTGGCACTCTAGATGCATCAAGGGCCTGCGCTGCTTGAGCCGGTTCTACATTTAAAATCTCTGCTAGTTCGTTTATCGTTGGTTCTCTTCCATTCTGGGCAACAAACTTATTAACTGCTCTTGTTGCTTTAAGCGATAATTCTTTAAGACTTCTTCCAACTTTTATTGCTCCACCATCACGAAACAAACGTTTTATTTCCCCAAGAATTACAGGTACAGCATATGTAGAAAACTTCACTCCACGAGATTCATCAAATGCATCAACCGCTTTCACAAGCCCTAAGCATCCTGCTTGAAACAAATCATCATATTCTATACCCCGGCCCTTAAATTTTCTTGCACAGGAATGCACAAGACCTATGTTATCATTTACAATTTGCCCTCTTTTATCCATTTTTCACTACTCTTGGAATAATATTTTTTGTCAGAGTAACAGTTGTTCCTTTCCCTTGTTTAGATGTTACCTTTATGTTATCCATAAAACTTTGCATTACGGCAAACCCCAAACCTGCCCGTTCTGTACCACCTGTAGTATAAAGAGGTTCCATTGCTTTATTGATATTCTCAATGCCACATCCCTTGTCTCTTATTTTTATAACAACTTGTCCACTGTCATAAATCCTCACTGATATGTAAATAATCCCCAATCTATTGTCATAGGCATGGACTATACAATTGGTCACTGCCTCAGAAACTGCTGTTTTAATATCTGCAAGTTCTGATATTGTAGGGTCTAGCTGTGCAACAAAAGCTGATATTGTTGCCCTTGCAAACCCCTCATTTGCTGATTTACTTATAAACTCAAACTTCATTTCATTTTTTACTTCTGCCATCGCTAAACAGCTCCTTCCTCTACTACACCTAGTCCTAAAAGTCCTGATAATTTAATCAATCTTTTTATATGAACGGGAATATTAATAACTTTTATCGATCCATTTAACATCTGCATTACTCTATATCTTCCCATTATTAATCCTATTCCGGAACTATCCATAAATTGTACCCCTGAAAAATCTAAATTTAAAAGTTTGGGCTGCTTTTCCTGGACATATGTGTCAATTGTCTCTCTTATATCTTTTGCAGTATGATGATCTATGTCTCCCTTTATAAAAGCTGTAACTGTATCACTTTCTTTTACAATTTTTACTTCCATTAAAAATTAACACCACCTTTTCAAAAATAATAATTTTATGGATACTATGTGCTGCCCCATTTTATAAAATAACTATATAAAAAGCACTTGTCATTAAAATAAAAAAGTTTTGCTAAATAAATAATAAATTACTTATTTAGCAAAACAACTCAAATCTTGCGAATATTATTTTAAAATTAAATTTACCTATATTTATAATTTTTAATTAAAGGCCTAACTTGTGAACACAAGTATAAGGATCCAAAAACTAAAATTGCAGTATTATCGTTTGATTTCTCAAATGCTAATTTTACTGCATCGTTAACATCGCGAGAAATAGTACAACATGGATTAACCTCTAAAACAATCTTTTGTAAGTCATGCTCGCTCATAGCTCTTTTGTTATCTGGATGAGTTAAAATAAATTCAGATAACAAAGGCCCAACGATATTAATAACTTTACTAATGTCTTTATCTTTTAGCATGCCAGTTATTGCAACTATTTTCATACCCCTTAAATATAACTTTATAGAATCTGCTAAAACAGCTGCACCTCCTTGATTATGTGCCCCATCGATAATAATTAAAGGTTCTTGGGACAAAACTTCAAAACGCGCTGGGAAACTCGTTTCCCATAGCCCCCGTCTAATATCATCTACGTGAATGTTATATCCTAAACATGTTAATTGTTCTACCCCCACTATAGCAGTAATGGCATTATTCACTTGATGTTTACCTAATAATCTTATATAAAATTCTTCGTTTTTATAGTTAAACCGTGTTCCTTTAAAATTAGAAATCACATTAGTAACATCATCTAACTTTGGTATGATAATTCTATTATTAAGTTTCTGTGCTATATTTTTTACTACTGAAATTACTTCCCTTGGTTGGCATGGGTATAATACTACTTTTCCGTTTTGTTTTAAAATTCCCCCTTTTTCTTTTGCTATTTCTTCAATAGTTTCTCCTAAAACATTCCTATGATCATATGATACCGAAGTTATAACCGAAACTAATGGGTCATTAATAACATTAGTTGCATCTAGTCTTCCACCAAGACCCACTTCTAAAACTACAATATCAGGGTTTTCCTTTTTAAACCACATAAATGCTATAGCTGTAATTAATTCAAATTCTGTTATACATTCTCCATCATTCTGCATCTCTTTAACAAACGGAACAACATATTCAACTAATTGAGCAAAAACCTTTTTAGGAATCATTTTTCCATTTATTTGCATTCTTTCTCTAAAATCAATTATAAACGGAGAGATAAATAACCCTGTTTTAAGCCCTGCACATTTTAATATAGAAGATATATATGCACATGTAGAACCTTTTCCATTAGTCCCGGCAACATGTATAATTTTTAAATCGTTTTGTGGGTTTCCCAAATAATTTAATAGTTTTTTTATTCTATCAAGCCCTGGTTGTATTCCAAACTTTAATAAAGAATTAATATATAAAATAGATTCTTCATATGTCATTATAATTCACCTGCGTTTTAAAGATATATTAATAAAGAGAATATAATATAAAGACTATATTGTCAAAAAATATAGTTATAGATTTACTTATAATAATCAAGATATATAGCACAATACAAAACTTGTATAAAAGGCAAAATAATGATATCATTACTCTATAAAAATCTATAACTTAGTGTAATTTAATAAATAAAATACTCAAGTTGATATAGTATAACAAAGAAAAAGGAGATGCCTTATGGAAACAAAGCAAAAAACTATATTTAGTGCCATACAACCCAGTGGTTCTATAACTCTTGGGAACTATCTTGGAGCTATAAAAAATTGGATAACTCTTCAAGAAAACTTTAATTGTATATTTTCTCTGGCAGACTTACATGCAATAACCGTAAGGCAAGAAGCAAAAGAACTCAGAAAAAATACACTTGAAGCATATGCGCTGCTACTTGCATGCGGAATTGATCCACAAAAAAGTATATTTTTTATTCAGAGCCATGTTAACACGCATACGCAATTAGCTTGGATCTTAGATTGTTATACACAATTTGGTGAACTTTCAAGGATGACACAATTTAAAGATAAATCAAAAAAGCATGCAGATAATATAAATTGTGGCCTATTTACATACCCCGTATTAATGGTTGCAGATATCTTGTTATATCAAACTGATATGGTTCCCATCGGTTCAGACCAAAAGCAACACCTTGAACTTACAAGAACAGTTGCAGAAAGGTTTAATTCTATATATAGCCCCACATTCACAGTTCCAGAACCGTATATTCCTAAGTCAGGAGCTAAAATAATGTCTCTTCAGGATCCTACTAAGAAAATGTCTAAATCGGATTCTAATGCGAATTCTCGTGTTTCTATTCTAGAAAACCCAGATGACATAATAAAAAAATTTAAACGTGCAGTTACAGATTCTGAATCTAGTGTAAGGTATGACAAAAATAAACCGGGAATAAACAATCTTATGATCATATATTCTTGCATAACAGGCAAAAAGTTTGATGAGATAGAAAAGGAATTCGATGGCCGTGGGTATGGCGAGTTTAAAGCTGCTGTTGGTGAAAGCGTTATATCACATCTTATCCCAATACAAAATAAGTATAAAGAGTTTATAAAAGATAAAGAATATCTTGAAAAATGTTATAAAGAAAGCGCCGAGAAAGCACAGTATATTTCAAATAAAACTTTAAATAAAGTCATGAAAAAAGTAGGCTTTATTATTTAAATAAAAAAACTAAAACCTAGAAACATAGCTTTTAATGTTTCTAGGTTTTTTACTTCGCATCGTGATTAACAAAAAGCTAGATAGAACAAGAACATTTTAACTTATAAACGCAAATGTTCCTCTTCTTGTTCTCTTTTTTGATACACTCTGGAGCGGGAAACGGGGTTCGAACCCGCGACTTTCAGCTTGGGAAGCTGACGCTCTACCACTGAACTACTCCCGCGTTGTTTTTTATTTTATCATAAAAATAAAAAGCAATCAATAAAAAATCAACAAAATTTAAGAATTATCTATCTTTATTAAATAAAACATTAATATTTAAAATCAAACCTGGCATAATATAATCAGCGTATTAAATCTTAAACTTTCCATTTTGAGGGTATTTTTAATAAAAATATTGACATTTTATGCAATTTATGGTACAATAATAACAATTCCGTATAAGATAAGGAGGATAGAAAATTGAAAAGTAAAGAAGAATTCAAAAAGCGTTTAAGCGATAGCGAATTTCTAAAGCTTTTCTCAGGAGTTTCTTCTCCTAATGAGGTTGCAAGAATCGCTCAACAACAAGGTTATGATGTAACAGCTGAGGATGTTGAAAATACTACCTTATCTGATGATATACTCGAAAGTGTTGCTGGCGGTAAAAATGATTCATATCAATATGAGATTGTAATTAACAACTCAGGCGGTAATACTAATAACCTAGGAAATCAAACTATGCGCAGGTAACTAAAAGTAGTATATTACTATAAAAGTTAATTTTAAGTTTAAAGGGAGGATATAAAAATGAAAAATAAAGAAGAATTTAAAAGACGTTTAAAGGATAGCGAATTTTTAAAACTTTTCTCAGGAGTTTCTTCTCCTAACGAGGTTGCAAGAATCGCTCAACAACAAGGTTATGATGTAACAGCGGAAGATGTAAAGAATACCACTTTATCGGATGACATACTTGAAAGTGTTGCTGGTGGTAAAGGAAATTCAATTCAATCTCAGTCTGTAAATGGTACAGCCAATGGCGTAACTTTTGGGGATCAAACTGGTTCAACAAAAGTAGACCCATCTACTGGCGTTTCTACGGACGTTAATGTAGGCGGCGGTAATAATAGTAGTGGTAACAGCGGAATTAAATTACCAGGTGGCATTAAATTGCCAGGTAGTAAATAGAATAATTTATTCCCTATTATTATAAAAGTTAATTTTAAGTTTAAAGGGAGGATATAAAAATGAAAAATAAAGAAGAATTTAAAAGACGTTTAAAAGATAGTGAGTTTTTAAGCCTTTTCTCTGGTGCTACATCTTCTAAAGATATTGCTAAAATTGCTCAACAGCAAGGTTATGATGTAACAGCTGAGGATGTTAGGAATACCACTTTATCGGATGATATACTCGAGAGTGTAGCAGGCGGTAAAGGAGACTTAAAGCAATCTCAGTCTGTAAATGGTACAGCCAATGGTG
The DNA here is from genome assembly GCA_948933715.1 of uncultured Eubacteriales bacterium. Classification (GTDB taxonomy): domain Bacteria; phylum Bacillota; class Clostridia; order Oscillospirales; family Acutalibacteraceae; genus CAG-557. The sequence continues at coordinate 13,259 of CAQZPH010000003.1, read as the reverse complement.
TAACTTTTGGTAACCAAACTGGTTCAACAAAAGTAGACCCATCAACTAATATAACTACAGATCTTACTATTCCTACCAAAGGTTTCTAATAGTGCTATTTTCACGATCAAATTATCATATTCTAAGCAACAAAAAGCGCGTGTTACAAGAGGAGGATCAAAAAAAAATGAAAAGCAAAGAAGAATTTAAAAGCCGCTTAAAAGATAGCGAATTTTTAAAACTTTTCTCTGAGGCTAAATCTTCTAAAGATATTGCTAAAATTGCTCAAGAACAAGGTTATGATGTTACTGCGGAGGACGTTGAAAATAATCCTTTGTCAGATGATATGCTTGAAAGCGTGGCTGGCGGAAAGAAAGATAAAATTGTTTATAATTATCATTATTATTATAACAATAAGCCAATACAACCCCGATAATATTTACAAAAATCAAATAAGGCTTTAAAACTCTATTCTCAATAGAAAGTTTATATATAAAGAAAAGTCCTGTACACATAAAAATTGTACAGGACCTTTTTTATTTTATTTCTTTTTCTTTTATTTCTTTTTTGAGTATCTTTGTAAGGTCATCAATTGTCATAGCACCAAGGTCCCCCTCACTTCTTGACCTTATTGACAATGTACCTGTTTCAACTTCTTTATCTCCAATTACTAACATATATGGGATCTTTTTAAGTTGTGCTTCCCGGATTTTATATCCAACCTTTTCACTTCTTGTATCTATAGTTACTCTAAATCCAGCATTTTTAAGCATATCCTTTACATTCTGTGCCTCATTGTGCAACCTATCACTTATAGGAAGAATTCTAATTTGCTCAGGTGCTAACCATAGTGGAAATGCTCCTGCAAAATGTTCTGTTAATATTCCAATAAATCTTTCAATACTTCCAAAAACAACTCTGTGTATCATTACTGGCCTATGTTTTTCTCCATCTTCACCAACATAACTTAAATCAAATCGTTCTGGCATTTGAAAATCCAGTTGAATGGTACCGCATTGCCATGTCCTACCAATGCAATCTTCCAAATGGAAATCTATTTTCGGTCCATAAAAAGCTCCATCGCCCTCGTTGATCTTATAATCTTTCCCCATGTTATCAAGGGCATTTTTAAGACCTTGTGTAGCACGTTCCCATTGATCATCAGTTCCTAGTGAATCTTCTGGCCTAGTTGAAAGTTCAATATGATATTTAAATCCAAAAGTAGAGTAGAACTTATCGATTAAATTTACAACGCCCATAATCTCTTCTTCTATCTGATTAGGGGTCATAAATATATGTGCATCATCCTGAGTAAAACAGCGAACTCTCATAAGCCCATGCAAAGCCCCAGATAATTCATGTCTATGCACTAAGCCTAGCTCTGCTACACGCATAGGAAGGTCTCTATATGAATGCGGCTTATTTTTATATACTAGCATACCACCAGGACAATTCATTGGTTTAATTGCAAATTCTTCATCATCTATCATAGTTGTATACATATTATCTTTATAGTGGTCCCAGTGTCCTGAACGAAGCCATAATTCTTTACTGAGTATCATAGGTGTTTTTACTTCAACATATCCTGCATTATCATGCTCTTTATGCCAAAAATCAAGCAGAGTATTTCTAAGGACCATACCATTTGGTAAAAAGAACGGAAACCCTGGTCCTTCTTCAAACAAATCAAAAAGTTCAAGCTCTCTGCCGATTTTTCTATGGTCACGTTTTTTTGCCTCTTCAACTGCAGTTAAATATTTTTCAAGCTCCGATGCTTTAGGAAAAGAAATACCATATATACGTTGGAGCATTGGTCCTTTAGCATCGCCTCTCCAGTAAGCACCAGTGCAACTTAATAGTTTTATCGATTTTAATCTGCCAGTGGACATAATATGAGGTCCAGAGCAAAGTTCAATAAAGTCACCCTGTTTATAAAAGGATAACTTTTCCCCTTTGCTTGCATGTTCTTCTATTAATTCAATTTTATATATTTGATTTTTTTCTTTCATTAAATTAATAGCTTCATCATAAGACATTTCAAAGCGTTCTATTAGTAAATCTTCTTTTATAATTTTTTTCATTTCAGACTCAATTTTCTCAAGATCCTGAGTATTAAGTGTTCTATTAAGACCAAAGTCATAATAAAAGCCATTATCTATAGCAGGGCCTATTGCTAAAATGGCTTCAGGAAATAGTCTTAATACAGCTTGAGCCATAACATGAGAGGTAGTATGCCAATAAGCTTTTTTCCCTAACTCATCCTCAAAAGTTAATATTTCTAAACTACAATCCTCAGTAACTGGAGTACGCAAATCTACCAGTTTGCCATTTAACTTTGCAGCACATGCATCTTTATAAAGGCCTTCCCCCAGAGATTTAGCTATTTGTGCGATTGTAGTGTTAGTCTCATATTGCCTAACTGCATTATCTTTTAAAGTTACACTTACCATTTTCCTCAATCCTTTTATTGCTATTTTTCAGTCTAACAAATGCCTTTTCTTGGCACCATGCATTTAATGGTATCACTATTTATGCATTATGTCAATAAAGTACAAATTGCTTGACATTCTTACACCCCACGTAATACAATAGTATTTAGGAAATCTTTAAGATTTCCTCTGTATTAACTTAAAATTATAGGAATATATTCATGTTTTATCTCCTTTGTAAATTCTTTAATTAATTTAAATAATACTTACGTTTAAAGAATATAAATCTCATTTTGAATTGTCCTATAAATAGAAAATTAAACTCTATAAAATATTTTAAAAATATACTAAGGAGGTGCTTAAAATTGGGAATATGGTTGACCATATTATCCATTGCTGTTGTTATCATTTTAACTTCCGTTGTGGCTTTTTATCTAGGCACTGTGCATCGCAAAAAAACTGCAGAATCAACCATTGGTTCTGCTGAGCAAGAAGCTAAAAAAATCTTAAGCGAAGCTATTAGCAGTGCTCAAGCTAAGAAAAAAGCTATTATTCTAGAAGGTAAAGATGAAATACATAAGCTACGTACTGAATCAGAAAAAGAAATTTCTGAAAAACGAAAAGATATTCAAAGACAAGAAAAAAGAATTCAACAAAGAGAAGAATCTCTTGATAAAAAACTTGATAATCTTGATATTAAAAACGAGGAGCTCGCTAATAAAACTAAACTAGTTGAGCAAAAGTTAAAAGAATCCGAAGAAATTAAACAAAAACAATTTCTCGCTCTTGAAAAAATTTCAGGGTTTACTTTAGAACAAGCAAAGGAACATTTGCTTAAAAACTTAGATGAAGAATTAACCCACGAAAAAGCTGTTAAAATAATGGAGTTTGAGCAAAAAGCCAAAGAGGATTGTGATAAAAAAGCCCGCGAAATTATTTCTCTTGCAATTCAGCGTTGTGCTTCTGATCATGTCGCTGAGGCTACAGTTAGTGTTGTGCCTTTGCCCAATGATGAAATGAAAGGACGTATAATTGGCCGCGAGGGCAGAAATATCCGTGCTATTGAAACTTTAACCGGGGTTGACTTAATAATTGATGATACTCCTGAAGCTATCACTCTTTCAAGTTTCGATCCTATTCGTCGTGAGGTGGCTCGAATTTCTCTTGAAAACCTCATTGCTGACGGTAGAATACATCCTGCTAGAATTGAAGAAACCATAGAACGTGCAAAAAAAGAAGTTGAACGGACAATTAAAGACGAAGGTGAACGAGTAATAATTGAAGCTGGTATTAATTCAATTCATCCTGAACTTATTAAACTTCTTGGTAGATTAAGATACCGTACCAGTTATGGGCAAAATGTACTCGATCATTCTTTAGAAGTTGCACATTTAGCAGGCCTTATGGCTTCTGAGTTGGGGCTTGATCCTATTATGGCAAAACGTGCTGGGCTTTTGCATGATATAGGAAAAGCACTTGACTATGAAACAGAAGGATCGCACATTGAAATCGGAGTAGATGTTGCAAAGAAATATCATGAAAATGACACTGTTGTTCATGCAATCCATGCTCATCACGGCGACGTTGAAGCTAAAACTGTTATTGCTTGCTTAGTTCAAGCAGCAGACGCTATTTCTGCAGCTAGACCAGGAGCTAGAAGAGAAAATCTTGAAAACTATATTAAACGTCTTGAAAAGCTTGAGGAAGTTGCTTCTTCATTCAGTGGCGTTGAAAGATGTTTTGCTATACAAGCTGGGCGCGAAATTCGTATAATGGTTAAACCTGAAATTGTTGACGATGAACGTATGATTCCTTTAGCTCGTGAAATCTGCAAAAAGATTGAAAATGAACTTGATTATCCAGGCCAAATTAAAGTTAATATTATTCGTGAGAATAGAGCTATTGAATATGCTAAATAACTAGAATTCAAGCGGTAACTTATATTTTTAAGATACCACAGGTTTTTGGAGGAAACATCAATGGAAAAAAATATAGATGCCAAAGAAAATGACCTTAATAATTTAGATATTGAAAACTGCGACGACGAATTATCTCCACTTAAGCGAAATATTATAAGAATTATTTTTGCATCTTTATTTATAGTTTTAATCTGGGGAACCGTTCGTTTAACGGATTTTATTACAGAGCTTTTTACAACTTTACTTAAATAAAAATATGTTAAAAAAGTAACGCACGACACTAAGTCGTGCGTTACTTTTATTTAAATTTATGAATGGATCTTTACTTTAAGTACTGACCTATTCATATAAAAGTTATTTCGTTTCTACAATAAGTTTAACTGCAGTACGATCTTCACCATCAATCGTTACGTTAACAAAAGCTGGTATACAAATTAGTTCTACTCCTGTAGGTGCTAAATAGCCTCTTGCTATTGCAATAGCTTTAATTGCCTGATTAACAGCACTTGCTCCAACTGCTTGAATCTCTACACATTTATGTTCACGTATTACACCGGCAATAGCACCTGCAACAGAATTTGGAGCGGACTTTGACGAAACTTTTAGAATTTCCATATTCAATCCTCCATTTTTAGTATTATATTACGTTTATAATAATATAATATATGCAAATTTAATATTTTGCAATACTTTTTTCAAATAAAATTTATAAGTTTTGCATTTTCGTTAAATTTATATTTAAAAAGACTTATATTTTCTACCTTTGCATCATTTTTTTGGTAAATTTGTCTTTTTATTAAAGTTATTTTTGTGCTACATTAATCTATTTTAATTAACAATTGTTAGTCTTTGTATTTTTTTTGTTTTTTTAGTATTATCATCAATATCAAAAATTATACAATCCATCTTACATTTACCTATTGCATTTTCAAATCTAACCGGCATTTTTGTGGTTATCTTTTTTATTACTAACTCAGGTTTTACACCGAGGGCAGAATCAATAACACCTGTCATACCTACATCTGTTATATACCCTGTTCCTTTTGGTAAAATGCACTCATCAGCTGTTGGAACATGAGTATGTGTTCCAAAAATTGCAGAAACTTTTCCATCAAGATAAAACCCAAGTGCTCTTTTTTCCGAAGTTGCTTCTGCATGAAAGTCTATTATTATGATTGAATTTTGGTCTACATTCTCAAGAACCTTCTCAATCTTTTTAAATGGACAATCTAAGTTTTCCATAAATATTGTACCCATTAAATTAATAATAATTATTTTATTTTTTATCATATCTAAACTACATATACCACTGCCTGGGGTATTAGAATCTGGAAAATTAACAGGTCTTATTAAATTTTTATCTTCATCAAACTTATCATAAATTTCTTTTCTTCTAAATGAATGATTTCCCGTAGTTATAACGTCAACACCACTTTTAAAAAGATAATTAGCTGAAAACGGTGTTATTCCGTTACCATCTGCAGAGTTTTCCCCGTTAGCGATAACTAAGTCTATTTCATATGAATTTTTTAATTTTGGTAACTGTTCTCTTAGAAATTCACAACCTATATTTCCTACTACGTCACCTATTGCAAGTACTTTCATTATATCCATCCTTAACTCAACTTTATTAACAAAATTATACCATACAAAAAAGAAAAAATCGATTAATTAGTGTAAAATATATTTGTGTTTTAAGGCTTGGTTATCTAAAAATTGGTTGTATCTGATATCCCATCATTGCGGATTCAATTGTTGGAATTATAAGATCAAAGTGTGCAACTAAAGAACTAGGTTTTTTTATTGGATCATCTTGTGACATCGGTACAAAATATATATTCTTTCTATTAAGCATAGCACCCATATTTTTAGCAGACGCAGATAGCCCATCATTTGTTGCAAGAGCTATTAAAAGTGGTCTTTCTCCTCTTAGATGTGACTTTGCTGCCATTGTAACTGACGTATCTGTCATTCCGCTTGCAAGTTTACTTAAAGTATTTCCAGTGCACGGCGCTATAATCATTATATCTGTCATTTTTTTAGGTCCAATAGGTTCTGCCTTTTCGATAGTATGCATTATTTCACATTTGCAGATCGCTTCTATTTTTTTTCTTATATCCTCTGCCTTGCCAAATCTTGTGTCTGTAGAATACGCCGTAGCAGACATAATTGGTAGAACTTCATAACCTGAATCCACTAGTAATTTCATTTGAGGGATTGCCTTTGAAAAGGTGCAAAATGAACCACACATTGCAAAGCCTACTTTTATACTATTCATAATTGTCCCTCCTCAATCATATTATAAACAGTATTTTTTATAATTTCTCCCGCTGCTTTAGGTGCAACTTTACCCGGTAAAGATAAAGCACTAATAGCTTTAATTTTAAGCCTCTTTGCTGCTTTAAAATCCACACCACCAGGTGACGATGCTAAATCTATAACTATTGCATCTCCTGCAGATTTAGCAAGTGTATGAGAATCAAAAATCATACTTGGGATGGTATTAAATATTATGTCGTATCTATTCTTACAACCTATCTTACTAGTTAAAATGGAGTTATAACCTAAAACGTTAATCCAAGCTAAATCTTTTGTTTTTCGCGCACTTACTGTAACTTTTGCACCCATTCCCTCAAGCATTCTGCAAAGAACTTTTCCTATTCTGCCAAACCCTGCTACTAAGCATCTTGAACCATTTATTGTGCCACTATATTCATGCATAGCAATCTCTATTGCACCCTCTGCTGTAGGTACTGCATTATTAATAGCAAACTCTTCTCTTTTTGAATAATCATATAAATTAATATCATTCCATATGTTGCTTGTAGACATTAATTTTCCGGACATTCCACAAAACACTTTTTTACCATACATATATCTTGCAAAATTATCATCTATTTTTACTTTTTCATCCGCATATGGTGCATTAAGGCATAAGTCCTTTCCCAATACCGGAAGGGGTAAAATCACATATTTACATTTGGATATTGCTTCACTAGTTGTTGTTTTTATTATTCCTTTTTTAAGTTCGATTGTTTCAAATCCTGAAGTATAAACATTATAGCCATCAGACAAGATACTTTCAGCCATAGCAATTTGTCTTTTATCTCCTCCGATAACGGCAACATTATCTATATCAATCATCCTTATCACCTCCGCTGCCTCTATTATAATATGACCTTTTAAGTATAAGCGTGACATGGTAACTTTTTATTAATTAAATGACAAAAACTATTTATTTCTCAAGTAATAAGCAATATAATAATAGTATGTGACGTTAAAAATACAAGAGGTGTTTATAATTGAATAATAAAGAAAATATTCTAGACAATGTTAAAAATATCCATTTTATTGGAATTGGGGGCTCAGGAATGTGCCCTATGGCTGAAATCCTTCATCATGAAGGGTATAATATATCAGGTTCAGATAACTATGTATCAGATACTTTAAAAAGAATCATAGATATGGGGATTACCGTATATGTTGACCATAATGAAAAAAATATAGAAGGTGCGCAACTTATCGTATATACAGCCGCAGTAAAAGAAGATAATGTAGAAATGATTGCAGCAGCTCAAAAAGGCATTTTGTGCATTGAGCGTTCTGTTATGTTAGGATTATTATGTTCTAGATATAAAAATCCTATAGCTGTATGTGGTACTCATGGAAAAACTTCCACCACTGCTATGATTACTCAAATTTTAACTATAGCACAAAAAGATCCCAGTGCTATAATCGGAGGTAAATTGCCATTCATTGACGGTAACAGTCGCACTGGAAAATCGGATACAATAGTATGTGAAGCCTGTGAATACGTGGATTCTTTTCTTGAAATCACTCCGTCAATTGCTGTTATAACAAATCTTGAAGCTGACCATCTTGATTACTTTGGAACACTCGAGAATATCATAAAATCATTTAATAAGTTTGCACTAAAAACTACAAATATGTTAATTGTAAACGGTGATGATGATAACATCAAAGCTGCTACTAAAAATGCTAGGGTACCTATAATAACATTCGGTGAATCTCAGGATAACACATATTATGCTGATAACATCTCTTATGAAGATATGGCTTTTCCTAAATTTACATTAATGAAAAATGGAGAAAAAATTGTTGATATAAAGCTATCGGTTCCGGGCGCTCATAACATTTACAATGCTTTAGCCTCAGCTGTAGTTGCTCATTGCATGGGTGTTGATCCTTGCGATATTGCTAATGCATTGCACGAATTTCATGGAGTTCATCGCCGATTTGAGATTCTTGGAAAACCCAATAATATAACTGTGGCTGACGATTTTGCTCATCACCCCACAGAAATAAAAACTACTTTAAAAACTGCCTCAAAAATGGGGTTTAACCGTGTAATTGCTGTTTTTCAGCCTCACACTTATTCAAGAACTGCTGCGTTTTTAGATGATTTTGCAAAAGTTTTATCCATCGCGGATATCACAGTTTTATCGGAAATCTTAGCTGTTCGCGAAGTTAATACTTACAATATAGCATCAGAAGATTTAGCGCAAAAAATCGATAACTGCATTTGTCTTCGAACATTTGAAGAAATTACCGATTGCGTCGAAAAAATAGCAAAACCAGGTGACTTAGTTTTAACTATGGGTGGCGGTAATGTTTATGTTTGTGCTAATATGATCCTTGATCGGTTGATAGAAAAGTATGCAAACTAGTCATAACTTATGTAAAGTATAAAATTTAAATATAATCTATAACACAGATAAAGGTCACAAGCCATTTAAATGGCTTGTGACCTTTTAATTTACTTTTTAATATATTTAAATATCAAAACATCTTTTGTATACTCGCGTTCACTAGTTTTATTTTTCTACCTTAGAAACAATAGCTGAAGAAGATTTATATATACTATGTGGTTTTATAAATCCTCTAACTGAAGTAAGAGGATATATATTACTGTTCTTTCCTATAATCGTACCAGGATTTAAAACCGCATTGCAACCTATTTCTACATTGTCCCCAACTATTGCTCCAAATTTTTTAAGACCTGTGTCTATTCGTTCCCCATTATAAGATATCTTTATAATACTTTTATCTGATTTTACATTCGATGTTATGCTTCCCGCTCCAAAGTGCACTTTATATCCTAAAATCGAATCACCTACATAATTATAATGAGGCACTTGAACTTTATCAAAAAGCACCGCGTTTTTTAATTCAGTAGAATTACCTACTACTGCATTTTTCCCTACTATAGCATTACCCCTTATATATGCAAAGTGCCTTATTTCTGCGTTTTCATCTATTATTAAAGGTCCATTTATAAAAGCGGTTTTGCTGATTTTTGCGCTTTTTGCAACCCAAATACCTTCTTTAATTTCTTCATATATTTCTTTTGGTAACTTTTTTCCGAGATTTAATATAAAGTCAGATATATTAGACAGCACTTGCCATGGCATCTCTACATTACAGAATAGATCTTTCGCAATAGTATTATCTAAACTTAGAAGATTGTTTGTTGAGATTTCCATTTCTCTTCCTCCTAATTAATCTAATCTACTAGGTTTTAATTATATCAACTAATACTTAAAAGTTCAAGTTCCGATTATTTTCTTAATAAGTCTTGATTTTACGCCATTATTATTATATAATAGTGAAACAATATTTGTTCTGGACGTTTAGCTCAGTTGGTAGAGCATTCGCTTGACGTGCGAAGGGTCAGCGGTTCAAGTCCGTTAACGTCCACCAACGTTATAGTAAAAATCCCTTAAAGTATTTAAGGGATTTTTTAACTTTACTTAGCACCTAATTTTAAAAGGCACCGTGCCAAGACATAAAAATGTCTTGGCTAATCGAAAAAACTTTTCGATTGATTTGAAGCTCCTGGCTTCAAATCACGGTGCCAGAACCCGCCATCCAACAAGATTTAAACAGAACTATTACTTTTCATATAGTCAATTAATTTATAAAGCGTTTCATGGCTAACAATATGTTCCATCTTGCAGGCATCTTGCTCAGCTATGTTTCTATCAATTCCTAAAGTATTAACAAGAAAATTAGTTAACATCTCGTGCCTAAAATAAACTTCACTAGCTACTTTTCTCCCCGCACTAGTTAATTTAATGCACCCATACTTTTCATGTTCTAGTAGTCCATTTCTTCTAAGATTTTCAACAGCTTTATTAACACTAGGTTTAGAAATTTCCATAAACAAAGCAATATCTGTAATTCTAACTTCATCTTTAGACTTTTCAATAATATATATTGCTTCTAGGTAATCCTCAAGGGCACCTGTTAATTTAACAGTAGTTTTCATAATAAACTCCTAGCTTTTATTTTCATAACAATTCTTGCGACATGACATACAATCTCCACCGCAAAACGACGAAATCCCATTCTTTTTATATAATTTAAATTGGTTTATAATAGCAAAAGCAACAACTAATATTGCTGATATTCCAATAATTAAATCAATCAAAAAAACCTCTCCTTTTAAAATACATTTAAAACTAATGTTCCGAACTGATAAACCAGTGAAGCCATAAACCAAGCTAATATCAATTGGTAACATATGAATATGGCTGCCCACTTGGCACTTTTAAGTTCTTTATATATTGCAGACAATGCTGCAACACATGGAGTATATAATAAAACAAACACCATAAACGCGTAAGCCGAAAGAGAAGAAAATTGGTCTGCTATAACATAAGAAACATTATCTAAGTTTCCCGTACTATAAAGAACAGACATAGTGCTAACAACAGATTCTTTAGCAATTAACCCAGAAAGAAGGGAAACTGTTGCACGCCAGTCTCCAAACCCACATATAGAAAAAATCGGGGACATAGCCATTCCAATGGATGCTAAAATGCTTTTGCTCTTGTCTTCCACCATATGTAAGCTTAAATCAAATGACTGTAAAAACCAAATTACAATAGTCGCTGCAACTAAAATAGTGCCTGCTTTTACTATAAAATCTTTTAACCTTTCTCCCACATGCAAACATAAATTTTTAAACGTTGGGAATCTATATTCAGGTAACTCTAAAATAAACGAAGCCGTTTCACCTTTTAATATAGGTTTTTCAAATATCATTGCAGTAACTATAGACATGATTATCCCTAAAACATAAATTGAAGATATAGCTAAAACTTGATGCTTTTGGAACAATGCCGCAATAAACATTGCATATACAGGCATTTTTGCACTACATGACATAAAAGGAATCATTAGTATAGTTAACTTTTTATCATTTTCTTTTTCTAAAATACGAGTCCCTAGCACTGCTGGAACCGTGCATCCAAACCCCATCAAAAGCGGTACAAAAGCCCTTCCTGATAGCCCAACTTTTCTTAAAGGTTTATCAGTTATAAAAGCTGCTCTTGCCATATACCCGCTGTCTTCCAGTATAGAAAGCAAAGTAAATAGTATCATAATCTGAGGCAAAAACGAAACTACTGAACCCACGCCTTCTATGATGCCTCCAACGACTAAACTTTTTGTCCACTCTGAGGCTCCTAAAGTGGTTAACAAGTTAAGTGTAATATCTCCAAATAAATCTTTTATTAAAAATTCAAACTGCACTTTTAAAAAAGAACCAATAGGACCAAACGTAGTATAAAAAATCATTAACATAACAGAAATAAACAAAGGTATAGCCAAAAACTTATTTGTTACAACCCTGTCTATTTTATCTGTTAAAGTCATCGATCCTGGCATATGTTTGGTTTTTATTGCCTTTTTACATATCCTGCATATATATTTATACCTTTGGTCTGCTATGAGCATTTGGGCATCCATATGCTCTGGTATATCAACTAAACTTTTATATGTATGTATTTTTTCTTTTTGTATAGAGTCAAAAAGAATTTTGCTAACTAAAATTTCGTCATTTTCAAAAAGTTTAACAGCAACCCAACGAGTACTTATATCTTTAGGGTTTCCTTTTATCTTAAACCCATAAGACAATTCTGTTTCTATTTTACATATTGCCGCTTCTATACTTTCTTCGTATATACTTTCCGTCAGTATTTCTTTTTGGTTTTTTGCACATCTAATTGATAAATCAAGTAATTCTGGGATTCCTACTCCTTTATTTGCTGATATTGGCACAACAGGGACATTAAACGCACTTCTAAATATACTATAATCTATAATGTCACCTTTTTTTTCAACTAGGTCAGTCATATTAAAAGCAATAATCGTGGGTTTTTGCAACTCTAAAACTTGCGTTGTTAAATATAAGTTCCTTTCTATGTTCGTGGCATCAACTATGTTTATAATTAAGTCTGGGTTATCCTCTATTAAACAAGTCCTAGTTATTACTTCTTCAGAAGAATATGGCGACAACGAATATATTCCCGGTAAATCTAAAACATTAATATCTACGTTATTAAATCTTAAACTTCCTTCTTTTTTCTCAACTGTTACTCCGGGCCAATTCCCAACGTACTGGCAACTTCCTGTAAGTTGATTAAACAGCGTAGTTTTACCGCAATTTGGATTACCTACTAAAGCTACTTTAATTGATTTTAACTTGTTACTATTATTTATTTTTTTAGAGTGAATATAATTTTTCTCAAGTGTTGCCATTAAATATTTCCTTTCTCAATATTTATCTTTATGTTCTGAGCTTCAGATTTTCTTATGCTAAGATCATAACCACGTACATTGATCTGTATCGGATCACCAAAAGGTGCTATTCTCTTCATAATTATAGGCGCTCCTGGAGTTATCCCCATATCTACTATTCTACGCCTTAATGTTTCATCACATTCTATTTTTAAAACTATTCCAAGTTGCCCTGGTTTTAAGTCATTCACTGTATTCAATATTTTTCCTCCTCACAAATGTTAGCTAAGGCTAACATTTTCCTTAAGTTAAGTATACCACAAGTAAACTTAGTTGTAAACCATTTTTTAAAATACTTTGTGTCCTGATATAATATACGGGCCGGGAC
>CAQZPH010000002.1 GCA_948933715.1 uncultured Eubacteriales bacterium | reverse complement strand
ATTTTAATCTTCTTGCATTTATATACCCAAGCACACGAGGGCATCGTATATCCGACTAGTCGGATATAACCCTAAAGGGTGCACGCAGGACATATATTGTCCGTCCTGCGTGCCGATGCCCTCCCTTATTTCCCTGCATTTAACCGTTCATGCTCATAAATAAGAAGGGCGGTAGAAACAATAGCCGCCGTTTCTGTACGTAATATCCTATTACCCAAAGAACACACTTCCCCACCAGCACTTTTTATCATATCAACTTCACATTGCTCAAAACCGCCTTCAGGCCCAATAAAAATAGCAAGAGTTTTTATTTTCATGCTACTAAAAGATTCATATATAGGGGAACCGCCGCCTTCATAAAACACAATAACTTTATCAAATTGGTCTCCTAAATTGACTGCATCCTTAAACAAAGCAGGGTACTTCACCTCAGGGACTATTCCCCTCCCGGACTGTTTAGCAGCCTCAAGAGCAATTTTCTGCCAGCGCTGCACTTTTTTTATTAAAGATTTCTCCTCCGGCCGTGACACGCAGCGCTCTGTAACTATAGGTACAACACTATAAACCCCTACTTCAACTGCTTTCTTAATAATTAAATCCATTTTATCACTTTTGGGAATCCCCTGAAACAAGGTAATTTTAAGGTCTGATTCTGCATTGCATATCTTCTTTTCAATAAGCTTCACAGTCACTGAAGATTTATCAAAATCAATTATCTTACAAATATAATCTATCCCATTATGGCATAAAATAATAACTTCGTTTACCTTCATTCTAAGGGATTTCATAATATGAAAAGCATCGTCACCTGTAATCTTAAAAATGTCAACAACAGGTTCATTTATAAAAAATCTTGGCATATACATCATCTCTCTAATTAAGATATAATTAATATCTTAATTTTAAAATAAATTTCTTTATGAATCAACCATATTAAATTTTCGAATGAAACTTAATACTTTAAATTTTTCCTTTTTACTAAGTAATAATATTTTTTCTTTCACTTTTATCAACCTAAATCTATTGTACCGTTGGATACATATATACGGGATGTTTATCAATAATACTAAAAAAAGAAATAATAAGTTAAATGGAAACACATTTATTAAAAATATCGGTAGCAATACCCACATGCATTTTCTGTGAGCCCATTCACCACGGCAGGTCTCAAAAATAAATTTATCAATATAATCAATGCACAAATCATCAAGGTTTTTCTTAGAAAACCCATTTTTAGAGACGTATTGCGGTAAGTAATCTTTCCACTTTTTTATTTTTAACTTTTTAATATACCACTTACCGTCTTCTTCCCAATTTCTCATTTTATACATATTTTTTTCTAAATTAAAGTTCTTCTCATTAATTATTTTGCAACACAAAACAACAATAGCATCCCAGAAAAGTATTAAAGATAAATTAAATATAATAATATAAATATAATCTTTATTTCCTTGCATCAAATGACCTCTCCTTTAAAGGTATTTAAGTATCTTAGTTAGTCTTCTCAAAAACTAATAAAATAACAAATATATATTAATTTAACAAAATTTGAGGATAGTTTGACATAATTAAATAACAAAATTAAAATATAACTATACTAAAAATCGGAGGTATAAAATGAAGGAAGATAAATTAGGCACTTCATTAAATATAAATTTAATTGCAAGCGAACTTATTGACTTATTAAAAGAAAAAAAACTAAAAGTTGCAACGGCTGAGAGTTGTACCGGAGGGTTAATATCAAAGTTAATTACAGATATCCCGGGAGCTTCGTCTGTGTTCGAATGTGGCGTATGTTCGTATTCAAACTTTACAAAAGAAAAGATTTTACTTGTATCAAAAAAAACTCTTAAAACTCACACAGCTGTTTCAAAAGAAACTGCAATGGAAATGGCTGCAGGCGTTAAAAAAATCTCAAATGCAGACATAGGTATTTCTACAACAGGGTTTGCAGGCCCGAAAAAAAAAGATTCGCCTGAAGAGTTGGGTCTTGTATACATTGGACTTTCAAACGTTACCAAAACCACCTTTATTAAATTAAATCTTTATCGCGGAATAGATAACGATAGAGATTATATTCGAAATGCAGCTGCATATAATGCTTTATTAGCAACTCTTAATTTAATAAAGGAAGGAGTCGTAAAGTGAAACGTGCTGCAGGCATTTTGATGCACATCTCTTCATTGCCAGGGAAATACGGCATTGGTACTCTAGGGAAAAATGCTTATGAATTTGCTAACTTTTTAAAAAAATCAGGTCAAACGTTATGGCAAATCCTACCGATAGGCCCCACCAGTTTCGGGGATTCACCTTATCAATCTTTTTCGGTTCATGCGGGAAATCCATATTTTATTGACCTTGAATTGTTATGTGAAGATGGGTTACTTTCAAAAATTGATTGTAACCATTTTAATTTTGGAGACTCTCCTATAAATGTGGACTATAAAAAAATTTATGATAATAGGTTTAAACTGCTTAAAAAAGCATTTATGTCTTTTAAAGACTCTCGTGATACTCAATTTAATAAGTTTAAATTAGAAAATAGGGCATGGTTATTTGATTATTCCCTTTTTATGGCGGTAAAAAGTCACTATAATATGGCGCCATGGCATAACTGGCCTGACGAGAATATTAAAACCCGAACAGCAGACTCGGTAGAATATTATTCGGAACTTTTGAAAAACGAAATAGAATTTTTTATGTTTTTACAGTATTTATTTTATTCTCAATGGGCAAAATTAAAAAAGTATGTTAACTCTCTTGGTATAAAAATTATTGGAGATATGCCTATTTACGTGGGATTAGATAGTGCTGATACTTGGTCATATCCTGAAGTATTCTGGCTTGACTGTAATAAAAAACCTGTAAAAGTATCTGGCTGCCCACCAGATGGATTTTCCCCTAAAGGTCAATTATGGGGTAACCCTCTTTACAATTGGAAGTATCTAAAAAGTACCAACTATTCATGGTGGATCAATCGCATAAAAACTGTTAATAAACTCTTTGATATCACTCGAATTGATCATTTTAGAGGCTTTGATTCTTATTATGCTATACCGTTTGGCGCTAATGATGCAACTTGTGGTGAATGGTTAAATGGCCCCGGAATTGACTTTTTTAACATGCTTAAAGAAAAGTTGGGAGATATCTCCATCATCGCTGAAGATCTAGGTTTTCTAACGGCGAGTGTAAAAAAATTGCTAAAGGATACTGGGTACCCCGGAATGAAAGTTTTGCAATTTGCGTTTGAATCCCAAAAGGAAAACGATTATCTTCCACATAATTATGTTAAAAATAGTATCGCATACACCGGTACCCACGATAACGATACGATAGTGGGTTGGTTTAAAAATGGCAGAAAAAATGACATTTTACATGCTGTAGAATACGGAGCTTTAAACGAAACAGAAGGATACAGTTGGGGATTAATTCGACTTTGTTATGCAAGCGTAAGCAAAGCTGTAATAATTCCAATGCAGGATTTTTTAGGTCTTGATAGTCGCTCCAGAATGAATATACCGTCAACCGTTGGCGGCAACTGGACTTGGCGTGTTTTAAAAGAACAGATCACAGATGACTTAGCTGATAAAATTAAACACCTTACAAAACTTTATGGAAGGATTTAAAGGAATGATAAAATGAATGCGGAACTGCTAAATAATTTAAAATCTACTGCTAAAAATTATTATCTAAAAGAAGTCTCCGAATTATCAGCACCGCAGCTCCATTATGTTGTATCTAAGGTTATCATGGGTTTTATTTCAAATAACTGGCGAAAAAGTCAAGAACGTAAATTAAAAGAAAAAAGAGCTTTTTATTTCTCTGCTGAATTTTTAATGGGACGAATGATTCACAATAACATTTTCTCTCTTGGGATTTTAGACGAAATAAAATCTTGTTTAAATCATTTGGGGAGTGATATTAATTCATTTGAAGACATTGAAGATATGGCTCTTGGTAACGGTGGCCTTGGTAGACTCGCAGCGTGTTTTTTAGATTCTGCTGCAACACATAATATTCCACTTGACGGCTATGGGATTCGCTATAAATATGGTTTATTTCGGCAAACGTTTGAGGATGGATTTCAAATTGAAAATGCAGACAATTGGCAAAAGTTTAGTGACCCATGGTCTGTTCGTATAGAGGAAGACGCTGTAACTGTTAAGTTTGCAGACATGAAAGTAAAAGCTGTTCCATATGATATACCAATCATCGGGTATAAAAATAACAACATTAACACTTTGCGCCTTTGGCAAAGTGAATCCATAAACGAGTTTGACTTTCAATTATTCAATGACCAACTATATGACGAGGCTTCAAGCGAACAAAACCGTGCTAGTGACATATCAAAAGTGCTGTATCCTAATGACTCAACTCCTGCTGGAAAAACTTTAAGACTTCGTCAGCAATACTTTTTTTGCAGTGCTTCTTTGCAGGATATCTTAAAAAAATTTAAATCTATTCATGGGGGTAACTTTTCTTTCCTTACCCAATTTTGCGCGATTCAACTCAATGATACTCACCCTGTTATTTCTATTCCTGAATTAATTAGACTTTTGTCTCTTGAAGGAATAGATTTTGAAACAGCTTTTAATATTTCTTTTAAAACATTTTCATATAC
The DNA here is from genome assembly GCA_948933715.1 of uncultured Eubacteriales bacterium. GTDB lineage: Bacteria > Bacillota > Clostridia > Oscillospirales > Acutalibacteraceae > CAG-557. The sequence goes on along the minus strand of CAQZPH010000002.1, from coordinate 68,811 downwards.
TAATCATACGATAATGGCAGAAGCCCTTGAAACCTGGGAAATAAATGTACTAAAGGATATTTTGCCTGAAATTTATTTTATAATAGAAAAAATAAATAAAAAGTTAGAAGATGAATCATCTTCTCTTAAAATAATTAAAGATGGAAAAATACACATGGCAAACTTAGCAGTGCATTCATCGCAGTATACTAACGGGGTTGCAAAAATACACACTGAAATCTTAAAAACTCACGTTTTAAGTGACTTATATAAAAAGTACCCCGATCGCTTTCAAAACAAAACTAATGGTATCACTCAACGGCGGTGGCTGGCTCTTTGTAACCCTGAATTAGCTCAGTTTATAAGCTCTTTAATATCTGATGCATGGATAACCGATTTATCTCAATTAGAAAAATTAAATAAGTTTTGTAATGACCCTCCAGTTATATCAGAGTTTAATTCTATAAAAACTCTAAAAAAGCAACAACTAAGTGATTACATCCAAAAAAATGAACATGAATATATAAACCCCAGGTTCATTTTTGACGTTCAAGTAAAAAGATTACATGAGTATAAACGTCAGTTATTAAATGCTTTTTCTATTATGGATATTTATTTTAAGATTAAAGATGGAACCTTAGTAGATTTTGCTCCCACAGCATTTATATTCGGAGCTAAAGCAGCACCTGGATACACGCGCGCTAAAACTATTATAAAATATATTAACGAGATTAAAAACTTGGTTAACAACGATCCTAGCGTAAACGATAAAATGAAAGTTGTTTTTGTATCAAATTATAATGTATCGTACGCAGAAAAAATCATTCCGGCTGCAGATATTTCAGAACAAATTTCAACTGCAGGAACCGAAGCTTCCGGAACAGGAAACATGAAATTAATGTTAAACGGTGCTGTGACTCTTGGAACCCTTGATGGTGCAAATATTGAAATAATTAAGCAGGCAGGACCCGAAAATAATTATATTTTCGGTGCAACTGTTAGTGACATTAAAAATTTAGAAGATAAATATAATCCCAAAGAAATTTATAATAATGATCTAGAGATTAAACGTGTTTTAGATACTTTAATTGACGGTACATTTAAAGACGGGCAAGATCCTTTTAAAGCTGATTTTAGAGAATTGTTCGATTCAATTATAAACGGTACCTCTCTTAACCGGGCAGATATGTATTATCTGCTTTATGATTTTAAAAGTTACGTTAAGGCTAAAATTAAAGTTAATAATGATTATAAAAATCGTATATTGTTTGGCCAAAAATGCTTTAAAAATATTGCATCTGCTGGCTTCTTTTCAAGTGACCGTACTGTAAAAGAATATGCAAAAGATATTTGGAATATAAAATAAGCCTCCCTTTATTTTAGGGAGGCTTATTAACATTTATTATATTTTGCTTCTAACAGCTGCCTGCGCTGCAGCTAGTCTTGCTATTGGCACTCTAAATGGCGAACAGGAAACATAGTCAAGACCAACTTCGTTAAAAAATTCAACTGATGAAGGATCAGCACCATGTTCTCCACATACACCTAATTTTATATCCGGTTTTGTAGATTTGCCTTTTTTTACAGCCTCGCTTATAAGTCTACCTACACCATCTGTGTCAATCTTAACAAAGGGATCAAATTCATAAACTTTGCTGTCGTAGTAATAGTTAAGAAATTTAGATGCATCGTCTCTACTAAATCCAAACGTCATTTGAGTTAAATCGTTGGTTCCAAAACTAAAGAAATCTGCTTGAGTGGCAATTTTATCTGCAGTAAGGGCAGCTCTTGGAATCTCAATCATAGTTCCCACGTAATACCTTATGTTACTGTTGGCTTCTTCTATAAGGGCATCTGCTGTTGAAGCTATAATTTCTTTAACAAATTTAAATTCTTTTTCTTCTCCAACTAGTGGTACCATGATTTCAGGAGTTATATTATACTCCGGATGTTCATAAGACACCGCTAAAGCAGCTTTTATGATCGCTGTTGTTTGCATTTTTATAATTTCAGGATAAGATATTGCTAACCTGCAACCTCTGTGGCCCATCATGGGATTAAACTCATGTAAAGAAGAAATTATAGATTTTAACTTTGATACGCTAATTTTTAAATCCGCAGCCATTTCTTCTATTTCACTTTCGTGCTTGGGTAAAAACTCATGCAGCGGCGGATCTAAAAGACGAATCGTCATCGGTTTATTCATTAAAACTTTATACATTTCTTCAAAATCTTTTTGTTGATATGGTAACAATTTATCAAGGGCTTTTTTTCTTTCATTTTCTGATTCAGCTACAATCATTTCTCTCATTGCTTTGATTCTATTTTCTTCAAAAAACATATGTTCTGTCCTACAAAGGCCAATCCCTTGGGCTCCAAATTTCACAGCTTTTATTGCGTCAGCCGGAGTATCTGCATTAGCTCTTACTTTTAATCTCCTGCTTGAATCGGCCCACGCCATAAATTTTTCAAAGTCGCCTGTAATACTACTTTCAACAGTATCTATGGCTTTGTCATATATCTCCCCTGTAGAACCATCAATGGAAATATAATCTCCCTCTTTTATGGTTTTTCCACCCAGATCAAAACATTTCTCTTGTTCGTTAATATTTATCTCAGAGCAGCCCGATACACAGCAAGTACCCATACCCCGCGCTACCACCGCTGCATGAGATGTCATTCCACCACGTACTGTTAAAATGCCTTCAGCTGCAACCATGCCTTCGATATCTTCAGGTGAAGTCTCAAGTCTTACAAGTACAACTTTTTCACCATCATCAGCCCATTTTTTAGCATCCTGCGCTGTAAAAACTACTCTTCCGCATGCAGCGCCAGGCGATGCCGCAAGCCCTTTTCCTATTGGAGACACTTTTTTTAGTGCATCATTATCAAATTGAGGATGCAGTAGTGAATCCAATTGTTTCGGGTCCACTCTTAAAAGCGCTTCTTCTTTGGTTATTTTACCTTCGTTTACTAAATCTACTGCAATTTTAAGGGCTGCTTTTGCAGTTCTTTTACCGTTTCTTGTTTGAAGCATATAAAGTTTACCGTTCTCTATTGTAAACTCCATGTCTTGCATATCGGCATAATGATTTTCAAGGTTCTCAGCAATTTCTGAAAACTGATCATATATACCAGGCATAATTTGTTTTAACTCATCAATACTTTGTGGAGTTCTAATTCCTGCAACAACATCTTCGCCCTGTGCGTTAAGTAAGAATTCACCAAAAAGTTTCCTTTCGCCAGTTGCAGGATTTCTAGTAAACGCTACCCCTGTTCCAGAATGATTACCTGTATTACCAAATACCATTACCTGCACATTAACTGCGGTTCCCCAGCTATATGGAATATCATTCATTCTGCGATATACATTAGCTCTTGGGTTATCCCACGACCTAAATACCGCTTTTACTGCCTCCATAATCTGTTCTCGTGGTTCACTTGGGAATTCACATCCCTTTTTCTCTTTATAGTACTTTTTAAATCTTACAACCACTTCTTTTAAGTCTTGCGTTGTAAGATCTGTATCAAGTTTATAACCGTGGCGATGTTTTATTTCATCTAAGATATCTTCAAAATCTTTTTTAGGTAGATCCATCACTACATCTGAAAACATCTGTATAAATCTGCGATAGGAATCGTATGCAAAACGTTCATTATCTGTAACTGCTGCAAGCCCATTTACTACAGTATCGTTAAGACCCAAATTTAAAATTGTATCCATCATGCCAGGCATAGAAACCCGTGCACCCGATCGTACTGATAACAATAGCGGATTATTTTGATCTCCAAAATATTTTCCTGTACTTCTTTCCATTTTGCTAATACTGTCAAAAATTTGTTGTTCTATATCCCACGGTATTTCTTTTCCGTTCTCGTAATATTTTGCACAAGCCTCTGTTGTTACTGTAAATCCATTAGGAACAGGCAACCCTAGTACTGTCATCTCAGCAAGATTTGCACCTTTACCGCCTAAAAGACTTTTCATCGATCCATTACCTTGAGAAAAAAGATATACATATTTATCAACCATTAAAAATTACCTCCTATTTTAAATATAAACATAGGTACATAATTATACTTATTATAACAATGTATGAAATACTTTGCTATAATTTTATGTTTTATAAAACATATATATTTTAATAAATGTGTTTTTAGTCAATAATTTTTACATTTATCTCTTGAAAAAATTCCTACTTGTGCGATAATATTAATATATAGTATTTATTTTTGTTAAATATTATAAAATTTTGGAGGTATCTTATGAATAATACCTGTTCCATTGTGTTAGCAGCAGGCGAAGGAACTAGAATGAAATCTAATATGCCAAAAGTTCTTTCAAAAGTTATGTTCAGACCAATGCTTAAATGGGTACTGGACGCTCTTAATAAATCTGAAATATCAAATGTATGTGTAGTTACTGGGTTTAAGTGTGATGTTGTAATTAATTATCTTAATTCTTTACCGCATAACTATGAAACCGTAATACAAAAAGAAAGAAAAGGAACTGCTCATGCTGTTTTAACTGCTAAAGATTTTCTTTCTCATAACATTGATAAAGACGTCTTAATTTTAAACGGGGATTCTCCATTTATAGACAGTGAAACCATTAAAAACGCATATAATTTACATAAAAGTCAAAACAATGCAGCTACTGTTATTTCAGCTAAAATTAAAAACCCATTAGGCTATGGAAGAATCGTAAGGGACTCAAGTTCCGGAAATCTTTCTGCTATTATCGAGCAAAAAGATTCTGACGATACCATTCAAAAAATTAACGAAGTTAATTCTGGTGCCTATTGGTTTAATGTTCGTGCTCTTTTAAGTGTAATAGAAAACATAAAAAACAACAATTCTCAAAACGAATTTTACTTGCCTGATGCAATAAGTTTGCTGCTATCTCAAGGTCACCTAGTAAACGCTTATATATCTCAAACTGAAAACACTGTGTTAGGTGCTAACAATCCAATTCAGCTCAACGAACTAAATGCTATTGCTCGCAATAATATATTAAAAAAATTAATGGCAAACGGGGTGGATATCCCTTTTACTGATGGCGTTATTATAACTGACGAAGTTACCATTGGTCAAAACACTTGCATTTTGCCAGGAACTATTATACTTGGTAAATCTATTATCGGTACCAACTGCATTATTGGACCCAATACTCAGATTAAATCTTGCCTGATAGGCAATAATATTACTTTAAATTCAATCAATTGTTCCCATTCTAAAATTATCACGGATGTTCCCATTAAACCTTTTTCGATTATAAAAAATAATGAATTCGTATAAAAACTGGTTTATTTTATCAGTAATATAAAAATAACTTTAAGGGGAAAAATTATGAATTTTCATGGTAAAGGAATCAAAATTTTTGCAGCAAACTCAAATTTAGCTGTAGCAAAACATATTGCTAATGCTTTAAAGCTACCGCTTGGCAAAGCAGAGGTAACAACTTTTAGCGATGGAGAGATTTCAGTATCGCTCCATGAATCAGTCCGTGGCTCTGATTGTTTTATAATTCAGTCTACTTGTAATCCTGTGAATCAAAACCTTATGGAACTACTTATAATGATTGATGCTATGAAACGCTCGTCAGCTGCAAGAATTACCGCTGTAATTCCTTATTTCGGATATGCTCGTCAAGATAGAAAAGCTAAAGCTAGAGACCCGATTTCTGCAAAACTTGTGGCTGATTTAATTACCACCGCTGGCGCCGATCGAGTCCTTACTATGGATCTTCATGCACCTCAAATTCAAGGTTTTTTCAATATCCCTGTTGATCACCTTGTGGGAAGTCCTATTTTAGCAGCCTTTATTAAAAATAAAATCGGTGACAATAAAGATGATTACGTGGTCGTTTCGCCTGACCTTGGTTCAGTTACAAGAGTTCGTTCTTTTGCTTCGCGCCTTTCTTTACCTATTGCTATTATAGATAAAAGACGCCAACGTGCAAATGTATGTGAAGTTATGAATATTATCGGTGACGTTGAAGATAAAAAGGTTATTCTAGTTGATGATATGATCGATACCGCTGGTACCTTATGTAATGCTGCCGCCGCTGTTATAGAAAAAGGAGGGGCTAAAGAAGTCTTTGCTTGCGCTACTCACGCAGTTTTATCAGGTCCTGCTATTGAACGTATTAAAAATAGCCCTATTAAAGAGCTCTATCTACTTGATACTATTCCTATTCCAAAAGAAAACTTTATTGATAAATTTAACATTTTGTCGGTAGCATCTTTGTTTGCTGAAGCCATCGAACGTATATATGAAGATGTTCCTGTGTCACCAATGTTTAATTAATTATTGGACAAACTGTTTTAGATGTTGATTACCTGAGCTTTATCTGTTCTTTCTCAGCATCTTCTAAAATAAAACAGGTGGGGTATTTAAGTTTATCCCACCATTTAGTCGTATAAAAAAGTTTAAATTTCAACATAAAAAGGAGTTATAATGATATTTAAAACATTAAAAAAAGCGATTACAAATCCTTATAAAACAATTAATCCCACCGAATACATTATCGTGGGTCTTGGTAACCCTGGGCAAAAATATGAAAACACTAGGCATAATGCCGGTTTTTTAACCATAGATCATATAGTAAACGATCTGCACCTAACTAACAGTAAACTAAAATACCAATCACAAATTTTCGATGCTACTATAGCGGGCCATAGAGTCTTGCTGGTTAAGCCGCAAACTTATATGAACTTAAGCGGTGATGCAGTAAGAAAGATAATGGATTTTTATAAAATCGATATAGAAAAATTAATCGTTATAGTAGACGATATATCATTATTCCCTGGGAAATTAAGAATTCGCAAAAAAGGTAGTTCTGGTGGGCACAACGGCATAAAGGATATCATTAATAAAACCGGTTATGATAATTTCCCTAGAATAAAGATTGGAGTCGGTGCAAAACCCGAGCGATGGAACCTTGCTGACTGGGTAACCTCAGAATTTAGTGATGCCGATCGCAAACAACTTAACACCGCTATAGAAAATGCATATGGTGCTTTAAAACTTATGCTAGACGGTAAAACCGATGAAGCTATGAATAAGTTTAATTCCTAAGAGGAGATATAATGGATTTTTTAAAAAATGTGCTGCAAGAGTCAACCGACTTTACCCGAATACAAAAAGAAATTGCAAAACCCGGAAGTACTATCGGACTTACCGGGTTATCTGACATTCATAAGTCACATTTTATACACTCTATTACAGATTCATTAAGCCATCCGGCAATGCTTATAGCTCATGATGAATCAAGTGCACAAAAAATGTCAACTGACTTGAGCTTAATGGGTAGTCGCGTTGCTATATACCCTTCAAGAGATTTTAATTTTCATAATATAGCAGGGCAATCTAAAGAATATGAACATCAACGTCTTAGTGTTCTTAACAAGTTACTAAAAAATGACCTTGATGTAGTTATTGCATGCCCAGATGCAGCACTTCAATATACTATACCAAAAAATAAGTTAAAAGATATTACTTTTACTATTAAAACTGGGACTACCATTGCTATTTGCGATGTTGCAAAAAAACTCATTGGTTGTGGTTATGAAAAATATGACCAAGTTGAAGGTGAGGGTCAATTTTCTGTGCGTGGAGGAATACTAGATTTTTTCACAACAAATAGTAATAAACCTGTGCGAATAGAATTTTGGGGCGATGAAATCGACTCTATACACTATTTTGATATTGCTACTCAACGCCGAACTGAATCTATAAAACAAATTACTATATCTCCCGCAAACGAAATCATCATTGATGACCCAATAAAATTAATAGAGAATATTCAAAACTTAAAGGATAAGTTGAAAAAAGAAAAGTATAATCAAAAGTCTATAGACATTTTATCATCAGAAATCGATCAACTGCAAAACACTGGTGGCGTGGGTTCATGCGATAAATTTATAAATTTTATCTATGACTCTCCTAATACTTTGTTTGACTATTTAGATAAAAATAGCCTTATATTTGTTTCAGAGCAAACTAAAGTTGAGGACCGTTTAAAATCAACTGCATTTAGGTGGCAAGAAGATTTATCTTTGTATTTAGAAGACGGTGTTTTATGTAAAGGACTTGATACTTTTTCTGCAGATAAAACTCAATTCTTATCTTATATAAACGAGAGGTCTACCCTATATTTTGATACATTTTTAACTCGCGGTTGTTTTTCTAAAATAAATAAAACTATAACCATAAATGCACGTCAGCTACCTATTTGGAACGGTAGCTTATCGTTACTTAGCGATGACCTTAGTAGTATGAGTAAAAATCAAACTGTAATAGTTCTCGCGGGAACAAAACGTTCCGCTATGAGTACTGCCAAGGATCTACAACAGCGTGGCATTAATATAACCTATTTAGAAAATGTTAATGATATTGCACCTGGATCTAAAATTATAACAACAGGTTCTCTTTCTGCTGGGTTTGAGTATCCAGATATAAACTTTTCATTGATTACTTATGGGTATTTTAATACCTCTTCAAAATCAAGTATAAAAAAGAAAAAGAATAATCGTAAAAGCGTGTATAGCATTTCTGATCTTAACATTGGAGACTATGTTGTGCATAGCCTTCATGGTATTGGAGTTTTTAAAGGAATCCACAATATTGAAGTGCAAAACGTGAAAAAAGATTATATAAAAATAGCTTATGCTAAGGGAGATACACTGTATGTTCCTGTTACACAGCTTGATTTAGTTGATAAATATATAGGGCCTGCTTCAGAAACGCGTGTACACTTAAATAAACTCGGATCCACCGAGTGGCAAAAATCTAAGGCACGGGTAAAAAAAGCAACCAAAGATATTGCAAAAGAACTCATAAAATTATATTCAGACAGAATGCACACAAAAGGATATGCTTTCCCTGAAGATAATGAATTGCAACGCGACTTTGAATCGCATTTTGAATATGAGGAGACTCCCGATCAATTGCGCTGCATTGACGAAATAAAAGCTGATATGCAAAAAGTAGCACCAATGGATCGATTGCTTTGCGGGGATGTTGGTTTTGGAAAAACCGAAGTAGCACTCAGAGCTGCATTTAAATGTGTATGCAATTCTAAACAGTGTGCAATATTGGTGCCAACAACAATTCTTGCTTGGCAGCATTTTCAAACTATAGTAAAAAGATTTGAGAATTTTCCTATAAAAATTGAATTATTATCGAGGTTTCGCACTCAAAAACAGCAAACCGAAACTTTAAAACGCTTAAAACGCGGTGAAGTTGATATCATTGTAGGTACGCATAGGTTAGTGCAAAAAGATGTTTTTTTTTATGATTTAGGTCTTGTTATCATAGACGAAGAACAAAGGTTTGGCGTTTCTCAAAAGGAACGATTTAAAGAACTTGCTAAAAATGTTGATGTGCTCACTTTATCTGCCACTCCAATTCCAAGAACTTTAAATATGGCGATGTCTGGTATTCGGGATATGTCATCACTTGAAGAGGCACCGCAAAATAGGTTCCCGGTGCAAACTTATATTCTTGAACACGATCAAACCATTATAAATGAAGCTATCCGTCGAGAACTTAGACGCGCAGGGCAAGTTTATTATATGCATAATAACGTGTCAACTATATCTCAAACTGCTGCTTCTTTGCAAAATCAGATTCCAGAAGCTAAGGTTGGATATGCACATGGGAAAATGTCCGAACAAGAATTATCTTCTGTGTGGCAAAAGGTTGTTGAGCACGAAATTGATATTTTAGTTTGTACTACTATTATAGAAACTGGAATTGACGTTGCTAATGTTAACACTTTAATTATAGAAAACGCCGACCATTTAGGTCTTTCGCAATTGCATCAAATCCGTGGTCGTGTTGGGCGCTCGGGGCGCCGTGCTTTTGCTTATTTTACATATAAACGCAGTAAAATATTAAGCGAGATTTCTCAAAAAAGATTATCCGCTATCCGTGAATTTACTGAGTTTGGTTCTGGATTTAAAATTGCCATGCGTGACCTTGAATTAAGAGGGGCTGGTAATATTCTCGGTGGCGAGCAGCACGGCCACATGGCCGACGTTGGATATGACTTATACCTTAAATTGCTCGGTCAAGCAGTAAGCGAAGAAAAAGGTGAACCCATTTTAAAATCTGATATTGAATGTTTAGTGGATGTGCAAATAGGTGCTCATATTCCTGAAAAATATATCCCTAATGTTAACCAACGAATTGATATTTACCGAAGAATTTCAGATATAAGATCAAAGGAGGATGCTTCCGATGTAACCGATGAGTTAATAGATCGGTTCGGGGAGCCTCCTGAAAGCGTTTTGGGCCTTATTGATGTAGCTATTATTAGGAGTACTGCAGCTTCTCTTGGCATCTATGAAATTCGTCAACAAAATAATAAATTTCTATTGTTTGCTGATAACTTAGATGAAAAATTATTAGAGAAATTTATTAAAACTATGGGTTCTAAAATTACCATAAAATCTTCAGGAAAACCTCACATCTGCGTTAACATAGATAAAGAGAATTCTATTATTAACAATTTAAAGGAAATTCTGTCTATATCTTAATTTTTTATGGACATATCTTATTTTTAAGTGTATAATTTTTATAAAGAATATTACAAATATATCAGATAGGTAGATAAGATCAACTATTTCTCAGACCAAAAGTGGAGGTAAAAAGCAATGGAAAGATTAAAAAAGATTCCGATACTATTTATGTCTTGCATTTTTTTACTATGCAGTACAGCTTGCGGAGATAAAACATGGGCGCTAAAATCAGATAATAGAACAATATCTACTAGCACCTACGTTTATCAGTTAATGCAATTTTATCAAGACGCAAGCGATAAATTAATTGAAAAAGGCATATCAACAACTGATATAAAAAACGAAGAATTAGAAGGTCAAAACGCAAGCAATTGGATAAAAGAACATGCTATAGATTCATGCAAAGAGATGCTTGCTGTTGACAAAATATTAAGCGACATGAACCTTAGCCTTGCAGATGAAGAAAAAAAGAAAGCCCAAGAAAAAACTGATGCAATATGGGAAGCATCTGGCGAGGTATATGAAAAAAATTTTGGTATAAATAAAGATTCTGTTCATCAAGCAAATTCTTTGTTTGCCGCTAAAAAGAAGAAAATATTCAGTGCACTTTATGGTAAAGACGGCATAAACCCTGTCTCAGATGAACAACTGCTAGAATATTATAAACACAATTATATCTCATTAAAATTCTATTCAAAGATGCCATTTGAAGACGCAGACTCTGAAGGTGGCGAAGGCCAATCCCAAAGTGGAAAAGTAGATACTGAGGAATTTATTGAGCAACAATTCTCCGGATATGTTTCAGCTATAAATTCAGGTACCAAAAATATAAATCAAATTCAAAGCGAAATAAAAGCAACTGATCATATTGAAAATAATGCCGATTCGCTTGAAGATCAGTTAGTTAATCCAAATTCTACAGAACTTCCTAAAGAGATTGTTGACGCTATCAGTACAATCGAACCTGGAAAAGCTACTTATGTAAAGTATAATGATATATATTTATTTTTGTATAGGAATCCTAATTCAAACAATATAGAGCTACCGGATTTAACTAACGAGTCTGATCGTGAAAAAATCCTTTATGATATGAAGTCTGATGACTTTAATAAAAAAATAGAGGATACAAAAAACAATCTCACTATAAATCTTAATAACGACGTAATTAACAAATACGAGCCAACTATGTTTAGTAAAACCACTAATTAATAAGTTAAATAAGAAAAAATAAAAAGGCATTTTTAAAAATGCCTTTTTATTAAACTACATATTATAACCAAATTTTTTCTTATATGATTCAATGCATGCGTCTATAATTTTAATTGCATCGGTTGCACCTTTGATCTCTTCAACTGCAGTTTTTTTGCCTTCTAGTTCTTTATAAACTGTGAAAAAGTGGCTCATTTCATTAAAGATGTGTCTTGGAAGTTCACTAACATCTTTGTAACTATTATAAGTTGGATCGTCATAAGGTATAGCGATGATTTTTTCATCATTGTCGCCATTATCGATCATGTTCATAACACCGATCGGGTAACACCTTACTAAAGTTGACGATGAAATCTTTTCAGAGCAAAGCACTAAAACATCAAGTGGATCAAGATCATCAGCGTAAGTACGAGGAATAAAGCCATAGTTTGCAGGGTAATGAGTTGATGTATGTAAAATACGATCTAATTTTAACATTCCTGTTTGTTTATCTAGTTCATACTTTGTTTTACTTCCTTTAGGAATTTCAATAACAGCCATAAAATCATTAGTAGAAATTCTTGCTGCATCGATATCATGCCAAATATTCATATTTATATCTCCTTTATGTTAAATATCTTCTAACGTGTTATTATATCATTTTTTAAAAATAATGTAAATTATTTATAAGAAAAAACAATAAAAATTTTATAAAAGGAGCAAAAAAGTGAAAATTTATACAAAAATTATCATCTCGTTTTTAACATTATTAATAATTAGTGCGGGAGCTTTTTTTATAAACAATAGATTTAACAATAATGCTTCTTTAGTTAGTAAAACCCAAAATAACGCTAAATCCATGGGTATAAATCCATTAACGGGCCTTGCGATAGATAAAGACAAAATAAATCAAAGACCTGTTGCTATTATGATAAATAATTTGCATTCTGGGCAACCACTTTTAGGCGTATCTCAAGCAGATATTATGTATGAATGCCCAACAGAAGGGGGTATAACCCGTATTCTAGGTGTATTTAAAGATCCTTCGGCTGTTCCAGCTATTGGGAGTGTTAGAAGCTCAAGACCATATTTTATCAATATTGCTAAAGGGCTTGACGCAATATATTTTCATCTTGGCGGTAGTATTCATGCATATAAAATATTAAAAAGTGGATATATCGACTCTATAGATTTGATAAGTCATGAGAAATTTATGTGGCGTGACCAAAATAGATTAAAAAATCTAGGCCTTGAACACAGTGCTTTAACATCTGGAGAAAAAATAATTGCTGGTATTAAAAGTAAAGGTTATAAAACTCAGTTAGAACCTAATTATAAGTACCCTCAAAAGTTTGACGATAATTCTCAAGTACTACAAGGCACTGATGCTAATAAATTAACAGTTATTTTCTCGGGTTATAAAAGTACTTTGTTTACATATGATTCTGAAAATCAAACATACTTAATCTCACAATTTAATAAGCCACAGATGGACGATAATACAAAAGAACAAAACTCTAAACAAAACATCATTTTAATGAACGTAAAGGGGCAAAATATGGATAACACTGAACTTTTGTCCTTAGATATTATCGGGAATGGAACTGGTAAATATATGTCTCATGGAAAAATTATTGATATTAAATGGACTCGCGATAAAGATACCTCTCCATTTAAATATTATACAACTGATGATAAAGAACTTATTATGATTCCTGGAAAGACATACGTCTGCGTGTTAGCACAATGGACACATATAAACGTTGAGTAAAATAATAAAAAAGGCAAGCTTTAAGCTTGCCTTTTTTAACTGGAGTTAAATGGGTGAACGTACCTAAAATATAGTGGAGATATAATTTAATCCCCTTTTTAGTTTTTCCACAAATACTTCTTATTATGTTGAAAAATTATTTTTCTATTTTATCAACACCCATATATGGGCGCAATACTTCAGGAATTGTAATACTTCCATCAGCGTTTTGATAATTTTCTAAAATTGCTGCAACTGTGCGTCCCACAGCTAACCCTGATCCATTTAAAGTATGAACCAATTTAGCTTTATCGTTTTTGTCATTTTTAAAGCGAATTGCTGCTCTTCTTGCTTGATAATCTTCAAAGTTTGAACAAGACGAAATCTCAAGGTACCTATCATAAGAAGGCATCCAAACTTCAATATCATAAGTTTTTGCAGAGCTAAATCCTAAGTCTCCTGTTGATAAGCAAACTACCCTATAAGGAAGACCAAGCAATTTAAGTACATGTTCTGCATCAAGAGTTAAACTTTCTAATTCATCATACGAAGTCTCTGGGTTTGCAAATTTAACTAGTTCTACTTTGTTAAACTGATGCTGCCTAATAAGACCACGGGTATCTCTTCCGGCAGACCCTGCTTCTGCTCTAAAACAAGCAGAATATGCGCAATGTTTTATTGGTAAACTTTTTCCCTCTAAGATTTCATCCCTATACAAATTTGTAACAGGCACTTCAGCTGTTGGAATTAAAAAATAATCTTCGTTTGAAAGTTTAAATGCATCTTCTTCAAATTTAGGTAGTTGACCAGTACCCGTCATTGAAGCTCTATTTACTAAATGCGGTGGTAAAATTTCCGTGTACCCTCTACTTGTATGAGTATTTAAATAGAAATTGATGATAGAACGTTCTAATCTTGCACCTAAATCCCTATAGAAATGGAACCTTGCACCTGTAACCTTTGCAGCACGTTCTGAATCTAATATATTTAAATCTTTGCCTAAGTCCCAGTGCGCTTTAGGAGCAAAATTAAATTTCGTTGGTTCTCCCCAGCGTCTTATTTCAACATTTTGGGTATCATCTACACCAATAGGTACACTTTTATGCGGTACGTTCGGTATAGATAGCAAAATATTTTTCTGATCATCCTCGAGTTTAGATAACTCTGCGTTTAAATTGGTTATCTCATCCGATAACGTCTTCATACTCTTCATAATTTCAGTGGTATCTTCACCGTTTTTCTTCATCTCGGGAATCTTTTTGCTAACTGCATTTTGTTGAGCTTTCATTGCCTCAACCTTACCGGTTAGTTCTCTTCTTGTTTCGTCAATTTTCAAAACTTTATCTATCTGATCGTCAAGATTCGAGTTCCTATTCCTCATCGCCTCCTTAACTAAATCGGGATTCTCCCGTATAAATTTAATGTCTAACATAAATACAAATCTCCTTTAAATGACCCTTTCTCCAAGGCATCTTGCAATGCCTGCTAGATCTTCATTGTTATAAAATTCTATTTCTAAAATTCCTTTATTTTTATTAGGCTTATCTTTAACTTTTACTCTTCTGCCTAAAGCTTCTTTTAAAGAAATTTCAACTTCATCAAAGAACGGATTTCTTTTTTTCAAACTTCTAATTTTTCTTTTATTTAAAGATCCATTCTCCACAAGGGTTTTACATATTTTTTCAACTTCTCTAACAGAGAGCATTCTGTCAATTGCTAAATTGGCAATTTTTTCCATATCCTCAAGTGTTTGCAAAGTTAATAGCGGCCTTGCGTGGCCGGAACTTAGCCTTCCATCTGAAATCATGTCGATGATGCTTTTGGGCAAACTTAATAGTCGAATGGCATTTGCTACCGCAGATCGTGATTTACCAACAGTTTTAGCCACTTCGTCTTGAGTTAAACTATATGTATCCATCAAGGATTTATAACCAAAAGCTTCTTCTATTGGTGACAAATCTTCACGTTGCAGATTTTCTATCAAAGCAATTTCCATAACTTCGCTATCTGTGAGCTCTTTAATAATTACGGGAACTTCCGTTAATCCTGCCATTCTAGAAGCTCTCCAACGACGTTCACCGGCAACTATTTGATAGCTGTCCCCGGATACAGGTCTTACAAGAAGTGGCTGCAAAACACCATGCTGAGCGATTGAATCGGCTAGTTCGGCTAAAGCTTCCTCATCAAAATCTGTTCTTGGTTGACCTCTATTTGGTTCTATTTCTGAAATTTTTAGTGTGACAGCATTTTTATTTTCCATATCATTCTCTACAAATATAGCATCTAAGCCTTTTCCAAGTCCACCTTTTTTTGTCGATATCACTTAGCCTCACTCTCTCTTCCATGATTTTTTAAAATGTCTTCAGCTAAAGTTAGATAAGCCCGTGCGCCTTTATTGTATCTATCATAATAGATAACAGGAACACCAAAACCTGGCGATTCAGAAAGCTTAACCGTCCGTGGTATAACTGTTTCAAAGACTTTATCTGAAAAATATTTTTTTATTTCTTGCGAAACCTGTTGAGTCAATCTTAACCGGCCATCAACCATAGTTAAAAGAACTCCTTCTACATCTAATCTGGGGTTATAAGTTCTTTTTATCCGTCTAACTGTGCTCATCAATTGAGACAATCCTTCTAAAGCATAGAACTCACATTGTATAGGAACAATAACTGAATCACTCAAACATAGCGCATTCGTTGTCACTAGCCCCAGCGATGGCGGGCAATCTACAAAAATATAATCATATTGATGTTTAATTAAGTTTACAGCCTGACTCAATTTTGATTCCCTATTTTCTAACCCTGCCAACTCTATCTCGGCGCCAGCTAAAGCCATATTAGAGGGCAAAATGTGTAGGTTATCAAATTTCGTACTTACAATGGCTTGGTTAATCTTGTCAATATTTAACAACACATCGTATACAGAGGATGTTAATTTCCTTTTATCAATCCCTAAACCACTTGTCGTATTCCCCTGAGGGTCCATATCGATTAGCAAAGTTCTTTTTCCTAACTTACCGAAGGATGCTGCTAAGTTTATTGCCGTAGTTGTTTTTCCCACGCCTCCCTTTTGATTTGTAATTGCAATTATTTTTTCCATGGTACTCCCCCTTTCTACATAAATTATACCACATTATAATAAAAAAGCAACAAAATATGACGATAATTATCAAAGTGTTTTACCACAAAATATGAGGATAAGTTAGGGACCTTAAAATATAAAAAGCTAAAATGTTTCACGTGAAACATTTTAGCTTAACAAGGATAAATCTCATATAAAATACATTTTAAACTAAAGAACAGTATTTATAAGTAAAAGTGCAAAAAAAAATCAAAATGTTTCACGTGAAACATTTTGATAATAAAGTAAAAAATGCACTAGAAATATACTATTTTTAATCTCAAATCAGGCCGACTCCACTGCTTTTACCATGGTAGCTTTTGGAATCCTAACCATATATTCTATATAGTCCTCAGTCTCCCTCTGAGATCTTTGAGCATCTATACCTGAAAGTTTCATAGTGTCTATCGCTTTGTTTATAGTATTCATAAATATTCTAATGTCTTTAATTATGATCTTTCTATGTGCATTCGTGTTTTTTGAGGTATTTTCAGCAATCATCGAATCAATTAAGATCTCTGATTTCTGCACGTTAAGACCTTTTAAAATTATCCTACTTAGAGCAATCTCCCTTTGCTCTTTGTTTTCTAGCTTTAAAAGTGCTCTTGCATGCCGTTCTGTTAAATTTGCCTCTGTTATTCTTTGTCTTTCTTCTTTACTAAGCTTTAATAAACGTAGTTTATTTGCAATAGTTGATTGTTTTTTACCTAATTTTTGTGCTGCCACCTCCTGTGTTATTCCGCAACCTTGAATCAGCCTTTGAATCCCTTCGGCTTCTTCAAAAGGTCCTAAATCAGAACGCTGTAAATTTTCTAACAAGGCAAACACCGCAGACTGTGTTTCATCGCAGTCAACAATCAAACACGGCACTGTTTTAAATCCAGCCATTATTGCTGCTCTAAGTCGTCTTTCTCCTGCAATCAGTTCAAACTTAGAAGCAAAAACTTTTCGCACGGTAAGTGGCTGTAAAATGCCATTTTCCTTGATGCTTTCAGAAAGCCCAGCTAATTCTTCTTTTGAAAACCTCGTTCGTGGTTGAGAACGATTTGGTTCAATTTGAATAACCGGAATACTTCTTACCTTGTCCGAATTTTGAACGAAAATCAATATCATCCCTCCTACATATCCATCTTCAAGAAGATAATAACATAGTAAATTAGAAATTATTAACCTTTTATGTAGGAGAAAAAACGTTTTTTTATGTTGTAAACACAAAACTATAGCGGTTTTTTTGATATTTTTGAGCTATGTCGGGGATAAATGTTTGAAAGTTCTGAATATTTCTTAAAAATAATAATATTTCTATCGTTTTTATCTATCAAACTAGAAACTTTAATATCAACAACTTCAGCTTTTAAGCATTCCATAGCGTTTTTAGAGTTTTCTAATTCCGCATTTGCATTGCTTCCTTTCATTGCAATAAATACACCGTGAGCGCTAACAAATGGAATGCAAAGTTCTAAAAGCACATTAAGAGGCGCTACAGCACGAGAGACAGCCACATTATAACTTTCTCGCAAAATCTGCATTCTTGCAGCATCTTCTGCTCTTGAATGGATTAACTCTGCCTGTAAATTAAGTTTTGACATCAATTCTTCAAGGAAAATCAATCTTTTATTTAAACTATCTAATAGCGTCAACTTTATATCCGGGCGAACTATTTTTAAAGGAACTCCCGGAAATCCGGCACCGGTTCCAACATCGATCACCTTTGCGCCACGCGGAATCTCAAAGGCATCCAAAACCGACAAGCTATCTATAAAATGTTTTATGGCAATCTCTTTTGGATCTGTTATCGCGGTTAAGTTAATCTTGCTGTTCCACTGCACTAACTGTTCTGCATACTTTACAAATTGGTCCATCATTGCATCTGTAAAAGTAAATTTACTATCTTCTAGTACAGTTTTTATTATATTAGAGAAATTATCCATTCACTTCTTCCTTTCGCGACTGCCGGGCTAACCATATTAAAAGAACAGAAATATCAGCAGGACTAACCCCTGAAATCCGGGAAGCCTGTCCGATATTCTCGGGTTTAACTAAATTCAACTTTTCTATTGCTTCCAGTCTTAGCCCAATAATCTGAGAATAATCAACATCAACTGGCAACTTTTTCACTTCAAGTCGTTTCATTTCTTCAATTTGCGCTAACTGTTTTTTTATATATCCCTCGTATTTTAGTTCCACTTCCACCTGCTCAAAAACAGTTGGATCTAGGTCTGGCCGGGTCTTATCAATCGGTGCTAAGCACTCATATGTAATTTGAGGTCTCTTAAGAAGATCTATCATTCTAATTCCAGAAACAATCGGCGATGTTTCACGTGAAACAATTATATCATTTACCTCGGCAGATGGCGATATCACTAGCTCCCTGATCCGCCTTAATTCTTCTTTTTTTGCGTTTTCTCTTATTTTAAATTTTTCCCAAGCATCATCTGATATAAGTCCAACTCGCCTACCAATTGGAGTTAACCTTTCGTCGGCATTATCTTGGCGCAGCACCAGCCTATATTCCGAACGAGATGTCATCATTCTGTATGGATCGCTAACCCCCTTGGTAACCAAATCGTCAATCAAAGTTCCAATATACGAAGTTGACCGATCAAGCTTCATTGGTAACTCACCCTTAACTTTTAACGCAGCATTAATTCCAGCAACTAACCCTTGAGCTGCAGCCTCCTCGTAGCCTGAACTACCGTTAAATTGGCCAGCACCATATAAACCTGGAAACTCAGAAAATTCTAAAGTGGAATTCATTTGCAAAGGGTCCACGCAATCATATTCAATTGCATAAGCTGGCCTCATAATCAGCGCATTTCCAAATCCTGGTAAAGTGTGGTAAAATTGAATCTGAACATCTTCCGGTAACGAAGACGACAACCCCTGAATGTACATCTCATCAGTGTTTAAGCCACAAGGCTCTACAAAAAATTGATGTCTTTCTTTATCTTTAAACCTCACTATTTTATCTTCAATGCTCGGGCAATATCTCGGTCCTTTTCCCTCTATCTTACCTGCATATAGCGGCGACCTATCAATATTTTTTATGATTATCTCTTTTGTTTTTTCATTTGTGTAGCCAATATGACATACAACTTGATTTTTGCCAATGTCTTTTGTCATTCTTGAAAAAGGTACGATACTATCGTCACCCTTTTGTACTTCTAGCTGAGAAAAATCTATTGTCGACTTTAAAACACGCGCTGGAGTTCCTGTTTTAAACCTTCTAAGACGCAGTCCTAATTCTTTTAAAGATTCTCCCAAAAAAGATGCGGGAAAAATACCATCAGGCCCGCTTTCAAAAGAAACTTCCCCAACGTATATTTTGCTGCTGAGATATGTTCCTGTGGCAATGATTACAGTTTTAGTTCTGTAAATAGCATTCATTCTACTTCTTAGTTCCCAAATACCATCATCTGTTTTAGATACAGCAACTATTTCTGCTTGCCTTAAATCTAAATTATGTTGTTTTTCAAGCTTATATTTCATAGTGCTTTTATATTTTTCTCTATCTATTTGCACTCTTAGTGAATGTACAGCTGGGCCTTTTCCCTTATTGAGCATTCTACTTTGTAAAAAACATTCATCGGCGGTTTTTCCCATTTCGCCGCCAAGTGCATCTATTTCTCTAACAAGGTGACCCTTTGCAGTCCCCCCGATCGACGGATTACACGGACAATTCCCAACTGCATCCATGTTTATAGTAAACACCGCAGTTTTACATCCTAACCTTGCTGCAGCTAATGCAGCTTCTATTCCTGCGTGACCAGCACCTATCACTGATACTTCATATTCTCCTGCATAATATTTCAATTTAAACCCTTCTTTTTATTTAATCGCATTTCGACCCACGCTCAAACCAAATCGCCTATTTGAGCTAGTGTGTATTTTTTATTTTCCAACGCAAAACTTTGAAAAGATCTCATCCACAACAACCGTAGTTGCTTTTTCACCAGTTAAAGTGAGTAACTCATCAACTGCACCCTCTAACGAAACAGTAACTGCATCAAGAGTTAACCCTGAAGATAAAGTATCTATTGCTTCTTTAATACATTTAATTGCACTTTTCACTGTTTTATATTGTCGTTCTGTAGCTAAAATACCTTCGGATGGATTTATATTTCCGGCTCCCACTATTTTTAGAATACTGTTTTCAAGAACATCGAGACCAGTTCTATTCTTTGCAGAAATCTCAACTATATTTTTTATAAACCTTTTAATATATTCAAGGTCTATCTTTTTAGGTAAATCAGATTTATTTATAACTGCTAATATATTACTCCCCGATACAGAATTAATTAGCTCTTTATCATTATCTGTTAATTCTTTGGACCCATCAAATACTAATAAAACTAGTTCTGAGGAGCTTAACTTTGATTTTGCTTTATTTACGCCAATTGATTCAACTGGATCTTCTGTTGTATGGATCCCTGCTGTATCTGAAACGTGAAGAGAAATATCACCTAAAACAACCGTTCCTTCAACGATATCTCTAGTTGTTCCGGGAATATCTGTAACAATACTTTTGTCCGATCCATGTAACATATTCATTAGTGTCGATTTACCTACATTAGGAGCTCCAATAATTGCTGTATCAATCCCATTTGTGATTACTTTTCCGGCATCATAATTTTCCGCTAATTCATTTAGTATCTTGTAAGCGTCTAACATTTTTTCTTTTAAAGAACTAAACTCAACCTCAGGGATATCATCCTCCGGGTAATCTGCCCAAACCGATAAATGCGCTGCTAAATTAACAAGACCGTCCTTTACCTTTGTGATTTTCTTGCTTATTGCTCCTTCGTGAACTGCCAATGCTGCTTTAGCTGCACCTTTTCCTGTGGCACCAATCAGTTTCATTACTGATTCAGCTTTAATTAAATCCATTTTTCCGTTTAAAAATGCTCGCTTTGTAAATTCACCGGGTTCTGCGGGTCTTGCACCCATATCGAAAACTAGTCTTAAAATTCGCTTTGTTATATAAAGACCTCCGTGACATGATATCTCTACTACGTTTTCTCCTGTATAACTGTGTGGAGCTCTATATAAAAGAACGATAACTTCGTCTATTTCTTCATTTTTTTCATCATATATCTTCCCAAATCTTGCGTTGTATCCTTGGGTATCCTTTAATTTTT
Organism: uncultured Eubacteriales bacterium; assembly: GCA_948933715.1. Classification (GTDB taxonomy): domain Bacteria; phylum Bacillota; class Clostridia; order Oscillospirales; family Acutalibacteraceae; genus CAG-557. Next base: position 47,107 of record CAQZPH010000002.1, on the reverse strand, counting down.
TACCCGATACAGATTTAAAAATCTTATCAACAATATCAATAGAATCTTTGCCCGATACACGTATAACACCTATTCCGCCTTGGCCCTGTGCAGTCGCTATTGCTGCTATTGTATCTATGTTCATTTTTTATCCTTTCTAATTATAGTTATCTTCCCTAATCTTATTTCCTTTTTCTTTTTGTCCGGGCGGCGGCGTATCCACACTATATCGCGTGAATACACTCGCCGCTCCCCGTTTATACGCCTTATAAACAAAAAGGTGATTCTTTCTTGAATCACCTTTTTTGAAAGAACTATAAAGTATTACTTTCAACTTTTTCATAAAGTGGCACGTGCATATTTTCGTATAACTTTCTATGATCTATATTTCCATAAGTTTTAAAGGTTTGTTTTCGTGGAGCATCATCTGACAACTCAACTATGAGATGCCTGCTTATTCCTTCACCTTCTGACCATGACTTTACTCCATCGATTTTCTCTATAGCCAAATGAATAACCTTTCGTTCATAAGGAGTCATTGGTTCAAGAATAATTGGTTTCCCTGTCCGAAGCACCTTAAAAGCAAGCTTTTTCCCAAGCGATTCTAAAACTTTCGCACGTCTTTCTCTATAGTCACCAATGTTTATTGTTAACCTATAATATGAATCGCTAACATCATTGGCAACAAGACCCACAAGATATTGAATCGCATCCAAAGTATCTCCTCTTCTACCTATGGCAATTTTAGCATTCTCGCCGGTAACATGCAAACTAGCTCCATCGTCATGTTCTTCAATATCTACAACGAAATCTTTTAGTCCATAAGCTTTAAGGATATCTGATAAGTATTCTGCAGCAATTTTCGCTGGAGAAACTTCAAATCTTGCTCTAACTTTTGCAGACTTACCTCCAAAAAGACCAAGCGTTTTTCGGGACGGCATTTGAATAACCTCAAATGTCACATCTTGCTCAGATACTCCTAAAACCTCACATGCATTTTGTTGCGCTAACCCAACTGTTTCACCTGTTCCAATAGCTTCTTTTACCAAAATTGTGCACCTCCATAAGTCAATCATTTGTTAAAATAAAAAGATGAATCGTTATTTTTTATTGTTTTTCTTATTATTGGTTCGATTATTTACACTATCAATTGAAACTTTTCTTGGACTATTTATTTTTACTTCGTTTGCTTCATTTAATTCAAGGCGAGCGATTCTGGCCGCTTCTTCTCTTGCTTCGATTGCTTTTGGACCATAAAATTTTGCCATAATAATTACTTGAACAATTGAAATTAAATTAAGAATCGTATAATATGCTCCCAGAGCTGCGGGTGCATATAGTGTTATTCCCACAAACACTAGCGGTAGTGCATACGGCATAAACTTAGCACAGCCTGGCGCTTGTTGCGGAGCATCGTTCATTTTTTGCATGATAAGAGTTGAAATTAGCATAGTAAACGCTGATAAAACTGGCCAAATCCATGCAAACGATGTAAATGAACTAGCTATAGGAATTGCAAAAAGGTCTAATCCTAAAAAATTAAATCCTTTATTAAAATCTAGAATATCACTAATTTGCTCCGGAGTAAACATTGTTAATTTATCGCTAACTTGCGGGAAAATTTTTATAATCTCAAGCTGAGAGTAGGCTGAATTAAAAGTGCCGTTAAGACCGGGAAGCGAATTTAAAACTTCTAAAGAAGAATTTAACGCTTCTGCTGAAACGTGGAACAAGTTTGTAAGCGGTCTTACAATTGCTCCATAAACTCCTGTGAAAATTATCGCTGGTAAAAGCTGCGGCAAGCAACCCCCAAGAGGATTTATCCCTTCTTTTTCATAGAGCTTTGCCATTTCTTCATTTAACTTCTGCCTATCATTTGCATATTTTTTTTGTAGCTCCTGAGTCTTCTGGCTAATTTTAACATTCTTAGCCATGGCTTTTCGTGATTTTATTTCAAACGGAAAAGAAACGGCGTTTAATATTATCACAAAAATAAATGCAGCTGGCACAAAGCTATCAAATAGGTCAAAGAAGAACCACAGCACAAAGCCTAGCGCAGTTCCCACCGCATTACTTAGTGTATAAAAAAAATTCATATAATAAAACGTCCTTTTCTAAAAACTATTTTTTCTCTTTTTTTCCGGGACTGGGTCAAATCCCCCCTTACATAGCGGATTGCATCTAAGTATCCTATATAAAGTTAATAGCCCGCCTTTTGCTGCACCATGGATTTCAATTGCCATTTTTGCATACTCAGAACAAGTCGGATAAAACCTACAAACAGGAGGCCTTGCCGGTGAGCTTTTTTCTTGATAAAATTTTATACATTTTAATAAAAACTTTTTAATCATATCATCAAAAGTAGATTTACCCACAAGTTTCCTTCCCGTTTATATGTAATACACTTATACTTTCAAGGATTTCTGTCATCGCTTTTAGAACAACATCACTTTTTACATGTGTTGTTTTACCTCTTGCCACAAAAACTATATCTATACCATCTTTTACAAATGGAGCAATTTTTCTATATGATTCTTTTATTACACGTCTTGCTCTATTGCGGTCAACAGCTTTTCCGATTTTTTTGCTAGTTGTTATCCCAATTCTAGTAAATCCTAGTTTATTCCTAGAAACATACACAACTAGTGATGGAGATACAAAAGATTTACCTTTTGCATATAATCTGTTAAAATCTTTATTTTTTTTTAAAGTGACAAGTTTACTCATAAAAAGATCGAACCTTCCGCATACATGGATATGCTTATTAATACAAATACAAAAAAGTGTCGATATGTGTATTATGCCCAATAGGCAATTAAAGACCACTTATAAAAACAGTGGTCTTTATAATTAGTAAGACAGTCTATGTCTACCTTTTGCTCTTCTGCGAGCCAATACTTTACGACCGTTTCTATCTGACATTCTTTTTCTAAAGCCATGCTCCTTTTTTCTATGAAGCTTTTTTGGCTGATAAGTCCTCAACATAAAATCTAGTCCCCCCTTCGAACGTATAACCTTACAAATTAACATTATATCTCAAGCCAACCTGATTTGTCAACTGAAACTAACAATCAACATAAAGATATTGCATCTTTGTTTTGACAATTTTTTGTTTATTTGTACAAAAATTGTGGAAAAATTTTAGTTTGAAAAAAATATTCAATTGTGTTACACTGGATAATGTATAAATTTATCTTGAAATAGAAAATGGTCTCTATATGTCTAAAAACCAGGCAAATTGAGGCTTATTCGGTTTTCCCTTTTGGGAAAAGCCCTGTTTCCTATCTAGCTTTTTAAGCACTTTTAGAGCTTGTTCTTGCATTTTATTTTGTATTGGATATTAAAAAGTTAAGAAAATTACAAGAAAAAAAGACATTAAAAAATAATCCGGAGGTTAAATGAAAAAATGGAATCTTTTAACGAGGCTTGGGAACTTATCTGTTCATACTGTAAGACTCGCATAACTGATGTTGCCTACAAAACTTGGATTAGTCGAATTGAGCCAGTTAACATCGATTTTGAAACTGGGGACGCCACACTCATGGTACCAAACGAATTTCACAGACAAACCCTAACTCGGTGCTACACACCACTTCTAAATAGTGCATTTGAGGAAATTTTTGGGTCCAATGAAATTAATATCTGTTTTGTAACACCCAACTCAAGCGGAGAGAAAAAAACACCAAAAAATGATAATCTTGCAATAGACGCTGTGCCTGAACTTAATTTTGATACTTATATCGTTGGTTCTTCAAATAAGTTTGCGCATGCAGCTTCTCTTGCAGTTGCAGCCAATCCCGCTGGTTCATATAATCCATTATTTATATATGGGAACTCAGGGCTTGGTAAAACACATTTGCTTTATGCAATTTGTAATGACATAAAAAAGACGCATCCTGAGATGCGAACCCTTTATATAAAAGGTGATGAATTCACCAATGAACTTATTGATTCTATTCGAAAAGGAACAACAAGAGAATTTCATCAAAAATATAGAAAAACAGATATTCTACTGGTCGACGATATTCAGTTTATAGCTGGCAAGGATTCAACGCAAGAAGAATTTTTCCATACATTTAACACACTATATGAAGCAAACAAGCAAATTGTCTTAACGTCAGATAGGCCCCCGAAAGAAATTCAAACACTAGAAGATCGACTTAGAACTCGTTTTGAATGGGGTCTTATTGCAGACATTCAACCACCGGATTTTGAAACTCGAATCGCAATAATAAAAAGAAAAGCAGAACTTTTAGATATAGAAATTCCAAATAATGTATCAGAATACATAGCCACAAAACTCAAAACCAATATCCGGCAGCTTGAAGGTGCTGTAAAGAAAATGAAAGCATATTATCTTTTGCAAGGCGATACACCCGGAATGTCTACTGCACAGGCGGCCATTTCAGACATTTTAAATAACGATCAGCCGCCACCTTTGACGGTAGAAAAAATTATTGAAGAAGTAGCCCGCACTTATGGAGTCTCAGCTAATGATATTCGCTCATCAAAAAGAGCTTCAAGCATATCAAACGCTCGTCAAATTGCTATATATATAGCAAGGGAAATAACTCAGATGTCTATGACTTCACTTGGTTCTGAATTTGGAGGACGCGACCATTCAACTATTGTGTATGCCATACAGCAGACTGAAAAAATGATGAAAAAAGATTCCAAAGCTAAAGCAATGATCGAGGATATTATAAAAAATATTCGAGATAGATGATTTTGTGAAAAAGTTAACAATATTTAAACTTTTCAACAAAATCCGTTGAAACAACAATTTTCGGATTTCAAACTTTTTAACTTTTTCTCAACATTCCACAGAAAATTATTAACATAGGTGTTGATAAAAAATAAACCCGGTGAAATCTCATCGAACTTTCCACAAAAATCAAACTGTTCCTTATAAAAAACTCAAATCGCTTAATTTATAGGGTTGTCCATATAAATTAACAAATTAACAGCCCCTACTATTATTACTAAAATTTAAAGCTATTATTGCTATTATATTTCAAAAAAGAGGTGTTCCTAATGAAAATAACCTGTGACAGGCAAACCATTGTTGAAGCTGTTGTAAATGTTCAAAAAGCAGTATCGACTAAATCATGTTTGACAGCTCTTGAGGGAATTCTTATAAAAGCAGCAGATGATCAAAGTGTCACTTTGTGTGGCTATGATCTGGAACTTGGAATCATGACTCATGTTCCAGCAAAGGTAGAGGAAAACGGAAATATCGTTTTAAATGCAAAAATACTCTCAGACATAATAAGGAAAGCACCAGCAGAAACGATAACAATAACCTCAGATGAAAAATTGATGGTCACAATAAAAAGTGGCCCAGCAGTATTTTCAATTGTTGGTATTCCTCCTGAGGACTATCCTGAAATTCCAAAGGTAACCGATGCTGAAAAAATGATGATAGATTGCACTCTTTTAAAGGGGATGATAAGGCAAACCTTATTTGCAACCTCTGAAACCGATGCAAAACCAATCAACACAGGAACTTTATTTGAGTCTGACGAAACGGAACTGAAATTGATCTCAGTAGACGGCTATAGGTTAGCAATGAGAAAAGAACCTATTATCGCAGATAAAAAGTTAAGTTTCGTAGTACCCGGAAAAACCTTAAGTGAAATTTTAAAACTTATCCCAGATGCAGACGACACAAATATGGAAATTTTGATAGGTAAAAAGCATATAATCTTCCATATAGAAAATTATCACGTAATTTCAAGATTACTCGAAGGTGATTTTCTAGATTATAAAGCAGCGATACCATCAATGCATACAACAGAAATTGTCGTAAACGTAAAAAATATGATAGAAAGTATTGATAGGGTTTCTTTAGTAGTTACCGATCGCTTAAAAAGTCCCATAAGATGCCTTTTTGCGAACAACACTGCAAAAATATCTTGCATTACGACAATTGGAAAAGCCAACGATGAAACCACTGTAACTATGCAGGGAGACTCTTTAGAAATAGGCTTTAACAATAGGTACTTAATTGATGCTTTAAAAAATACTGAATGTGACGAGGTAAAAATCCAAATAAACGGGCCGCTAAGTCCCATGAAGATCGTGCCTCTTGACGGAAATGCATTTGTTTTCTTAGTGTTACCGGTGAGGTTAAAAACAAATGAAGTGTAAAAAGGCCATAAAGATTGACACGCCGTTTATAAAGCTTGATAATCTTCTTAAGATCACTGGAGTAACCCCAACTGGCGGCCAAGCAAAGGTGTTAATACAGTCTGGGGGAATAAAAGTAAACGGGGAACTTTGTATGGCAAGGGGAAGAAAGTTAAAACCAGGTGACATTATCGAAACTGATGCTGCCATATATGAAATAGAGGAAAAATAAAGTCTTGAATATACAAGAGATTTCTTATGAGAATTATCGTAACTTAAAGGACAATACAATTATTCCATGTGAGGGAATCAATATAATTTGTGGAGATAATGCACAGGGGAAAACTAATTTCCTTGAATCTATATGGATTTTTACTGGGGGCCGATCGTTTAAAGGATCAAAAGACAGTGATTTGATCTCTTTTGGAGAAAAAAAGGCAAGCCTTTTTATGAAAGCTAGTGCTGGGGAAAGATTACAGACGTTTAGTATAGACATAGTCTCAGGGAAAAGGACTGTTAAGATAAATAAAGTTGCGCAGAAAACACCGTCTTCTTTAGTTGGGAAGATATGCGCAGTATGTTTCTCACCAGAACATTTAGCACTTATAAAAGAAGGACCAGGCCTTAGAAGAAAGTTTCTTGACACGGCAATATGCCAAACCCAACCAATGTACGCAGAGTATTTGCTTAAGTATAATCACATTTTATCTCAAAGGAATGTGCTTTTAAGAACCCTAAAAAAGAGCAATAATCTTATTGATACGCTTGATATATGGGAAGAAAAGTTAGCAGAGTATGGCGCAGAGATAACCTGCAGCAGAATTTCTTATGCAGAAAAATTAAAAGGGCTAGCGTCTGAGTTTTATATGGGGCTATCTTCTAAAAAAGAAAAATTAAGCTTGCAATATAAGTCAAGTATCAGTGCTGAAGATGTTAAAGATAAATTTAAAATAAAAGAGGAACTAAAAAAGAAATTAGAAGAGTCCCGCACCGAAGACATTGCATTAGGGTTCACTACAAAAGGTCCACACAGAGATGATCTTGATTTAAAGATAGATGGAAAATCCGCACGGATATTTTCGTCGCAAGGGCAGCAAAGAAGCATAGTATTAGCTTTAAAATTAGCAGAAGCTGAGATAGTAAAAGAAATAAGAGGAGAAATGCCTATAATTTTGCTAGACGATGTTTTAAGCGAACTTGATGAGAATCGTCAGAACTATCTTCTTAACTCTATTTCAGAAAAGCAGGTTTTTATAACTTGTTGTGAACCAGACCTCAGTAAACGTTTAGTGAAAGGATATATTTTCGAGGTCTTAGGAGGAAATGTGCAAATTAAATCTTGAGACTTAAAAGGAAAAGGTGTTTTTATGTATTTACATTTGGGTCAAAATGTTATAGTTTGTTCAAAGGATGTTGTGGGGATTTTTGACCTTGATACCAGCACAGTTGGAAAAACAACAAAACAGTATCTCTCAAATGCAGAAAAAGAAAACAAAGTGATTAATGTATCTTCGTATGATTTACCAAAGTCGTTCATCTTGTGTAAAAGGCAAGAAAAAACAAAAGTTTTTATAAGTCCACTTGCATCGTCTACGCTTGAAAAGAGATACGAAAATGGTCCACTGGAATTTCAAAAAGGATGAGTAATAGTAAGAGGTGATTAGCATGAAAAGAAAAATGCCCGTATGTCCATACTGCAAGGACCAGCTAGATTTTTTACAAGCATTTCAAATAAAAACACATCGAGAATATGTTTGTGATAATTGCTTAAAAGTTTCGCACGTAATTTTTAGCGACAGAATAAGGGATCTTGCTAAGATTTTGTACATCATGATTGCTATAGTTATAACGCTTTTTTCACTTTTTATAAGAAGCTACCTATGGGGAACTATTCTTATATTGGCATTGTTTGCAGCCTTTTACGCTCAGGTTCCGAATTTCGTGGAACTAAAAAAGAATAGCAGTGAATAAAAAATAACTTTAATAAATTGTAGGAAGCAGATATTACACGGTAGGGATAAAATGGAGGGTTACTTTTGGAAAGAACTGAAGTTACTGGAATAAATCAAGAATACGGAGCTAATGAAATACAAGTTTTAGAAGGACTAGAAGCTGTCCGCAAAAGACCGGGAATGTACATCGGTTCAACGGGACCTAAGGGGCTTCATCATTTGGTATATGAAATAGTTGATAATGCAATAGACGAAGCTTTAGCTGGGTACTGTGATAAAATCGACGTTAATATTTTACCGGGAGAAATAATAAGCGTAACCGATAACGGAAGAGGTATTCCGGTTGGTATGCACCCTAAGATGGGGATCCCAGCTTTAACCGTTGTTTTTACCATTTTGCATGCAGGTGGCAAGTTCGGTGGCAGCGGATATAAAGTTTCAGGTGGCCTTCATGGAGTTGGTGCATCTGTTGTAAATGCATTGTCAGAATGGCTTGAAGTTAAGGTCTTTCACGATGGGAATATCTATTATCAACGTTTTGAAAGAGGTATTCCGACGTGTGAAATGAAAATTATTGGCCAGAGCGATAAAAAAGGAACCGAAATAAAATTTAAAGCAGACAAAGAAATTTTTTCAGAGACCGACGAATATGATTTTGAAGTACTTGAAACAAGGCTCAGGGAACAGGCTTTTTTAAATGCCGGGGTTAACATTCAATTGACCGATGAAAGAAACAGCGAGGAAGAAAAATCCGAAAACTTTCACTATGAGGGCGGTCTTTCAAGTTTCGTTGAGTACATCCATAAAAAAAGAGGCCTTGATGTAGTTCATCCTGATATAATTGCATTTTCAAAGTCACTTGAAGATGACTCAGCTCAAGTTGAAGTTGCAATGCAATATAACGAAAGTTATAATGAACTGGTGCTTTCGTTTGCCAATAATATACATACAACAGATGGCGGAACACATGAAGAAGGGTTTAAAAGGGCACTTACTAGAGTTTTAAATGACTATGCAAGAAGATACAATCTTCTAAAAGATAACGATAAAAATCTTTCTGGAGAAGATGTTAGAGAAGGACTAACAGCTATCATCAGTGTTAAACTTAAAGAAGCCCAGTTTGAAGGTCAAACTAAAGCAAAGCTTGGTAACACAAAGATAAAAGTTCTTGTAGATAATTTGCTAAGTGATAAATTAAACACATACCTTGAAGAAAATCCTGCAACGGCAAAGGCAATTTTTGAAAAAGCAATTGCAGCATCAAGGGCAAGGGATGCCGCACGAAAAGCAAGAGATTTAGTAAGACGTAAGTCGGCTATGGAATCAGCATCTTTGCCGGGAAAACTAGCTGATTGCCAGTCAAGAAACTCTGAAGAAACAGAGATTTATATCGTAGAGGGAGATTCTGCAGGAGGTTCTGCTAAAGGCGGACGTGACAGAAAGTTCCAAGCTATATTACCGCTATGGGGTAAAATGTTAAACGTTGAAAAAGCTAGACTTGATAGGGTTTACGGTAATGATAAACTTATGCCGGTAATTACTGCACTTGGTTGTGGAATCGGGGAAGAGTTTGATCTATCAAGGCTCCGGTATGGCAAAGTAATAATAATGGCAGATGCCGATGTTGACGGGTCTCACATAAGAACACTTTTGCTAACGTTTTTCTTTAGGTTTATGAGGCCACTCGTAGAAAACGGGCATATATACATAGCACAACCACCGCTTTATAGAATAACTAAATCTAAAAAACACATTTATGCTTATTCTGATGAAGAAAGAAACAAGATTTTAGAGGAGATCGGTGGAAACGCAGATATTCAGAGATATAAAGGTCTTGGTGAAATGGATTCAGAGCAATTGTGGGAGACTACTATGAATCCTGAGACGAGAATTATGTTAAGAGTAGAACTTGAAGATGCAGCCGCTGCCGATGAGATATTTACAATACTTATGGGCGACAAAGTTGAACCAAGAAGAGATTTTATTGAGAAAAACGCTAAATATGTGCAGAATCTCGATGTGTAGATTTTGTATATATAAAAATTAAAATTAGAGGAGAATATAATGAAAGAGCATGATGGAAATATTCCTGTTGACAGTAGTACTAACAAAGATGATTTAGCAGAGGACAATACGATAGGTGCCACGTCAACAATGAATGATGAAGAAAAAATAGAAACAGAATTGATGTTGGCAGATAATGATAGTGAATCCGAAGAACGTGAATCTAATTGGGATGGTTCTGAATCAGAATTTGTAGAGAATGATGACGCTGAGGAATATGAAGAACAATATGCGGGCATAAAGTTTGGATATGCTTTAAAAAAGGATGAGATTATATCTTGCCTTAAACATAGCGGAATGTATAGGTTTAACGGTGTTCGTTCAATTGTAGAAACATGCTTACTTGCAGTTTTATCGGCAATATTTTTTATTTTGTTTTATATTACAAAAAATAACCTGAATCTCATTTTAGGGATGATATCGGTATGTTTAATTTTAGGTGTGATTTTTGTCCCGCGGTTATTTGTTAAGTTTAATGCAGAAAAATTAACAACCGGAAGAAAATTATCAGTTGAGATTTATCCAGATGAAATAGAAGTGGATAGCGGTGTAGCAAGTTGGAAAATACCACTTGATGGATCTTGTAGCTTTGAGGAATTTAACGATATGTTTTTAATTTATTTGCCACAAGAAAAGCTTTTTATAATTCCAGTAAGAGCTATTGAACCAGATTTCTTAGCAGACGTTCAGGGAATGATTATTGCAGGAACGCTTCCAAAAGAGGAAGAGTAAAAGAAATAAAAGCAGAAGTTTTTAAAGAACAAAGAAGAGGTGGCTTATTTGAGTACCGAAGAAAACAACGTAATAGAACCTAAAATAATAGAAGTAGACATAGAAAAAGAAATGAAGAAATCATTTCTTGATTATTCAATGTCAGTAATAGTAGCAAGAGCATTACCTGATGTGCGAGACGGTTTAAAGCCAGTGCATAGAAGAATTTTGTATACGCTATTTGAAAATGGGTTAGGACCAGACAAAGCATATAGAAAATGTGCAGATACCGTAGGATCTGTGCTAGGAAGGTATCATCCACATGGAGATGCATCGGTTTATGATGCACTTGTAAGGCTAGCGCAAGATTTTTCCATGAGATATATGCTAGTTGATGGGCACGGAAACTTTGGCTCGGTTGACGGAGACCCACCTGCAGCATATCGTTATACTGAGTCGAAAATGAGTAAGATTTCAGTAGAGATGCTTACAGACATTGAAAAAGATACTGTAGATTTTATGCCAAACTATGATGACCGTTTGAAAGAGCCAGAGGTATTACCCTCAAGGTTTCCAAACTTACTCGTTAATGGATCAACGGGCATAGCAGTAGGAATGGCAACTAATATTCCGCCGCACAATTTAGGTGAAGTAATAGATGCCATATGCTGTTTAATAGATAACCCAGAAGCTGAGTTAGCAGAGCTGATGGAATACATAAAAGGGCCAGACTTTCCAACGGGTGCACAGATAATGGGGCACAGTGGAATCCGTGCAGCTTATGCAACCGGTAGAGGAAAAATAACCGTAAGAGCCTGCGCTGAAATAGTTGAAGATAAAAATTCACGATACAAAATCGTTATAACAGAGCTACCTTATCAAGTTAATAAAGCTAGACTTTGTGAAAGCATAGCTGATTTAGTAAAAGACAAAAGAATTGATGGAATTTCTAACATTGAAGACCACTCAGACAGAGACGGTATGCATATAAGAATAGACTTAAAAAGGGATGCATCCCCGCAAGTGGTTTTAAATCAGCTATATACATATACGCAGCTTCAAACAACGTTTGGCGTTATCATGTTAGCAATAGTAAATGGTGTTCCTAAAATTTTAACGCTAAAAGAAATGCTAACACATTATATTGATTTCCAGATTGAAGTGTTAACAAGAAGAACACAGTTTGAATTAAATAAAGCAAAAGAACGTGCTCATATTCTTGAAGGATTAAAAATAGCGCTTGATCACATCGATGAAGTAATAGCCATTTTACGGGCATCAAAGTCGATAACAGAAGGTAAAGAAAAGTTAATGGAAGCTTTTAAACTTGATGAAATCCAAGCGCAGGCAATTGTTCAAATGCGACTCGGTCAATTAACAGGGTTAGAGCGTGGTAAGATCGAAGAAGAACTAGAATCGCTGGAGCAAAAAATAGCAGAACTTTTAGGAATTCTAGGAGATAAATCAAAGCTTTTAGATATTTTAAAAGAAGAAATCTGTGCCATAAAAAAACGTTTTGGTGACGAGAGAAAAACGAAAATCATGGCTGTAACCGGTGAAGTTGACATAGAAGATTTAATTCCAGAAGAAGAATGCGTTTTAACTTTAACGAACTTTGGATATCTAAAGCGTCAAAAGATGGATACATATAAAATTCAAAGACGTGGCGGTAAAGGTATTGCTGGAATGAGCCGCAGAGAAGAAGACGTGGCATCTGAAATGTTTATCATCAATAGCCATGACTATGTAATGTTCTTTACTAATTTTGGAAGAACATATCGCTTAAAGTGCTATGAGATTCCAGAAGGATCAAGAATATCTAAGGGAACCAACGTTGCTAACTTATTACCGATAATGCCGGATGAAAAAGTAACTTCAATGATAAAAGTATCTCAATTTGAAGAAGATAAATATTTAGTTATGGTAACGAAATCTGGTATTATAAAAAGGACATTGTTGAGCGCTTACGATACCGCTAGAAAAGGTGGACTTATTGCAATTGATCTTGATGAGGGTGATGAACTTGCATGGGTAAGCGTAACAGATGGTCAGACGGAATTATTAGTTGCCACAAGAAAAGGTATGGCAATAAGATTCTGCGAGACTGATGTAAGAGCTGTGGGAAGAACTGCAAGAGGTGTTAAAGCTATAACATTACGTCACGATGATAAAGTTGTTGGCATGAGCCCAGTGAATAAGGATAAAATGGTCTTGACTGTTTCAGAAACTGGGTATGGTAGGTTATCTAAAATTAGTGACTATAGGCTTCAGATGCGTGGCGGTAAGGGTATTACAAACTATCATATTGCAAAATATGGCGACGTAGCATCGATTAAGATGGTCTCTTTAGATGAAGATATTATTCTAATTTCGCAAAATGGAATCATTATCCGAATTGAATCTAATTCAATTAGAACTTGTGCCCGTCCGTCAAAGGGTGTTCGGTTAATGAGAATTAATGGCGATAATAGAATTGTGGCTGTTGCAAATGCTCCGCATGAAGATATTATTGATTCTGCTAGTGATGAGATGCAGAATGATAACCCAGAACAAATAAACGAGACCACAGAAGTTAAATAAAGATAAAGTTTTCAACGATTTTTTAAAAGTTTGTGGAAAAAAAGATTGGAGGGCGGAGGCGTTCATTTATATATAAGAACGTTTCCGCTTAAAATTTTTATTGCATTTAATATAATTTGTGATAAAGATAGCAGCAAATTTTATTTTGGAGCTTTAACTAACCCACGGAAAGGAGTAGTTTACCATGAAAGTAGCACCGTCTATATTATCAAGTGATTTTTCAAAACTAGGAGAAGAAATAAAGAAGGTTACAGATGCAGGTGCTGATTATATACATGTAGATGTGATGGATGGGATATTTGTAAAAAATATCACTATGGGTCCTTTAATAATAAAATCAATTCGTTCTTACACTACGTTACCGTTTGACGTGCATTTAATGATAACTGAACCGTCTAGGTATATAAAAGATTTTGCGCAGTCTGGGGCTGACATAATAACAATACATGTAGAAGCAGAAAAAAATGTACAAAAGACCATAAATTTAATAAAATCGTATGGGGTTAAAGCGGGGTTATCAGTAAAGCCGAATACGCCTGTCTCGGAGATTTTTAAGTATTTAGATTCATTAGATCTAGTTCTTATTATGACAGTGGAACCAGGTTTTGGTGGGCAGTCGTTTATCGGAGAAATGATGGAGAAAGTAAGATTAATAAAAGAAGAAATAATAAAACGAAACCTAAAGATAGAAGTAGAAGTAGATGGTGGGATAAATGAAGCTACTGCAAAAGTTGCAGCAGAGTCTGGTGCAGATGTTTGTGTTGCAGGTACGCACATTTTTAAAAGCCCGGATATGAAATCCACTATAGAAAAACTAAAGTTTAGCTAACTTAAGTTTATAAAATTAGTTAGCAGCGAAATATATTTCGCTGCTTTTATTTAAATAAAGGCCGGCCCCTTTAACCTTAAAAAATAAAAAGTTGTAGGGGCCGGCCGGATAAATATTAAGTTACAAGATACTTACCTAATTTTTCAACAGCATTACTTTTAATAATAACGTTACCTTTTTCAAAGATTCTCGCGGCAATAACGTTATTTTTACCAACGAATTCGCCATATTCGCTTATAATTGCGTGTAGCCTTGAGGAAATAGAACCCGTGAGGTAAAGGACTATATAATAAAGATTTTTAAATTCAACGAGGGAACTATCATTAAAAACAAAGCCGTTACCATAAATACGTTCAATGGCTTGCAATAAACTTTCGCAGTCGTTGAATAAAAAAACAAAAGGTTTTATATTAGATTTTATCTTATAAATTTTCCTAGGTTTATTTGGGGTGTTAGAAAGTAGGGTAATTAAAATTAAACAACCATTTGGCGCCGGAATAGATTCTATTAAAAATTTATTTGTGTCTGCAGAAAAACCGATTTCATTTTCCGCACGAACCAATAAATCTTTTATAATTTCTTTAGAATGATCATTTTTCCAGTTTAATTGCTTAAAAGTAATGTCTAAAAGATCCATATCCTCGCTTGAAAGGGCAATTAATAAACGTTTATCGTCGATTTTATCTAAAATCATGACGACACCCCCCAATGCAATAATAAAAAGTATCTTATTAATATAATATTATATAATTGCAGAGTGTGCAAACGGATATTAAAAGAAGAGTGAAATTATAGAGTAATATTAAAAGAGGATGAATAAAGTAAATTTTATAAAGAAGACATAAGATATAATTGACAAAAAAAGAATATTATAGTAAAATCATCTTAGAAAAAAGATAAAGGAGAGGAAAAAATGATTTTTATGAGTGCAGTAAGTGTTCTGCTTATGAACGTTGTCATGTTTATTTTATATAAAGGATTTTTAGGAAATGCAGTATATAAAGATGCAACTGAAAATCAAGATAGAAATGCAGGTTTATGGGCCATTTTAGTTATAATATTTGGATGGATTCCTTTAGTTATATACATAATTATGAGGTATCAAAAGGAAAAAGAAATGATTAGTTGCCCTCACTGTGGTAACATTGTATCAAAGAAATTTCCGGTGTGCATGTTTTGTAAGCAACCTATAAATAAGGGGAAGAAAAAGCCAATTATAAGTGACGAAGTAAAAAGAAATTTGATAATAGCTACAGCAGCTTTTATTATTCATAAAATTCTTGTAGTTATATCTAGCCATATAAGTGCAGGACCTAATTTTTTTTATTTTTTTTAAATTATATTGACAGACTAAAAAAAATAGTGTATATTAAAACATATAAGTTGGTGTTGATAACACTGGGGGTCCACCCGTTCCCATCTCGAACACGGAAGTTAAGCCCAGTGGTGCCGAAGATACTTGGTTAGAGATGACCTGGAAAAATAGGGGGATGCCAACTTTTATTTTTTTTGCTATCAGTTTTATGATAGCATTTTTAATTTGTATTTGTTTTTTATCTAAAAAATATAGAAAAAACGAGAATAAAGATAAAACAATGGGAGATACAAATGAGAAAAATTAAAATAATTAGTTTAGTTTTCATATTAACGGTATTTTTTTTACCTAATGTATCCTATGCGAAAACAATCAATGAGTGCGTCTTGCAAAAGGGTCAGTCCGTTTTCTTTTCAAAGGACGATTTAAAAAGTGATTCTCTTCAATCAAGCGACGAAAAAATAGTAACCGTTTCTGGTGGAATAATTACAGCGCAAGAAGTGGGCGAAACTTTTTGTACATCAACGAATAAAGAAGATAAACAAATATATAAAATAAAAGTTATTCCATCTGTGGGACTAAAATATTTAACTTATGAACCCAACAATCCTAAAAAGGGGGATACTTTAAGTCTTTATGCAATTGCAGACGAATCTGTCCAGAATTTAATGTTTAAAATAGAAACAAGCAAAGGCTTATTTAAGGTTAACGCAAGTGAGCAAATACCAGACGGAAAAAATATTATATATAAAGGGCACTTTCATGCAGATTATAATGGAGAAATTAAAATTATAGCTCATATTTTAAAGGAAAACCAATGGTGCGAAATACAAGACAAAAAGTTAACTTTAAATTTAGATAATGATTATAAATCGGGAAAAGGCACGTGGCTTCCAAGTGGTAGATGCATAGCCTACATTAAGTCAAAAGAAGGGTTTAAATCTAAAATTAGTGTGGACTCTTTATCTTCTTCTTATGATGTAGGTTATGGTTGTTTAGTTTTTCCGAGAAGACCTTTTTATAACGATATAACACCATTTGAGGCAACAGCAATGCTAGTTGAGAAATTAAATAAAGGAAATTATAATATTCTTTTAAATAATTTTTTAAGAGTTAATAGTGTTAACATAAAGCAGAATCAATTTGATACACTGCTTAGCTTTACTTATAATATTGGTCCGGGATGGTTAAGGAATTCCGATCTGCGCCAAATAATTTTAAATATGCCAAGCCCCAGTAAAGTAAATGTTGCAGAGGTTAATTCAGATACGGGACTAAATTTACGGATGCAGCCGAATATCAAAGCAAAAATTATAAGAGCTTTGCATTACGGAGAAAAGGTTATTGTTTTAAATAGGGATAATGATTCTTGGTATCAGGTAAAAACCTCTGACAATAAAATTGGGTTTTGTGCAAAAGAATATTTAACACTAACAACTGATACCGTTAAAGACTTAGATGCAATAAATAAAAAGGAATTCTCTGATGAGTTTTTATTATATCATAAAGCAGCCGGCAAATGTATAAAAGGTCTTTTAAATAGAAGAATAGAAGAACTGCAAATATTTTTTTATAATGATTATAGTTTAGATGGATACAAAAATAAATATAATTTTGAGTGTCCATCTTGTCATTAAAAATCACTATGAGAACAATCACTTTTGATTTATAACCCATTAAAAAAGGAAAGAGCACGTATACTACGTTCTCTCTCCTTATTTTTATGTATTTAAGGGACTATAAAAAAATATAAATTATTTAACGTTGCTTACAATTTCAAGAGCATAGCTTTTCATGTTATTTAAGTCTTCGTCTGTAGGCATAAAATTCACTTTAAAACCGTCTCTGATAAAATTATATTTAATACCACAGAGCCTATCTTTAATAAGACTTACAGCTTCGCCACTCCAACCATAAGAACCAAAGGCACCGGCGGGCTTTCCTTTTATGTTTATCACATCTATACTTGATAAAACATCCCAAATTATCTTAGGCGCGTCTCTGTTTATAGTGCACGAACCAACGATAAGAGCATCGCAACGGTTCACATTTTCAACAGTTTTAGTAAAATCTGTTGAAACAATATCGATTAGTATAGGATTAAAATCGGTTTTTTCTTTAATAGAATTAAAAGCAGCTTGTGCTAAAAGTTGAGTGCACTTATAAGCGCTGGCATAAATAATTGCAACCGATTTTTTACTTTTTTCGGGAGTATTACAAAACGATATGTAATCGTTTATTCGTTCGTTTATTTCTGTATTTATAATAGGCCCGTGACTGGGGCATATAGCAGAAATTGCAAGATCTTTTATTCTTTCAATTCCAGCTAATACATAAGGTTTAAACGGGCTAAAAATACCGTTAAAATAATATTTAAATTGATTTAAATATTCATTTTTATAATGAATAGATTCATCAGTACCTGAGGGTTCGCAGAAATGGCAACCGAGAAAGTCGCATGAAAAAAGCACATTATCATTTTCTACGTATGTCATCATGGAATCAGGCCAATGCAGTAAAGGAGCTACAATAAAGTTTAATTTACAGTTACCGATATCCAAAGAATCTCCGTTTTTAACCGGGATACACTTAAAATCTCGATTTAATATAGATCTTAAATATTTTTGGGCCACGGCGGTGCATATAACTATAAGATTTGGATTCATCTCCAATAATTTTGCAAGGCTTCCTGAATGATCAAGCTCGGTGTGATTCATAACAATATAGTCAATATTAGCAATATCGATTAAAGAACCAACATTATAAATATATTCATCGAAAAAGTCTGAATGAACGGTTTCTACCAAGACATTTTTGGTTCCGGTTATAAGATAAGAGTTATATGATGTTCCAAAGGGGGACTTCATAACAATATCAAAAACGCGCAACGCTGGGTTCATCACACCTACAGAATAAATATTATCAGATACTTTTACAATACTCATTGTTTCTACCCTTTACTCCTTAGTGAACATTTCTTTACCCACACCGCATACAGGACAAACCCAATCGTCAGGCAGATCTTCAAATGGAGTTCCCCCCGGAATTCCTCCTTCAGAGTCACCGCGCTGTGGGTCATATAACCAACCGCATGCATCGCAAACATATTTATCCAAAGTCAACATCTCCTTTTGTTATTATAAAATAAATGTATTATAATTTTATTATGTTGTCAAGTAAACAAGTATAATGTTAAAAACATTTTATCCACCTAATAATGAGGATATTTTTTGTTGAAAATAATATAAGAATTTTTAAACATTACTTTATATTTCTGGAGAATTTTGCAAACTTTTGTAGAATTATACAATTTGAAATATTCTTTTTTGTTGATATACTTGTGGAAAAGGTGGAAAATACTAAGTATAATAGAAAAACATTGATTCAACGTCAGAGATGTATTTATATGCATGAGTAACTACTTTTTTATAAGTAAAATCCAAATACTGTTTGTAAGTATTTGTAAAAGCATATCCACATAGATAAAAGAATGAAAAGTTTATAATAATAAAAAGGATTTTTATTATTTTCTTAGACTTTCTAAGCTTTCTCATTTTTTTCTCCTTATATTTATATATTTTTGTGTAAATACTATTTTAATATTTAACGGTATGGTATATAATTTATAATGTATAGGCATTTTTAAATGTACCGTTTTTAAGCTAATCACAGCTGTCTATTTTTATAATTTAGTTTCCCCAAAGGTTTTCTATTTATTTAAATATGTTAAGGCTCTCAGAAATATAATTGTTTTTTATAAAAATAGTAGAACGATATAGTAAAAATCAATTTGCACATAGTATTTTACATAATAAATTATTTTGCCTGTGGTATATTCCAAAGAATTTATAGGGAGAGGTTTAACATTGAAGGATATATATTTAGATAATGCATCAACGACTAAACCCTGCAAAGAGTCAGTTGATAAAATAATAGAAATGCTAAAAGAAAATTACGGGAATCCATCATCCTTGCACGACAAAGGAATAAGCGCGGAACTTGAAATGGAAAAAGCCCGAAACATAATATCAAACGAAATAAATGCGCAATCAAATGAAATATATTTTACATCTGGGGGAACAGAATCAAATAATATAGCGATATTTGGCGCTACCAGAGCAAAGAAAAAAAGCGGAAATAAAATAGTTACAACTGCAATAGAACATTCTTCTGTGTATAATGCGATGCAGGAACTTGAAAAAGAGGGTTATGAAGTAATATATTTAAAACCTGATAAAAATGGAAATATCACAAAAGATCAGATATATAATTCTATAGACGAAAAAACAATACTTATAAGTATTATGATGGTAAACAATGAAGTAGGTTCAATTTTGCCGGTTGAAAAAATAAAAAGTATAATAAAAGAGAAAAATTCAAAAGCACTATTGCATATTGACGCAGTGCAAGCTTTTGGAAAACTCCCTATAGACGTTCTCAAAATAGGTGCTGATTTAATGAGCATATCGGGTCATAAAGTATATGGTCCTAAAGGTGTAGGTGCGCTATATAAAAAAAGAGGCATAAAAATTATCCCCCTTGTATATGCAGGAGGCCAAGAAAAAAAAGTAAGACCGGGAACCGAACCCCTACCGCTTATTTGTGGGTTTGGCTCAGCTGTAGAACAGTTTAAAATAAAAGAAGACTATTCAAAAGTCAGTGCTTTAAATCAACATTTAAGAAAAAAACTTTCAGAGATAGAAGGTATAACAATAAATTCCGGAGATGACGCGATCCCTTATATTATAAATTTTTCAACTAACAAGATTAAATCTGAAACAATGTTGCATTATTTATCATCAAAAGGTATATATGTATCTAGTGGATCAGCTTGCGCTAAGGGACAAAAAAGTCGTGTTTTAGGTGAAATAAAGCTAGGTTCTAAAGCAATAGATACAGCTATAAGGGTAAGTCTTTCTAAAGATAATACTAGTAAAGATATAGATGAGCTAATAAAAAACGTAAAGCTTGCAATTAATAGTTTAGCGCATAGGTAGTTTTTTTGAAAGGAAAATTAAAAAATGAAAGAAGTTATATTAATAAAAATAGGTGAAATTGTTCTTAAGGGGCTTAATAGAAGAAACTTTGAAGATAAATTAATCAAAACAATACGTCAAAGGATATCATCGCTTGGAAACTTTGAAATAAAGAATGCACAATCAACTATATATTTAATCCCACAAGATGACGATATAGATTTTGAAAAAGTGAACACAAAAGTAAAAAAGATTTTTGGGATCTCTAGATATTCAAGAGCAGCCCAGTGTAATAAAGATATTAATGATATACAGAAAACTACAGTGGAATATTTAAAAGAAGAGTTATCCAAAGTAAAAACATTTAAGGTTGAATCGAAAAGAAGCGATAAAAAGTTCGAGCTGCAGTCTCCAGAGATATCTAATCTTGTTGGGGGATACATACTTAAAAGTTTTCCTGATATATCAGTGGATGTGCATAACCCAGATATAACAGTAACTGTGGAGGTTAGGGATTTTGGTGCTTATATAAGAGGTGAATCATTAATAGGTGCTGGAGGGATTCCAGTTGGAACAGGAGGAAGAGCAGCGATACTTATATCTGGCGGGATAGATAGTCCAGTAGCTGCATGGACAATGGCTAAAAGAGGTGTAGAGTTAATTGCAATACATTTTGCAAGTCCTCCATACACTAGTCCTAGAGCAGAACAAAAAGTTATTTCGCTTTTAAACAAAGTTTCAAAATATAGTGGAAAAATAGAGATGATTACAGTACCGTTTACCCAAATACAAGAAAAAATAAAAAATGAATGTCCAGAAGATTTATTCACAATAATAATGAGAAGATTTATGATGAGGGTATCACAACAGATCTCTCAGAAATATAGATGTGAAGCTTTAATTACGGGAGAAAGTTTAGGTCAAGTAGCAAGCCAAACAATGAGTGCAATTCGTTGCACAGATGCTGCAACAGATATGCCTATATTTAGACCACTAATTGGGATGGATAAAGATGAGATAGTTGCAATATCTCGCAAAATAGATACTTTTGATATTTCTATTTTACCTTATGAAGATTGTTGCACCGTATTTACGCCAAAACATCCTAAAACCAAACCGGTTTTAAGTGAAGTGATAAAAGCAGAGGAACTTCTTGACTGTGAAAGTTTAATTAAAGATGCCATAGAAAACATTAAGGTAACAAAAATTTTGTAGTTATAAAGAGAGGATATTTATATGAATAGGGATTATAAATCAAAAAAAACAACCTCACCGCTTTTCTTAATAAGTTTTATTGTGTTTATTTTTTGTTTGGGAGCTATTATATATATATGTTTTATCCAGCCTTACATGAATACATCTACACTTGATGAGCTTAAAGGTATTTATTATAAAACGGACGATAACGGTAGTGATATAAGAGGTAATTTAGAAGCTTTAAAGGGTATAAATGAAGATATAAAAGGTTGGATCAAGATAAAAGATACCGTAATCGATTATCCTGTATTGCAATCAGCAAAAGATGACCCTGAGTTTTATCTTTATAGAAACTATAAAAAAGCGAAAAGTGGGTTTGGTAGTATATTTTTAGAGTCGCTGTGTAGTATTGAAAATCCTTCAAAAAACATTATAATTTATGGGCATAACATGAGAGATGGAAGCATGTTTGGAAACTTATTAAAATACAATGATTTAGATTTTTATAAAAGTAGACCCACTATCATGTTTGATACGTTAATTGAAAAAGGAGACTGGAAAATTATTTCGATATTTAAGACTAATACCTTAAAAGCCCAGGGAGAAGTCTTTGATTTTCTAAAGATCGATTTTGAGGATAGTGATAGCTTTTTAAATTATATATACGATGTAAAAGTTAGGTCTCTTATAAATACACCGGTTGATATAAATAAAGACGATAGGCTAATTACCCTATATACTTGTTCATATGAGTTAAAAGAATTCAGAACAATAGTTGTAGCAAGAAAAGTAAGAGAGGGCGAATCACCGAAAGTTGATGTAGAAAAAGCTAGTATTAATGTTAATCCCTTAATGCCAAGCGCATATTATAGAAAACATGGTGGAACTCCACCTAAGATAAATGGATTTTTGAATGATTTAAACAATGAAAAGATAGATTGGTTACTAGAATAACAGGTTAAAACGGAAAGGACATAAAAATGATAATTATCATGAACCCTGAGGCAAATGAAGAGGATATTATAAGTTTGAGTGGTTTGCTTCAGGAAAAAGGATTTAAAGTTAGTAAATTAAAAGAGGGAAAAAATACAATAATCCATCTTACCACAAAAGAAAACAAACCTATTACTTTTGATTTTAAGGCATTACCAGGAGTAGAAAAGTGTATTCCCTTAGCAAAACAGGAGCGTTTATTGGATAAAAAAGTAGATGAGAAAACTTTAAAAGTACGTGTGGGAAA
Source organism: uncultured Eubacteriales bacterium (assembly GCA_948933715.1). Classification (GTDB taxonomy): domain Bacteria; phylum Bacillota; class Clostridia; order Oscillospirales; family Acutalibacteraceae; genus CAG-557. The sequence goes on along the minus strand of CAQZPH010000002.1, from coordinate 24,135 downwards.
AGAAGTAATAGGTGGCAATAAAATAGTAATGATGGCAGGGCCGTGTGCGGTAGAGAGTGAATCGCAGATAATGCAGATTGCTCGTTCTATAAAAGAAATTGGTGCAACCTTTTTAAGAGGTGGTGCGTATAAACCAAGAACTTCCCCTTATTCTTTTCAAGGTCTAGAGCTTGAAGGATTAAAACTGTTAAGGCAAGCTGCAGATGAATATAATTTAAAAGTAGTGAGTGAAGTTACGTCTGAGAAGTATTTAGATAACTGCTTAAAATATTGTGACATGTTGCAAATAGGTGCCCGAAACATGCAAAACTTCGAACTTTTAAAAGCAGTAGGAAAAACTAATACCGCAGTTCTTTTAAAGCGTTCACCTGGCGCAAAAATAGAAGAATGGTTAGGTGCAGCTGAATATATTATAGCGGAAGGTAACAGGAATATTGTGCTTTGCGAAAGGGGCATAAACACCTTTGAAAACGCTACAAGGTATACTCTAGATATTTCCGCGGTACCAATAGTTAAATCCAAAACATCGCTTCCTATAATTGTTGATCCATCTCATGCATCAGGAAATAGTGCGCTTATCCACTCGCTTTCACTTGCATCTTTAGCAGCTGGTGCAGATGGTCTTTTAATAGAAGCACATAATGACCCTAAATTTGCGATATCAGATGCGCGGCAACAACTTACCCCTAAAGAATATGAAAAGCTGTTTTTAGAGGCAAAAAACGTAAGTAAAAGTATAGGTAGAAAAATATAACTGCGTAAAAAACAAAACCCCGAGTAATTTTTTACTCGGGGTTATCTATGTTAAGCGGAATCCCTGCGCAGTATCCGTTTTAACATAATATGTTATATCGTTTTATTTTGATACAGGTGGGTTTTATTTAGGTGTAGGTGCCTGTATCTAATTTTGTGTTACTTAGTTAGCCTTTGTGCTTACTGGTTTTTTAGCGGTTTTTGCTGAAGAAGTTTTACCAGTTTTCGAGCGAGTGGATTTTTTAGTAGTTCTTGTTGTAGTAGTTTTGCGAGCTTTAGCAGTTGTTACTTTTTTTGCAGTGGCGCTAACCGGTTTTTTAGCTGTGTTGCTGATGCTAACTTCAGGGTTAGGTGTTTCTATTTTAGGGCTAGTTTTATGAGTATTTTTAGATGCTTCATTTCGTTCTCTGTAATTATACAATGTTATTAATATGTATGATCCAAGCACTACACATCCAATATCGTGTATGGTGGACATGTAATAAAATCTTGGCCACATCTCTGTTACTACGTAGCTTGATAGTATGTATATCCCTTCAAATAGAAAGAAAAAAGCTAAAGAACGATATATGGGGAACTTTCTTAGTTCGGGAGTGAATAAAAGTACAGTTATTGCGAGAAATACTATTGATGATATAATTGAAAACCACATAATTTTACCTCCAAAAAATTATTGTATCTCTAAATTATACATTATTATACAATTAATTTTATTTCCTGTCAAGAATTAAAAGTAGGGCCGCGGAATATGAACATTTTGGTTCATATTCCGCAAATTCCATTTCTACATATTATATATAAAAGGTTATATGGAATTTGCGGGGAATGATACAAATTTATCATTCCCCGCGGCCTCGCAGCTTCCACTTAGCTATATTAAATAACATAGTAATCATTTAGAGATAGCAATAAAAAAAGCCACGAAAATTCGTGACTCTTTTTACACCTAATTTAAAATATAAATTTGTTTAGTCCGACGACCGAAGTTTCTACACTCTTGTTCGCTATCCATATATAAATCTATCATAGCGCGTCCTTGGCGCATAGCTCCTCCGGTATCTTCAGCTACGCAAACACCGTAACCAGGAATAAATAATTTAGTTCCGTAAGGTATTTGTTTTGGGTTAACAGCAACCAAACCACGTCTAGCGATTTTTCCTGTTGATGTTCTAGCCCCAGGTCTTTCATGATATGCTGTACACACACCACTTAAAACAGTTTTATAGCTGTAAATATTACCGTTACCGTCATTTATAGTACCATTAGAAATATTCACATTATCACTGGCAAGATTTTTACTTTTAGTACCTACTAATTTAATTTCAGCAGTTGGTTGTTTTAATATATTTTCAAAAAGAACTTCAATTTGAATAGGATTTCCATCAATGTACTTTATACGTTTAGTAACTTCTTTTTCTCCATTTGATCCTGGAGTTTCAACTTTTGTTTCACCTTTAGTTAATGAATTTGTTTTCTTCATTGATATAGAGAAAGGTATAGATTCTTTTTCGCAGATTTCTTTATATTCAACAAGACCAATAATAATATTTAAGCCATTTTCAACTAAACGGTCAAGTGGTTCATTTGTTATATCATCTTTAGAAAGAACTATATTAAGAAAATCTAATGCATTTGCTATTGTTCCGGAAGGAACTATAGCAGATCTTAATTCACCATGAACCGAAAGATTTACAGAAACGGGATTTGAAACAATAATATGCATGTCTGGAGTTAAAACGGTATCTGGTGCAGGTGCAACAATATCATTTTCTTTCGCAGAAATGTTATTATTAGCTAACAAGTCACCAACTGTTCCATCATTTACAGTAAAACATTGAGCTTTACCATCTGAAAAGACTTTAACACAGAAAGCTCTTTTTATATCAATGTCAGTACAATTTTCTTCTTTATTAGTAACGATAACTTTATCGTTTTCACCGAGAATGATACCAGCTTGTTTAAGGACTTGGTTAACTTCAGAATATAAACTACGAATATTTATGACACTGTCACCATCTGTAATTCTGAAATTTTTACTTAAAGCAGCTACGGATATAGCTGAAGAAATTCCCAAACTAAACATTATAGCTAAGGCAACAATACGTTTTGCTTGCTTAGCAGATAGGTTTTTAAGTTTTTCAATAATCTTCACAAAAATTCCTCCTACTTTTGATTTTTCAATAAAACACTCTTTGCTACAATTATGGGCAAATCAAACGCGTTTTAAATGAAATCAAACTGACACCTCCTATTATAGAAGCTTTCGGCATCAATGTCAACCAAAAAACCAATGAAATTTTGTGTACATTGCACAAATAACATGTATTAATAACGAAAAGACAAATTAAAAAATCTCCTTAAAAAACACATAATATGTAATATTATGGAAAATGATTTGTGCAAGTAGCAAGAAAATCAATAATTACAAAACTGTTACAATTTGTTACACAAATCTGAATGTGTGATCTAAGGGGAAACCTTGGGAGACATAGTCTAAGCATACCTCATCGAAAAACCTAGGTTTTTAAAAAGATATTGAGAAAAAGGTGTTTTTATATAGCAAATTCCTATGAAATTGATCTTTTTATTAAATAAAAAAAGCTGCCAATTTGGCAGCTTTCCTTATATATAATGTAATAAAATTATCTCTTACTAAATTGAGGAGCCCTACGAGCAGCTTTAAGACCGTATTTCTTACGTTCTTTCATTCTTGGGTCACGAGTTAAAAATCCTGCCTTTTTAAGAGCTGGACGAAGATTTTCTGAATCGTATTGAAGAAGTGCACGAGAAATACCATGGCGAATAGCACCTGCTTGACCAGTAACGCCGCCGCCTGCAACCCTACAAATTATATCGAATTTACCGTCAGTTTCAGTTAAAACAAGAGGTTGACGGACTATTAATTTTAAAGTCTCAAGACCAAAATATTCATCTATTGGTCTATCGTTGATCATGATTTTACCTTTTCCTTTATATACACGGACTCTAGCTACAGAGCTTTTTCTTCTACCGGTTCCGTAAAAATAAGATGTTGTTTCGTACATTAATTATATCTCCTTTCTTATATATTAAAAGTTTCTGGATTTTGAGCAGTGTGATTATGTTCAGCACCGGCAAAAACACGAAGTCTTGTTAAAGCTTTTCTACCGATAGTATTATCAGGAATCATACCCTTAACGGCTAAAGTCATAGCTAGTTCAGGTCTTTCGGACATTATTTTATCATACCTTGTAGCTTTTAAGTGGCCGATATAGCCTGTGTGATGATAATAATGTTTTTGAGTTAGCTTATTACCAGTTAACACAGTATCCTTACAGTTAATAACAATTACATGGTCGCCACAATCAACATGTGGAGCAAAAGTTGGTTTATGTTTACCGCGAAGTAATGTAGCAACTTGTGTTGCAACGCGACCAAGTGGTTTACCGGCAGCGTCTATTACATACCATTTACGGGTAACTTCATGCTGTTTAGGCATAAAAGTAGACATTTTTATTCCTCCAATAATCTTAAAGTTTTTTATCAATGATATAAATTTTATCACTATACCCGTGCGGTGTCAAGTAAAATTTACAAATATTTTAATTTACAATATAGAAAACTTCGTTTTTTAAGGTTATCCTCTTTTTTTCTCTTTATATCTTGGTTTTCATATATTAAATTTTTTAAAAATTTAAATACCTTTATATTTGTGATATATTATTATATAATGAAATAAAATATATTATTAAGTTGTATTGTAGGTAAATTTAAAAATATCTCGCTGCAACTATCAATATAATCATTTAAACTTAGGAGAGTGCTTTTTATGCCACTAGTAAACACAAAAGATATGTTAAAAAAAGCATACGAAGGAAATTATGCAATCGGAGCATTTAACGTTAACAACATGGAAATTGTTCAAGGAATAACAAAAGCGTGTAAGGAGCTAAATTCTCCGGCGATTTTGCAAGTTTCGGCGGGAGCCAGAAAATACGCTAACCATACATATTTAACTAAACTTGTAGAAGCAGCAGTAATAGAAACACCGGTACCGCTTGCACTACATTTGGACCATGGAGACAGTTTTGAGTTGTGCAAAAGTTGCATAGACGGAGGCTTTACTTCTGTTATGATCGACGGTTCGCATCTTGATTATGAGGACAACATCGCGCTTGCTAAAAAGGTTGCAGAATACGCTCACCCGCGTGGCGTGGAAGTTGAAGCAGAACTCGGTCGTCTAGCTGGAATAGAAGACGATGTCAACGTATCTTTAGATAAAGCATCTTACACAGACCCTGCGCAAGTTGAAGATTTTGTTGAGAGAACAGGTGTAGATTCTCTTGCTATTGCTATAGGAACAAGCCATGGTGCATATAAATTTAAGCCGGGCCAAAAACCTCAACTTAGGTTTGACATCTTAAAAGAAGTTGAAAAACGTCTACCTGGTTTCCCAATTGTTTTGCATGGTGCATCATCGGTTATTCCTGAGTTTGTTGAGATGATAAACGCAAATGGCGGGCAAATGCCAGACGCTATTGGAATTCCGGAAGAAATGCTGCGCGAGGCTGCTAAAATGGCGGTTTGCAAGATAAACATTGATTCAGACTTACGCCTTGCGATGACAGGAACGATAAGGAAATATCTAAACGAGAACCCGAGCCACTTTGACCCAAGGCAATATTTATCTCCGGCGAGAGAGGCAATATATAAAATAGTGTCGCATAAGATTAGCACGGTTTTAGGCAGCGCAAACAAAGCGTAGAGTCGAAAAAAGAGTGTACACAGCGCGGTTTTAGGCAGCGAAAACAAAGCAAAAAGGGGCCGCACCGGGCGATGTAGTGCGGTGCGGCCATTTATCTTAGCGCAACATTTATTTTCGGTTAAAAGTTTTAAAATCTATGGGCCCGTGTTGCGTTTCATACTTTTTTATGGCGTCTCTTATCAAAATTAATACTTCACTGTTAAAAGAACGGCCCTCATAATCAGCGATTACATGTAATTTATCGAGCATATTTTCATCGATGCGAATAGATATATTTTTTGTAGACACAAAATCACCTCAAAATGGATATGTTATATATCTATAATACATTTAAAATGTAATATAGTGTCGAATATAAATGTAAAATGAAACCAAAATGGGGCCAAAATGTATCCATTTTTTGAAGGGAGTACGATTATGAAAGTTGCAATAATTGGGTCCAGAAATTTAAAGGTTAACCTTGATATCCACATACCAAAAGACGCCACGCTAATTATCAGCGGCGGCGCAAACGGTATCGATCGCCTAGCCGAAGAGTATGCCGATAAACACAGGATATCTAAGCTTATAATCAAGCCAGAATATGATAAATACGGCAAAACGGCACCTCTTGTTAGAAACAAGAAAATAGTCGATTCAGCCGATATGGTCATCGCGTTCTGGGATGGTCAGTCTCGCGGCACTTATAATGTAATAGAATATGCCAAATCAGTCGGCAAACGCTTGGTTGTCCATAAACTTATCTCTGAAACGTTTGAATAATTAAGCATTCACACCGCATTGTTTATAAGCTGACCCTAGCAACATTTGAATAATTTTTGTCTCACAGCCAGTTCGGTGCTGCGACGGCAGCTTTTTTAAAGCTGCGCCTTTTAAAAAGGCAACTAGGCTAGAACTAAGATTTAGTTCTAGCCTAGCGTCGCAGCGCCAAATTTGTTTTTAAGCGCAAGTTTTGGGTTCTAAATGTTAGGGTTTTATGTTATAATTAAAACTATCAAAATTAAAGATAGGTGACGAAATATGGATTATATAATGACTTTATCCGATCAATTTGGCTTGCAGTCTTGGCAAATTGACAATGTAATAAAACTAATCGACGAAGGAAATACAATACCTTTCATTGCGCGATATAGAAAAGAAGCACATGGCTTGCTAGACGACCAGACTTTAAGAGAAATCAGCGAACGGTTAGCGTATTTAAGAAGTCTTGACGAAAGACGAGAAGAAGTAAGAGCTTTGATAACGGGTCTTGATGCAATGACAGAAGAGATAAGCGCCGCGCTTGATAAAGCAGCGACCCTGGCAGAGATTGACGATATCTATAGGCCATACAGACCAAAAAGAAAAACAAGAGCATCCGTAGCGAAAGAAAAGGGGCTTGAACCACTAGCAGAAATGATTTACGCCCAAGAAAAAAACACAGAAGAACCGATCATTTTAGCAGAGAAGTTTGTTGACCCAGAAAAAGAGATAAATGATGCACAAGAAGCACTGCAAGGTGCAATGGACATTATAGCTGAGAATATATCTGATGATGCAAACATAAGAAAAAGGTTAAGAGTAGTAGCGATGGCGCAGTCTATACTTTGTTCCAAAGCAGCAGATGAAGATAAAGATTCAGTATACAGCCAGTATTACGATTTTAAAGAACCGGTTTCAAAGGTAGCAGGGCATAGGGTTTTAGCAATAGATAGAGGCGAAAAAGAAGGTTACCTTAAAGTATCAATAGACTTTGACGCAAGTAGAGCCTTAAGTATAGTATGTTCGGACACGGTTAAAGAAGGGTCACCCTGCACAGAGACCGTGAAACTAGCAGCAGAAGATGCATATAGCAGGTTAATATTCCCGTCGATTGAACGAGAAATAAGAAACGAATTAACTCAAAAAGCCGATGAGCAAGCTATTAAAGTTTTTTCCTTAAATTTGAGGCATTTGCTTATGCAGCCACCGGTTAAAGGGAAAGTAGCAATGGGTCTTGATCCAGGATATAGGACAGGTTGCAAAGTAGCAGTAGTTGACGCAACAGGAAAAGTACTTGATACTAATGTTATATACCCGACACATTCACAGGCTAAAATAGATGAAGCTAAAAAGATAATTACATCTCTTGTAAAAAAATACGCCGTTGAAATCATATCAATAGGTAACGGTACAGCTTCTAAAGAAACTGAGATGTTTGTGTCAGATTTAATTCACGAAGAGAATTTAGATGCATCATATATGGTTGTTAGTGAAGCTGGTGCCTCTGTATATTCTGCATCGAAATTAGCAGCACAAGAGTTCCCCGACTATGATGTTACATTAAGAAGTGCAGTTTCCATTGCAAGACGTTTGCAAGATCCACTTGCTGAGCTTGTAAAAATCGATCCTAAAGCAATAGGGATTGGTCAATATCAGCATGACATGCCCAAAAAGCAACTAGACGAGGCTTTAGGTGGTGTAGTAGAAGATTGTGTAAATACTGTTGGCGTTGATCTTAATACGGCTTCTCCCTCGCTTTTGTCTAGAGTTTCAGGACTAAGTGCTGCAGTTTCTAAAAATATTGTTACCTACAGGGAAGAAAATGGTGCTTTTAAATCAAGAAATGAACTAAAAAAAGTTGCAAAGTTAGGTCCAAAAGCGTTTCTTCAATGTGCGGGATTTTTAAGAGTGGCTGAAAGTAAGAATGTTCTTGATAACACGGCTGTGCACCCAGAATCATATGATGCTGCCCAGAAGTTACTTGATTTATGTGGATATACACTTGATAGCATTAAGACTGGTCAAATTAAGGATATAAAATCTAAGGTAGAAAATATAGGTGAATCTACTCTTGCCGAAAAAATAGGCGTTGGGGTTCCAACTTTACAGGATATAGTTATTGAACTTTTGCGGCCAGGTAGAGATCCTCGTGATGAATTGGTACAGCCAATGTTACGTAAAGATGTACTTGATATGAAGGATCTAAAAGAAGGTATGGAACTTGATGGCACAGTTAGAAATGTTATAGATTTTGGTGCATTTATAGATATCGGTGTTCATCAGGATGGACTGGTTCATATTTCGCAGATTTGCGATAAATATATTAAGCATCCGTCCGAAGTGCTTAAGGTTGGAGATATTGTTAAAGTTAGGGTACTCTCAGTTGATCTTGATAAGAAGAGGATTTCATTAACTATGAAGTTAGACGATAAAGGTAAGATAGTATCTTAACTTAGGATTGTATTTTAAAGGCACCGCCAAGCACGAAATAAAATTTCTTGCTTGGCTAGTACAGGTACGATAAACATAATAAATAAAAATAAGATGTAGTACCTGTACTAACCTGATGCGACTTTCTTGTCGCATCAGGCGGTGCCTCTAAGAGTGAGAGTTAATAGGACTAAAATTAAGAGAGGTAAAGAGATGAAACTTGGTATAATAGGTTTACCAAACGTAGGTAAAAGCACGTTATTTAATGCAATAACAAACGCGGGAGCACAATCGGCGAATTACCCATTTTGTACGATAGAACCCAATATCGGAGTAGTTGCAGTTCCAGATAAACGACTCGACGAATTAGCTAAGATGTATGACCCAGAGAAATTTACGCCAGCGACCATTGAATTCGTGGATATTGCAGGGCTAGTAAAAGGTGCATCCAAAGGCGAAGGGCTCGGGAACAAATTTTTATCCAATATTCGTGAAGTAGACGCAATCGTTCATGTGGTACGCTGCTTTGAAAACGATGATATAGTACATGTTGAGGGGAACATTGATCCTGCAAGAGATATTGAAACTATTAATCTAGAACTAATTTTATCTGATATAGAACTTTTAGATCGACGCATAGAAAAAACGCGTAAATTAATAAAAGCCGATAAGAAATATCAGCAGGATTTAGATTTTTTTGAACGTTTAAAAGAGCATTTTGATAAAGAATTACCAGCGCGAAGTATTGAATGCACAAAAGAAGAATCTAAGTTACTTGAATCAGTGGCGTTTCTTACAAACAAACCAATTATATATGCAGCGAACGTAAGTGATACTGACTTTAAATCTGGGATAGAAGATAATAAATACTTAAAAATTGTTAAAGAGATTGCGGTAAAAGAAGGCGCAAAGGTATTACCCATTAGCGCGCAAATTGAGTCAGAGATTTCAGAACTTGATACTAGTGAAAAAGAAATATTTTTATCAGACATGGGGCTTAAAGAATCAGGCCTTGATAGGTTGATACAAGCATGTTATGAACTGCTAGGTTTAATTTCTTTTTTAACCGCAGGGAAGCCAGAAGTCAGAGCATGGACGATAAAAAAGGGAACTAAAGCACCAGGTGCGGCAGGTAAAATACACACAGATTTTGAACGTGGGTTTATTCGTGCAGAAGTAGTATCATTTGACGACTTAGTAAATTGCGGATCTATGACAATAGCTAAGGAAAAAGGGTTAGTTAGATCAGAAGGTAAGGAATATGTTATGAAAGATGGAGATGTGGTTTTATTTAGATTTAATGTGTAAAATCTAGTATTATCAATCTACTGTAAGTTTAGTGGCTGCACTATACCGCGCAGCCACATATTTAAAGGCGGGGGGCTCGACACAAGTGCGTCGAGCCCCCCGCTCTAGTTTTAGACACTCAAAATTATTTAACTAAACTTTTGTTCATACGGCTATAATGAAAAATATACTGCTGAGCAATGCCAGCATATTCACCGAAATAACTAACAGGTTTACCGGGGAAAAAAGTATTTATAGCGCGTTTCATCCAAACATCAATAGGAAAAGCATCGAGCCTATGTAACCCATAAAGTAAAGTACATTCAGCTACTTTAGGACCAACACCTTTAATTTTCATAAGTTCTTTTCTTGCTTTGTCAAGAGGTAAACTTTTTAATTCTTCAAAGTTAATTTCACCTGAAGATACTTTTTTAGCAGCATCAATAATATAAGCGTCACGGAAACCACATTTAATAGAAGCAAGGTCACTTTTAGATAACGTTGATAAAGTATCATAAGATGGAAAAGAAAATAATCCTGGTTCTATCTCGTTCCCAAAATTGCAGCACATACGTTCGATAATACCTTTTATTCTAGGAATATTATTATTTTGTGAAATAATGAAAGAACATAATGCTTCCCATGGGTCTTGCTTTAAAATTCTGATTCCTGGTGCAAAAGAACAAGCTATATTTAATGTAGAGTCGATCCCAGATATAATAGTTTTAATTTTATTATAATCTGTGTTTAAATCGAAATAATCTTGCCAAATATTATTATAGTCTTGAGTTGAAGTGTTTTCTAAAATAAGATTATTATCTTTAATTGATACTGTTAAGACTTTTCCAAAAGCGATTCCTGTAAATTTATCGTCACTTACTTTATTCCACCGGAAACATTGTCCGCAGTCAAAAGTTTCAGCAAGATTAAAGTTAGAGACATTTTTTGTAATAATTTGAGGGGTTTTGTTTTTTATTATTGTTTTTTTCACGAGAAAAAACTCCTTATTTAAACAATTTATTTTAGTATAAAACAAATTTTAATAAAAAGAAACAAATTTTTATTAAATATTTTTAACTTCTAAAATTAAAATAAAAATTACAATTAGTTGTAACTTAGTTATCCACAAAAAGAATAAAATTTTTGCAACTTAAATATTATGGGAGGTTTTCCACGTTTTCCACAGAGTTTTCCACTAATACCTGTTGAATATTGGAAATAAATTGGCAATAATTTTACAATTAGTATAAAATTTAAAGATAAATTTTTAGGGTCAATTTTTGTATAAAACATAAATTTATAAACTGAGAATATAGGAAGTGGTAGAGTGATAAAGGGAATCAACAAGTATGTAATAGAGGTATCAGAGACGGGAAATAAATATTATGAAAAGGCTATTTTATTTATAAAACCCGAGTATTCAGACATACAAAAAGAGCTACTAGAAAAAGAAGCAAAAAGGCTTTTACGCAATATGGATGTGCCATCGACAATAAAAGAACACAACAAAACAGTTTATTGGGGAGTGAGACTAGGAATATCCGCCTTATTAGGAGCGATCAGTTCGATTGTTATTATTAATATTTTGGCCTTATAAATTTATCATTTGGTTGACAGACACAAAGGATTATTTTATAATTTAAAAGTGATTTTCATATGCGGAGACGTATCGAAGTGGTCATAACGGGGCTGACTCGAAATCAGTTAGGGAGCAATCCCCCGCGAGTTCGAATCTCGCCGTCTCCGCCAGAAATTCTATAATAAAGATAATATTTATACTAAAAGAAGCACTAAATCTTCTTTTTAAAAATAGGCACATAGGATCGACAAACAGAGCAACTGATCCTATGTGCCTTAATTAATATTTTTATTTTTGTGGGGTATTGTTAGTCTTTTTTAGCCATCTAAGGGCAGACTCAAAAATTCTTAAATCGTTACGGTACCGCAAAATATTATAAACGTCTTCTTTTGTAGCCCATTTAAAAGTTTCGATCTCACTATTTTGAACTTTTACCTTTTGTGTTTCAGATTTAGCTATAAAAATTACAACTTTTTTCTTTGTTTTGCCAAACAACCTGTAAATACTAGTTTTTCTAAATCCATCTAGTATGGTAACATCAAGATCAGTTTCTTCTTTTATTTCGCGTAAAGCAGTTTGCTCTTCAGTTTCACCAACTTCAATATGTCCTTTAGGGAATCCCCAATGTAACCCATTTTTATTCTTTACTAAAAGAAAATAACGTTCCCCGTCGCAATCATGAAAAATTACAGCCCCGCAAGATTTTTCATAAAGGCACGATAATTTATAAGTATCTTGATTGCGGATTCTAGAAAGGCGACTTCTTATTTCGGGTGAATAATAAATAGTATCTTGTGGTGCTAAGATCAACTGTTCGCGCGGTCCCATACCTTTGTTAGCAATAGCAATAACGGTTCCAGTAATAGATGTATCGAGTTGTTTATTAGAAATTACATAAACTTTTTTGTTATGTGATCTATTTAAAGGGTCAATAATGTGTGCGTTATATAATGGAGCATAAAATCTAAATTTTTCACTGTATGCAGAACCGTCAATCACCACCTTGAAGTTTTTTCCAAGCATTGTGTTATCACACTCCCCTAATATTTATATTCTACATGGCAATAGTGATAAATTCAAGGGGAAAATAGTTTAGTTAAAAATTTGATAGTAATAAAAAGAAAATAATTTATTTTGGATATTCCCTATCATGAATTTTAAGATAAAAATTAAAGCTTAAATATATCTTTTAATAAATTGCGAATAGCTTTTTTGGGAGTTACCCCACCAGAAATATTTTCAAAACTACTTTGGGCTAAGGAGTTGTCCGATTTTATTATTTCGTTTTGATATGTTATCAATTCATCAATTGTAAAATAATATCCTTCTTCTTTTAAAAGCGGCAAAAATTCTTCTGCCATTAACTTTTCAAGTTCATGATTATCTAATGTTTGCCCTGCATATTTTTTGTTAGCCTCTATTATTCTTTGGCGTAGATCTGTATCGGTAGCGATTGTATCGTAAAATCTTTTTACATTTTCTATCGACATTATAATCATCTCCGATCACATTTTTATTATATTATAATATTTTTGCCTAAGAAAGTAAATTGTATTTTTCTGTTTTTTGAGTGTTGTATTTTCATAAACGTTAAGATATAATTAATATATATTAAATAGGCTTATAATTGGTAGAGTCTATTTTAAGGAGGATTTTTTAATGGATTTTAAGGGTAGTAGAACAGAAGCTAATTTATTAGCAGCGTTTGCAGGAGAATCTCAAGCAAGAAATAAATATACTTATTATGCTTCTGCAGCCCGCAAAGAAGGATATCAACAAATAGCAGATATTTTTGAAAAAACTGCAGATAACGAAAAGGAACATGCTAAACTATGGTTTAAGTATCTTCATAATGGAGAGATTCCAAGTACTAAAGAGAATCTTAAAGACGCTGCAGCTGGAGAAAACTATGAATGGACAGAAATGTATAAAGAGTTTGCTGATGTTGCAGAAGAAGAAGGCTTTGTCGAGATCGCTAATGCTATGCGTTTAGTTGCGGATGTCGAAAAAGAACATGAAAAACGTTATAATGCTTTACTTAAAAATGTAGAAGATAAAAAAGTTTTTGAGAAAGATGAAGTAGTTGTTTGGGTATGTAGGAATTGTGGCCATGTCCATGTGGGAAAAACGGCTCCAGAACTATGTCCTACCTGCAAACATCCTCAAGCATATTTTGAGATTAAATCAGATAACTATTAATATTTAAACTTTTATAAAATTTTTAGCATCAAAAAAGGGTGCCGCGTGGAGCCGAGTAAATTTATTTACTCGGCTCCTAAAAAACGAGTCCAATGGTAAAACCCATTGCACTCGTTTTTTAATGTTACATAAATTTGAATTTATGTAACATACACGGCACCTTAAGCACTCAGAAAAAGCACATCATACAATGCTGCAATAAACTAGCATTTTCTCAAGCGTTCTATAGATACTAGAAATATCTTTCATTGGTAGAGGGTTCTTGCCCTTACCTATTTCCACGGTGAATCCAGGTTTAGAAAATTTAAGTATGAACCAATCTTTAAACCCGCCACCTATGGCTAATCCTTCGGGCGACGATAAAGTATACCCGCTGAGTTCTGCCATCATCTGAGCCATCGGTTTAGAGGTTTCCGGAGTATTTTCCCCGAAGCGCCAATAAATTTCTTCGCCTTGGCTATGAAATGCAATAGCGTGTCTGAAATCGACTGTATTACATAAGTTCACGACAACTCTTGTTTCAGGTTCGCTGTTTGGGTAAGGGCCGCCGTATCTAGTGGGAGCAGGGCCTGTAATATTATTAGCTTCTTCGAGCTTGTGAAGCTCTTGCCAGTTGGCGTTAAAGTTATGGTTTATATCAACTCCGCGTGCATTGGCTTGCCATGATGTTGTACTACCGTAGTTCATTAAGCTATTTACTAGGTTTTCGTATGAGCAGGCATTTTCTGCACCGTTTATAGAAATCTCAACGCCGTCGGGATTGACGCATGGAACGATAAATAACCCTTGTTTATCTAGAGCTTGTTGCATGTCAACGCCGTACATTGGCTGGTTGTTGGCAATGGAGTTGCATACACGGTCGGCGAACAACAGCACTAGTAAACTTGTTAGCCATTCCATGCCATGAAAGGCAGAGGCAAAAAGCGCTGGTCTTTGCGACGAACCAATTCTCAGGCAGTGAATATCTCTTTGGCACACGCTTTTACCAATGACGTCGCAAGAGATAAAAGGATATTTTTCGCATATAGATTGTATCATACTTTCGCGCATATTCATGTCAAATTCCTGATCGGGCGCAAAATCGTTTGGCATAAAAAGACCCCCATTAAAGTTAGGTTAGTTAAAATTGCTGATAATATATGATATGGTGGGTGTGGTGGTTAGTATACGAAAATTTTAGGGGAAAGGGGGGCTCATCCACCGGATGAGCCCCCCTTTTTATAACCGAGCAACGCTTTATTCATAAAGATTTTTAAGATTAATTTTTCCGTTATTGAATTCATATTCTTCAATAGCATTTCTTATTAAAACTAATACCTGGCTATTAAAAGAACGGCCTTCGTAATCGGAGACTACATGTAGTTTATCAAGCATTTTTTCATCGATGCGAACAGATATATTTTTTGTAGCCACCACATTACCTTCTACCATCCTGATAACGTTTTAACACACTTCCCCCGATTAGAATAAATCAAATTTGAGAGAAAATGTTAAATTTAAACTTTATCAGGTGTAAAATAATCTTGGGACTAAAGTGGAGAAGATAAAGAACTGGCCCAAGCTGATGTGGCAAAAATGTTGAACACCACTTTTAAAAGTTAACTTGCTTACTGTTTAACACCTTGTTTATTATTTTTATCAATAGCTTCGCTATCTTCAATATGCGCCATGGCATACATTAGGCACTGTATAACCAAATTGTTTAGTGAGATCTTGTTTTTTGCTGCAACTTTTCCCATTTCATCTACTAGTTCCACAGGTAACCGAAATGTTTTTGATGTGGAATCGAATCCTTTTTCAATGGTTAACATTTTATTCGCCCCCTGCCATTATTTTACTAGAAAATAATGGAATTAAAAAACACTTATTTTGTATTGCAAAATAAGTGCGAATGTGATATCATTATGTTGTAATTTTTTGATATAGAGGGCTTTTTAAAGCTTACCCTTCGATTAACCCTTTATATATGTCGCTTTTTTTAAAGCCAGTGGTTTTTGCCACTTCTTTTGCGACGTCGGAAATGGTGCAGTCCTTATCTAAAAGCGATTGTGCCATTTTTATTGAGTCTTCAAGGGTTAAATTGCTTTTTTTCTCTTCTTCTTTGCATCCTTCTATTATAAGAACAATTTCTCCTTTTATAGGATCAGATTCGTATTTTTTAATAGCATCTTGCAGGGTAGTTCTAACAGTTTCTTCATGTATTTTGGTAAGTTCCCTTACGATTGCTATCTTGCGGTTACCAAGAGCGAAAAGAAGATCTTTTAAAGTGCGTAAAAGTTTATGCGGAGCCTCGTAAAATACCATTGTACGGGGTTCTTTTTTTATGCTTTCAAGATGCGCAACTCGGTTTTTTTTAGTGACGCTCAAAAAGCCTTCAAAAGTGAATCTTCCAGTAGGCAACCCAGAAACAGCAAGAGCAGATACAAAAGCGCACGGGCCAGGAACAACGCTTACCTCAATGCCAGCTTCTGCACATTGCGCAACTAGCTCTTCGCCGGGGTCCGAAATAGCAGGCATGCCTGCATCGCTAACTAATACGCAAGTTTCCCCGGCTAAAATCCTATCACGTATATATAATCCTTTTTGATATTTATTGTGTTCAAAGTAACTTATCATAGGCTTTTTTATCCCAAAATGGTTAAGCAGTTTAACAGTTACTCTAGTGTCTTCTGCAGCAATAAAATCTGCGCTTTTTAAAGACTCTATTGCCCTCGAGGACATATCATTTAAGTTACCAATGGGTGTTCCAACTACTATTAGTTTTCCGTTCATTTTTTCTCTCCATAATACTTATATATTCTTTTCATTTCATCTGAAAGGGTTCTATCATTATTTTCAATTAACAATGTGGGTAGAGCGACCATACCTGGCTTTGCGCCTTTCTTGCCTTCAATTAAAAAAAGTTTAGGTGCACTAGAGGTTCTTTGCTGCACAAACCGTATTTTTTTAGGTTCAATACCACTCTTTCGCATAGAATCCATTACGTCACACAATCTTTCCATTCTTTGACAGATGCATAGTCTTCCACCGAAATTTAAAAGCCGTGCAGCAGCTTTGCTTACGTCGTCTATAGTGCATTCATGTTCATGCCGTGCAATTCTACGGTGGTCATTGTCGTTAACTAACCCACCTCCGGTTACTTTGTATGGCGGGTTACATACTACTAGATCACAACTGTGCAATGGAATATCTTTAATAGGATTTCTTATATCTGCGTTAATAACTTTAATTATATTTTCTATATGGTTTAACTTTATAGATCTTATTAATTGAGAACATGCAGCTAATTGAATGTCTATTGCTATAACGCTTTTTACTTGTACCATGCTGCACCAATATAAAGGGATTGCGCCGCAGCCTGTACCCAATTCTACGGCGAACTCATGCTTTTTTGGCATAGAAAAATCCGCAAGCAATATAGTATCAGTCCCAAAAGTGTGTTCTTTAGATACGATCAGTTCTATTTTATCTGAAAGTTTTTCTATGCTTTCCCCGGGTAATAACATCCTTTTTAATCTCCTTACTTTTTATACGGTTTTTTATTATAAGCGCAATAAGTTTATAAATTTACAATATTTTAATATATAATACGTGCACCAACAGCCACAACTGCAACTGTTGGTGCACGGTTTTTAGCCCTACAAAATATAGTGGATTATGAAAATTAATCTTGAGAAGGTGCACCTACAGGGCAAACACCCGCACAAGCTCCGCATTCGATACAAATTTCAGGATCAATAACGTATTTACTATCGCCTGCAGAGATAGCACCAACCGGACAAGTAGGTTCACAAGCACCGCAAGAAATACAATTATCATCGATTTTATAAGACATAAAGACACCTCCTAAAATTAACAATTACATTTTAACACTTTTCGACAATAACTGCAAATTATTTTTAATTATTCTAAATCTTTTAACTTATCAAGTTCCTCTTTTTCAATTTTAATTTTAGCGTCCTTAATAATTTTTATTTCGTCTAGTTTAAAACAAGTGGGAGCAGCTTCAGGGAATTCATCCATACGTATTTTTAAAATACCGGTTAATAGATTTTGTTCTATTACAGTTCCCCGGCCGTTAGGAGTGTCGACTATAGCGCCAATTTTAGGAGCTTTTTTAAGAAGATCAGCATAAGCATCCTGCTCATATTTAAGGCAACACATTAGCCTACCACAAGTACCAGAAATTTTAACAGGATTTAGTGATAACCCTTGCTCTTTAGCCATTTTTATTGATACAGGTTGAAATTCATCTAAAAATGTTGCACAGCAAAAAGGTTTTCCGCACGTTCCAAGACCGCCTAAAATTTTTGATTCATCGCGAACGCCTATCTGACGAAGCTCTATACGGGTTTTAAAAACTGAAGCTAAGTCCTTAACAAGTTCCCTAAAATCAATGCGACTTTCTGCGGTAAAATAAAATAGAATTTTATTCCCATCAAATGTATACTCAACGTCAATGAGTTTCATGTCTAAATTATGCTTTTTTATTTTCTCGCTACATAAAGAAAAAGCTCGTTTTTCTTTTTCTTTTAGTTTGCTAAGACGTTCAATATCCTTTTCTTCTGCTTTTCTTAATATGGGCTTTAAAGTATCTCCTATTTTATCAAAAGAAATTTCTTTTTTTTTAATTACTACTTTACCACATTCTGTACCTTTTGAAGTCTCCACAATAACCCTATCATCAAGGTTGATTGCTTGGTTATTTGGAGCAAAGTAATATACCTTGCCCATATCTTTAAATCTAACGCCTATAATTTCAGCCATTTGTTTCCTCCCGATAGACTAAACCTCTTTTATAAAACTTATCAATATATAACTTAATCCATAGAAGCAATCCTATGTAAGTTTGAGCAAAAATATGAGCTTAAAATTGATAAGTTCACATTTTTATCAAGATAATCTTTAGATTTATCTGTAACATCAATAAGATTTAAAATTTGCTTTGTAGAAAGGTTCTCAGATAAATTTATTACCATTTCATTGTGAGATGATAAATCCTCAGATGCAAAAGAATAAACTAGAGAATCTCTCAAAAATGATTTTAGAAAACCTAAAATAAAGCTAAATATCTGCCGGTTTTCAGATATTTTAGCGGTCAAAGATAATATATCAAACTCTTTACGGTTGACAATAGATTTTGCTAGTTTATTTGTTATATCGATTAATTCCCCAAAATCTGAAGAAATAAGAAAATCAACGGCAATGCCGATATTTCCATTTGAAGCATTAGCAATTTGTTTTACTTTTTCTACGCCGTTTTCCTTATAGTTTTCAGCATAATTTGTATGTAAAAATGTGATTATATCGTTTGTAGAAACCGGTTTAAGTGAAAAAATTTGCGCTCTTGAACGAATTGTAGGGAGTATAGATGAAGCCGATGTGCAAGTTAATATCAATACCACATTTTTTGGGGGTTCTTCTAAAACCTTTAAAAGCGCATTTTGCGCAGGAATACTCATGTTATCAATATCGGTAAAGATATAAACTTTCTTTGAAGCTTCGTTTGGAATAATGTAAGTATCTTCACGTATTTTTCGCACGGTTGTAATGCTATACCCCTGCAAAACACCACTTTTCTCAGGATAAATTATATCTGGATGTATTTCTTTTTCAGCTTTTTTGCAGTTTAAACACTTATTGCAAGCAAACCCGCCGCTTGGGTTTTCACAGACAATAGCTTGTGCAATAATTTTAGCAAACGTTCGTTTACCAAGGCCTTTAGCCCCTTCTATCATCATTGCATGAGATATTTTATTATTTTCAAAAAGGGAAATTACCTGCGATTTAACAGATTCATTCCCCACAAAATTATTAAAATCCATAATATTATAAATTAATCCTATAGTTTTTCAAACTTGTCCACATTTAAAACAAAAATAGTCGCTCCACCAACGGTGATTTCAAACGGTGTGGAACTATACATACCAACTTCGAGTGGACTTGCATTGGGGATTGTTTGTGTACGTTTGTTGCTTTTAGCTTTAATAATATTTATAACGCTGTCGACCTTATCATCGTCTACACCGGTAATAAATGTGGTGTTACCAACTTTTAAAAATCCGCCAGTTGTTGAGAGTTTTGTAACATGAAATCCATTATCGGTAAGTGCATTTGAAACGGTATTAGCATCGTCACTATTTATTATAGCAAGTACTAGTTTCATTAATAACCACCTCATTTAAAAGTAAAATCGATATAATTTCATTTTAACACATCTATTAAAAAAATTCCATAGTGAAGTAAACTTTTGATAGATTTGTCGTTTATAATTTCGCCGGGAACTAAAATTGGAATTCCTGGAGGACATGGGCATACAGTACTTGAACTGATTCTGCCACATGCGTTTATTGTTTTTATTTGTTCTGCTTTACTAAATAAGGCGTCGTGTAAAGATTTTGCCAATGTTGGTCTAGTGAAAATGGGACTTACAAAATTTAAAGGAGCAGATACAGGTAAATTTTTAATGGCATTTTTTAAGTTTATGAAATCTTCTTTAGAATTCATTGGTGTTGCAATAAAAACAACATGTTCATTGTCTGACATTTCAGGTTCTATGCCTCGCGTTCTAAAATATTCTGCAGCATCAGCGCCATCAATTCCAACTTTTGCAGTGTTTAACGTTATTCTTACAGGGTCGGCTATATCATAATTATCAACAAGGCCTATTTCTTTTGCAGTGAGTTTTATATTGGTAACCTCTTTTTCTAATTCTTTAAAAGCCGCGTGTCCATAATTTCTAAGCCAACTTCCACAAAGGTCAATTGAAGCCATTATGGGATATGATGGACTTGTGGACCCAAAAATAGACATAGCATTTTTTGCTTTTGATATGTATTTTTCGTTTGCAATATGCAAAAGCGCTCCGCCAGTTAGCACTGGTAGAGTTTTATGTATAGAATCGGAAACCATGTCAGCTCCGAGAGTTATTGGATGAATGTCCGGTGATAGAAATTTAAGATGTGAACCATGAGCATTATCTACAAGTAAAGGAACGTTGTATCTTTTGCATATCTTTGCTATGTTTTTTATGTCTGCTATTTGGCCATAGTAATCTGGGCTTGTTATGTATACGCCTGCAGAGTCTGGATTTTTAGATAAAGCTTCTTTTATTTGATCTGCACTTGTTTGATTAAAAAAACTAGATTGGTTTCTTTTTTCTGGCATTAACCATATTACCTGAGCGTTTAAAAGAGCCATTGTGTTTACAGCACTTTTGTGGATCATCCTTGAAGCAATTATTTTTCCACCATAAGGTAGGGCTAATTTTAGCATCGTTTGTATGCATAGGGTGCAACCCCCTGCAGAAAATAATGTATTTTTAGCACCAAAAGTTTTGGACATTAATACTTCTGAATCCTTTATTGCGCCGTGTGATTCATATAAGCTATCAGTATCAGGAAGTTCTGTATAATCTAAGCATTGCAGATCTTTATTTATTAATTTATTGTTGTTTTTATGGCCGGGTGTATGAAAAGATATTCGGGCCAAGTTTTTGTGCTTTATAAGAGCATCATATAATGGGGTATTTTGCATAGGTATTTTTTCTCCCTTGTGCGGTAGGTTTTATAGAAGGCGGGCACCCAGTGAGTGTGCATTTTTGCACACTCACTGGGTCATGTTAGAAATTTTCTAACATGACTGATCTACAAAAATCATTTTAATTTTTGTAGATAGGTGCCCGCCCCTATCTACCGGTTAAATTTAATTTTAGATTAGAGAACTACTTATTTCCGTTAAAGCAGAAGCAATTTCAGGGCCCGAATGAATCCTTGCTATATCAGCAAGACTAACTATTCCATCCACAAATCCTTCCTTTATAACAGGTAATCTTCGAACGCGCTCGGCAGCCATCATACTAATAGCATCATGAATAGAGTGTTCAGGTGTAACGAAAGCGACATCGGTAGTCATTAATTCTGATACTTTTGTATATGCAGTAGGTTTACCTTCAGATACACAACGTATAACTATATCTCTATCGGTTAAAAGTCCTTTTAGTTTGCCACCTGCTATTACAGGGATCGAACCGATATCGTGCTCGGACATAAGTTTAGCAGCATCTTCAGCCGTATCATTTGGCAACACAGCTACAATATTTTTGCTCATAATATCTTTTACAGTTTCTTGCATGATAAGACGTAATACCTCCTAAAAATTAATAAGTAGGAATTTCTATTTATTAATTTAAGTATTGCCGTAAACTGCATAGATATATTCATAGTGCGTTTATTTTAATAGTTATATTATTGTATATTAAAACTCCTTTACATTATTTTTCATACTTTTTTATATTATATCATAACATGTTTTATAGAGGTGATTTGTATATGTTAAATCAAAATAATAATCAAAAAGATAATAACAGCGGAGTAGAGAAGTTATTAAAATCAGTCTCAAATAAGTTAGGAAAAAGCCCTGAAGAATTAAAAGATGCAAGTCAGTCGGGAAACGTGGAAAATTTATTGTCCAATTTAAATCCAAGTGACGCACAGAAAATTAAAAAATTATTATCAGACAAAGATGCTGCAAACAAAATATTATCAACGCCACAAGCACAAAGTTTAATTAAACAATTACTAGGAGACAAATAAACTATGGATGACTTATCAGATAAATTAATGGATTTGCTAAGCAATAGAGAAAACATAGAAAAAATAAAAGGGTTAACAAATATTATTAATGCATCAACAGAAGATAATAAAAATGAAAAAAACAATTCACAAAATCCTGCAGATAATTTGCCGCAAGATAAACCCGAAAATGATATTATACCGGTTGATGCAATTCAAACCGTTATGAAATTAATGCCCCTACTTTCATCTATAAATAAAGAAGATGAAAACACACGTTTATTATTTGCATTAAGACCACATCTTAGCGAAAAGCGAAGAAATAAGCTAGATGAGTCTATGAAGATGATGCAAATGTTTAAAATACTGCCACTACTTAAAAGCCAAGATATACTTTAAGGAAAACTAAATTGGTATTTATATTATTGAGGTTGAGATATGAAAAATAGTTATGAAAATATGGAAGATATGCAACGAATGCAACAAGAGGCTGTAAGGCGTGTAAAAGAAATGCAAAAGCGTGCCAAACAGTCTTTGGTTGCCGGAACTAGATATAGCGAATCGAACAATTTAAATGCACACGTATCAAATGGTTCTGAAAATAAAATGAGTGAACCGTCAATTGATGAAAATAAGGAATCAAAGAAACAAAGTGAAGAAAATGAAAATAAGAATATTCAACATAAAAAAAGATTATCGCATGCAACAAATAAGTTTGACTTTTTTTCAGAACTTCTAAAAGATCGTGAGAAAAGTTTAATACTGCTGCTTATTTTACTGCTAGTGGATGAAGGGTCAGACATGAGCCTTGTTATGGCTTTAATGTATCTAATCATTTAATTTAATTATATTATATATTCTCTATAGAGTAAATATAATATTTGTTTGTACCTTTATTTATCTTTAGCTTATATTTCATGCTTTTAATTGGGGTGGGTGTATCAGATTTAGATTCGTCTGTGCTTAAATATTTGTCATCGCGGGATAAGTAAGAGACATTTAAAACTAAATCTTCTCCTTCCTCAGTTATTTCTTCTATATGCGGAATATATGTACCTAAATTACTTATGGCACTAATATGAAAATTTTTCTCGCCTATAGTATATGAATAAAATGGTCCATAAATGTTTTCGTTAGTGTTTATATTATAAGTGGGACCAAATAAATCTGTGCAGGCGCTTTGTATGTCGTTTATGGGTATTAACGTTAAACCTTGTTCATCAAATTCTTTATAGTGATCAGTACCGTTTTGGAGGATTGTTCTCCATATGGCTGATGATATTACCGTGTGGATGTTTGCTTTTTGGGATTCATTAAATGGGTCAGGATTATGCATGACTACAGGGGCAATGTAGTTATTATATTTTGTAAAAGTTGGGGAATTACTTATCACACAGGTTGTCCGATTCATAGCTGAGAGTAATATTGCTATTCCCGTTATCGATAAGATCATCGTAATGCATGCAAAAAGTATTCGATAAAATCCCATTTGTTTTTTTGTTTTTGGAGAAGGTTTAATGCACCCGGCTTGGGGTTCCTGGATAGATATCTTTTTATTTTTTTTTGTCTCTACTGTTGATACAGGTTTTAAGTTTATGGTATCATTAAATCTTGTTTGGCTTAAAGATCTTTTTTTTGTGGTGGTTTTATTTATGGGTTTATTTTTTAATGTCGCTTTGGTGATTGGCGTTGATTTTACAGTAACTTGGCTTTTTTCTCTGTAGTCTGCACTATATTCTGCGATGTTATTTATTTGTCGTGGCATATATTTTTAGTTTCCTCCTTTTTGTTGCCGAGTTATGTTTTAAATTAATATATAAATTATATCA
>CAQZPH010000001.1:76894-82074 GCA_948933715.1 uncultured Eubacteriales bacterium | reverse complement strand
GGATACGGTTGTGGTTGTAATTAATATACTTATACTAAAAAGTACATTTAACAACTTTTGCTTCATAATACGTTCCTTCTTCCTATAATTAATATACAATAAATTATAACACAAACCTTAAATAATGTCAATATATTACAAAAATAATGGTAAATATAGGCATAAACAGAATTGTGATGTTTGAAATTATAATTAGAACTTGCTTTTTGAGTTTTAAAGATTTAAGTGGCTTTTATTATTAAGTTTACCCGGATAGATTATAATTACTCCTACATTTTGCGAATTAAGCTAGCAAATACACGTTTGTTGCTGCCGTTCCCGGAGTTATTTAAGTTATTATTTTTTCGTTGATTTAAGAGAATTTTGGTTGTATAATTATAATTGATTTAGCCATAAACAACTGAGATTATTTGTTGTAAGTTTAGTGGAGGCATTAAAATGGATTTAAATATTGAGTGTAATAAAATTAGAAAGTTAATATTAAAAACTATCGGTACATTAGGAGTTGGCCATATTGGTGGTTCTTTGTCTATGGTTGAACTTTTAGTTGTGCTTTATGAAAAACATATGAAGATAGACCCGAAAAATCCTAAAATGATGGGAAGAGACAGGCTTATAGTATCGAAGGGACACAGTGGCCCAGCTGTTTATTCTATGCTGTGTAGTAAAGGATATTTTAATGAAGACTGGTTGCTTACGTTAAATCAACCTGGAACTAATTTGCCAAGTCATTGCGATATGAATAAAACTCCCGGAGTTGATATGACAACTGGATCACTAGGGCAAGGGTTTTCTTGTGCAATGGGTATAGCTAAGGCATCAAAAATAAAAAATGATGGCGCTACTATATATACAATAATAGGTGACGGTGAAACGCAGGAAGGCCAAATTTGGGAAGCTGCTATGTTCGCAGCACAACATAAATTAAATAATGTTATTGCATTTACAGATTATAATAAACTTCAACTTGATGGGCCAATTAGTGAAATATGCGACATAGCACCCCTTGACGAGAAATGGCGTGCTTTTGGGTGGAATGTTGTAGTGGTAGATGATGGGCATAATTGCGATGAGATAGATGCAGCAATAAATTTAGCCAAACGCTCAGATAAACCATCTATGATAATTCTTAATACCGTTAAAGGTAAAGGAATTTCATTTGCAGAAAACGCCGGAGTAGCTAATCATAGCATGCCGATCACTCAGGAAATGATGGAACAAGGTTTGGCTGAATTAGGGGGTAAAGAATAATGGAAATGCGTCAGGTTTTGGCAGAGGAGCTTGAAAAATTGATGTCTGAAAATGAAAATATAGTAGTTATAGATTCAGACCTTTCAAAACCTAATGGGCTTGCAAATTTAAAAAATAAGTTCCCTGATAGAGCTCTAGATATAGGTATAGCAGAGCAAAATATGGCATGTGTTGCAGCTGGAATGAGTAGCTATGGAATGATCCCTTTTATTTCTACGTTTACTCCATTTGCTACAAGACGTATTTGTGACCAGATAGCTATATCTGGTGCTTATGCAAAGCAGAATATAAAAATAATTGGAACAGACCCAGGAATTAGTGCTGAGTTTAATGGCGGGACTCATATGAGTATGGAGGATATTGGGGTTTTAAGGAGTATTCCTGAAGTTGTTATATTTGAACCTGTTGATAACATTCAACTAAAAAAAGCATTACCTCAGATTATTAATTATTATGGTGTGGTTTATATAAGAACTTTTAGAAAAGCTACTCCTGATGTATTTGATGATAACAGTGAGTTTGATCTATTTAAAGCATCTAAAATTAAAGATGGAAAAGATTTAACAATTTTTTGTTCTGGAATAATGGTAAATGAAACTTTAATTGCTAATAAAGAATTAAAGGCCAAAGGTATAGATGCTGAGATTATTAACATACATACCATAAAACCTATAGACAAAGAAGCAGTTATTGAGTCTGCTTTAAAAACTGGGGCTGTTTTAACTGTTGAGAACCATAATATGATAGGTGGACTTAAATCTGCTGTATGTGAAGTTTTAATGGAGGAATGTTTAGTGCCCCTTAGAGCTATTGGAGTGAATGACAAGTTTGGTGAGGTTGGAAAAATGCCTTATTTAAAAGAACGCTACAAAATGCGTGCTCAAGATATAGTTGATAAAGCACTAGAAGTTATATCTTTAAAGAAATAAAAATTTGATGTATTATACTGTACTTTTTGTGAAAAATAATTTTTGCGGAGGTGCAGTATTATGGACAAAAATATGTCAAGTACCAATGAAGATACAGGAGACCAAAATATAAGTAAAGCAAATCCGGCAAGTAAATTACAAACAGACCAAATTAACGAAACTGGTGCAGTGGTTGTTACTAATGGAAAATATACTATTTATTGCTTGACTATAGTGGGCGAAATAGAGGGCCATGATATTTCTTCAGAGAATATTAAAACTACTAAGTATGAACATGTTATTCCACAACTTGTAGCAATTGAGGAAAGCCCTCAGATAGATGGACTACTTATTTTAATAAATACTGTTGGAGGAGATATAGAAGCAGGATTATCGTTAGCAGAATTGGTATCGGGAATGAAAAAACCCACCGTATCTATGGTGCTTGGAGGAGGTCACTCTATAGGGGTTCCGCTAGCAGTATCAGCAAAGAAAACGTTTATTGCAAAATCAGCTTCAATGATGATCCATCCAGTTAGATCAACAGGAACTACCCTTGGAACAACACAAGCGTTTGAATATCTTAAAAGAATGCAGGGGAGAATCACAAGTTTTGTTTCGGACAATTCTAAGATTACCAAAAAACGCTTTTTAGAACTTGTGATGAATACTTGTGAACTTGATATGGATATAGGTACAGTTTTAGAAGGTAAAGAAGCTGTGGATGAGGGAATTATAGATAATGTTGGAAACTTGTGTGATGCCTTATCATGCCTTTATAATATGATAGATAGCGTAAAAGGCAAGAAAAAAGTAAAAAGTAAAAATAAATAAAGTATCAACAAAAGACTGCCGGTAGAAAAATTTTATATGATAAAGTGTAGGGCACAAAACATGTCCCCACTTTTTACATACGATCAAAATATTGAGGTGATATCTTTGACTGAAAGAAAAAGATCCCGGGTTAATCGACATGCGAAATCAGCTGTTAAAACTGAAAGCTTAAATGAAAAGTTTAAGCTAAGTAATCAAGTTTCGTCAGTAATAATTTTTGCAGTATCTATATTTTTATTTTGCTCAGTTTTAATAAAAGGAGAAAATGTTTGGTTTTTTTTACATAACTTTATTTTAGGATTATTTGGTGAAGCTGCAATTTTGTGGCCATTGTTGCTTTTATATGTAGCGATTACAACAGCTTCATCTCAACCAAAAGAAAATGTGGGAATAAAAATAATTCTTTCTGTTGTAGTGATATTTTTATTTTGCACTTCAGTTTACATATTTAGCAATAAAACAAGTCTTTTAGGCCTTAACTATATTAAAAGTTTATCGCAACTTTATAATATAGGAATACAAAATAAAGGCGCTGGTTTTTTTAGTGGTATATTAGGTATACCAACTGCTGCTTTGTTTGGTGATGTGGGTGCAAAGATAATAATTATTCTGTTGCTTTTTGTCTCGGTGATGCTTTTAACGGGGACAAGCCTTGGAAAATTATATAATATTATTAAAAAAGGTTTTGAATTTATAGTAGGTAAGATAAAAGACAGGTTTTCCAGTGGCAATAATTATAATGGAACCAATGTGCCACTAAATCAAGTAGGTCTACCGGCGCATCCTGTTCATTCCAATTTAATGATGTTTGAGGATATTTTAAAAAAATCTAAAAGTAAGAAAAAAATACATGCTAATGAAGGGTCTGTGGAAAAAACACCTAGAGCATTTTTTGATAGAAAGAAAAAGAAAAAAGAAACTGCTGCCGAATTTAAAGTAAGTGAAGTAAAAATGTTTCCTGATAATCCAGATGATGGTTCGTATAAGTATCCGCCGGTATCCTTACTAGATCCTACTAAAGAACAAAACAAAACTGATATAAGAAGTGAACTTCAAGCAAATGGGCAAATGCTTGTTGATACACTAAAAAGTTTTTCAGTGCAAACTAAAATTGTAGATATAAGCCGGGGGCCTGCAGTTACTAGATATGAACTTTCTCCAGCTGCAGGAGTTAAAATTAGTAAAATAACAAACTTAGCAGACGATATAGCATTAAACCTAGCAGCATCTGGTGTTAGAATAGAAGCGCCTATTCCAGGAAAAGCCGCTGTTGGAATAGAAATTCCAAACAAAATTGTTAACGTGGTAAAAATGAGGGAACTTATAAGTTCTGATAAATTTATGAATGCTAAAAGTAAGTTAACAGTTATCTTAGGTAAGGATATAGCTGGAAACATTATAACTGCAGATCTTTCTAGAATGCCCCACCTTTTGATTGCAGGATCAACGGGATCAGGTAAATCTGTATGTATAAATTCATTCATTATAAGTTTGTTATATAAGGCAAGTCCTGATGCGGTGCGATTACTTATGGTTGACCCTAAGGTAGTTGAACTGGGAATATATAATGGACTTCCGCATCTTTTAGTCCCTGTTGTAACAGATCCAAGAAAAGCTGCTGGTGCACTTAATTGGGCAGTTACTGAGATGTTAAAAAGATATAACATTTTTGCTGAAAATAATGTGCGAGATTTAACAGCTTATAATAAAATGGTGCAAAACAAGTTGAAGTCAGGAGACTTTAAAGACGATAAAGACAAACCTGAAATGATGCCACAAATCGTTATCATTATAGATGAATTAGCAGATTTAATGATGGCAGCTCCTAATGAAGTTGAAGATGCGATATGTAGGTTAGCGCAAATGGCTAGAGCTGCAGGTATGCATTTAGTTATAGCAACTCAAAGACCGTCTGTTGATGTTATTACTGGAACTATAAAAGCAAATATCCCAAGTAGAATAGCACTTTCTGTGTCCTCGCAAATAGATTCTAGAACGATTCTCGATGCAAGTGGAGCTGAAAAGCTTCTTGGAAGGGGTGATATGCTGTTTTCGCCTGTAGGTTCTGCGAAACCTATAAGGATTCAAGGATGCTATTTAACAGATAGAGAAATAGAATCTGTTTTGAGTTTCATTAAAAATAACGGTGAAAATGAGTATGACCAGAATGTAATTGAAGAAATAGAA
>CAQZPH010000001.1:0-76884 GCA_948933715.1 uncultured Eubacteriales bacterium | reverse complement strand
CGATAAAGACCCTATGCTCGACGAAGCAATAAAATGTGTAATTGAAGCGGGACAAGCTTCAACGTCGTTGCTGCAAAGACGTTTAAGGCTAGGATATGCAAGAGCTGGAAGACTAATAGATGAAATGGAAAAAATGGGGATAATAGGGCCACACGAAGGTTCAAAGCCTAGACAGGTGTTAATAAAACATCAACAATTTGTTGGCAAAAATATAGAGGACTAAATTAGAAAAAGAGGTCATTTCTATGAAAAAAGAATTTAAACTTAAAAATATAAATAAGAAAATTTTGACTATCTTAAGTGTGGGAATTATATTTTTTAGTTCGCTTTTAATGCTAGGGCTGCAAGCATTTGGGATACCTGCGTGGAAAAATGTTTTTACAGCCTGTGGAGTAACAGAATTTTCACGGCACGCAGATGATTATCCGATGTCTGTTCATGTGCTAGATGTTGGAAAAGCCGACAGTATATTTATTACTTGTGAAGGCAAAAATATTTTAATCGATGCCGGAGAAACAAGTATTTATAAAGTGGTAAATGAATATTTAAGAAAACTTGATGTTAAAACTCTTGATCTTTTAGTTCTAACTCATCAACACAGTGATCACGTTGGAAGTATGAGCAAAATTGTAGATGAATTAAATATAAAATCTTTTATGATGCCTAAACTAAAAGATGAGATTATTCCTACATTTAAATCTTATGAAAAACTTTTGGTTTCACTTGATAAAAAGAATATAAGGGTTGATAAGCCGATTCCTGGAAAAAGCTATAATATAGGTGAAATGAAAATAGATGTTTTTGCACCCGTTGAACAGTACGACAATATGAATAGTAATTCTATTGTTTTTAAGGTTACATATAAAAATAGAAGTTTTCTATTTACAGGGGACGCTGGAAAAGAATCAGAAAGAGATATGATAGCATCAGGTTTTGACCTAAAGGCGGATGTATTAAAGATAGGCCATCACGGAAGCAAAACTTCAACCTCTCAGAGCTTTTTAAATAATGTAAGGCCGACGTATGCTGTAATATCGGTGGGAGAAGATAGAAATAAGTTACCTAAAAAGGAAATTATAAATCGTTTAAAAGAAAACAATATAAAAATTTATCGGACCGATCTTGACGGGACAGTGACTTTTGCAACAAACGGAGATGACATCAAAATTTTTTGCGAGAAGGGGAATGATTAATTGTGATGTTATCTATAGATAGATTTGAAGATATCTATGCCATTTGTGAAAGTGATGATCAGAAGTTATTTGCAATTGAGATATCCGAGTTGCCAGTAGGAGCAAAGCCAGGAGATATAATATGTATATCAGGCGATGGAAGGTTGAGTATAGATAAAAAGGAAACCGCTAAAAGAAAAGAAAGAATAAAAAGTTTGCAAGATAAGTTGTTTAAATAGATTTAAAACTCATATTGTGATATAATATGGTAAAAGGAGGCTATAATGTGAGTTTTAAAGAAGAATTTATCGAAATATATAATAGTAATATAAAAAGGCAGGGTGCAAAAGAACTTCTGGATTGGATTTTAACAACTGACTTTTTTACCGCGCCAGCTAGTACGAAATATCATTGTGCGTGTGAGGGGGGGCTTGTGCAACATAGTGTGACTGTGTATAAAACCCTTAGAGAAAAACATTTTGATGCGGAAACAGATTCTGAAGAAAGTTTTGCAATATGTGCTTTGCTTCATGATTTGTGTAAGGCAGAATTTTATAAAGTTTCAGTAAGAAACGTGAAAAACGAAGAAACAGGATCCTGGGAAAAGCAACCTTTTTATATGGTTGAAGATATTTTCCCTTATGGTCACGGAGAAAAATCCGTATTTTTAATAGAACGGTTTATGCGTCTTAAACCAGCTGAAGCAATGGCAATAAGATGGCATATGGGTGGTTTTGATAGTTCCTCTAAGGGTGGAGATTTTTCGGTTAGTCTTGCCTATGAAAAGTACCCATTGGCTGTAAAATTGCATGTAGCTGATTTTGAATCCACATATATAAGAGAAAAACATACTTCAGCAATAACTAGAAGATGATTAGCCAAAGCATGTTAAATTAATACGCATACAACTTTAAAAAAGTCTACTTATTAACTATGATGTTTAATAAGTAGACTTTTATTTTGTATTAACTTTTAAGGCTAATTATATTAGAAATTAATTAAAAACCAGCAGCTAATTTTGGTATGAAAGTTTTAAATTGCGTAGGAATTTTAATTATAGGAGATGCGTAAAGATCCAAATTGGTTTTTAGTTTTTGCATATATTTTTCCATAATGTAGTCATAAACATCATTTTTATCATGAGCATAAAAATCGTTCATGGTTCTTTTTAAATTATCAGTATGATCGGCAAGACCTCTATCTTTCTTTTTTATATACTCGTTTTGAGATTTAGAAAAATAATGATTTATTCTTAACTTTTTGTAAGAACAACCGGGATTAAATGGACCAAATATTTTTTTAGAATCTTCATTTACGCAATAATATTCCGGTTCATATTTAAAAGAATGAGGTTCTAATGGTTTAATAACTTTACGGGGATTGCAGATTGTTTTTATATGATTATTAGCTCCAAAACCATTTACAGCTCTATATTTATAATTTTCTGTGACTAAACCCTCCGGTTTATCAATTAGCCCAGACGAACCGTATATCATCCAGTTGATACCAACGCCTGCAATTTTGTTATCTTTTTTCATGATGTCTTCTATAGCATCAGTTAAGCTCTCATTTTCAACAGGAATCACGAATTCATCTAAATCTATAAATCCCATATATTTAGTTTTATTTTTATAATCATTAATTGCTTCTTGGTATGCAACTAATTGTTTTCCTTGTCCTGGATAATATTTATATACAACTTCTCCACTATCAATATAATCTTGTAAAATTTCTTTTAAGTTATCAGTGCTTTCGTTATCATAAATATAAAACTTTGTAACACCCACTAATTTATGAAATTCAATCCATTCTTTAATATAGGGCCCTTCATTTTTTGCAATAGCAACAAACGATAAGTTATCTTCATAGCCTTCAGTGTTTAGCTTATGAACAGTGTTGATAGAACTACTAACTACGGGATTAGATTTATTAATTGATTTATATACAAAGTAAGCAGAAGTTGTAAGAATCAATAGTGAAAATAAAGTTATAAAAAATCTCTTTTTTAAAATGAATTTTTTAAATTTCATTAGAGCAACCTCCTATTATATAATTTGATAATTTTATTATATATTTTTTAAATATATAAATCAAATATATTTTACCGCTTAAAATATAAAGAGAGATGATCCTAAATATATTTTTAAGAGATAGGATTTTTCTTTTTATTATTGACAAAGGGTTTTAAAAATTATATAATTAACTAATGTAACGTCAAGGGCGGAAGCATAATTTATATTCACCGTTTTTACTATTTGATTAACGTAGATTTGCTAGCATTCGCTCTACCGGCGATAACAACGATAATGTAACTTATTGTTGTATTAATATTATTGACTTATTAAGGAGGTCATAAAGATGGCAGTCCCTAAGAGAAAAGTTTCTAAAGCAAGACGCGACAAAAGACGCTCGAATGTCTGGAAACTTGAGGCTCCTGCACTTATGAAGTGTCCACAATGCGGTGAATTTAAGTTACCACATAGAGTTTGCAAGGCTTGCGGATATTATAAAGGCAGAGAAATTATAAAGAAAGAGGCTTAGTATCTCTTTTTCTTTTAAAGATATAGAGAGGGGGTTATTGCCCTTCTCTATTTTTGTTTTAAGTAGTAAAAATTTATACCTAGAAAGTTAAAAAGACTTTTTATTAAAGATTAATATATAAGTAGTGCCATTAAAATGCAGTATGAATGGAGGGATAATATGGCTGCACCAATTGTTGCTATTGTTGGAAGACCGAATGTTGGGAAATCTACTTTGTTTAATAAACTAGTTGGCCAACGTATTTCTATAGTTGATGATAGCCCCGGAGTTACTAGAGATAGAATTTATGGGGAATGTGAATGGCGAAATAGAACTTTTTTATTGGTGGACACAGGAGGAATAGAACCTTATTCTGATGATATTATTTTATCTCAGATGAGAAATCAAGCGCAGCTTGCTATAGACTCTGCAGATGTTATTATTTTAGTGGCAGATGTAAAAACTGGGCTTGTGGCAACTGACAAAGAAGTAGCATCTATGCTTCAAAAAAGTGGTAGACCTGTTATTGTTTGCGTAAATAAGTGCGATAATATAGGTGAGGTTAATTCTAATTTTTATGAGTTTTATAATTTAGGGCTAGGGGACCCGGTAATGGTATCATCCGTGCATGGCCACGGAACGGGTGATTTGCTCGATGAGGTGCTTAAAAACCTACCAGAGCCGATAAAAGGTGAAGAAAATGAGGGTACTACTATAAATGTAGCTGTTATTGGTAAACCAAACGTTGGGAAGTCTTCGCTTATTAACAAAATAACTGGTGAAAATAGATGTATAGTTTCTGACATTGCAGGAACTACTAGAGATTCTATAGATACGTTTATCGAAAATAAATACGGCCATTTTAATTTTATTGACACAGCTGGTCTTAGAAGAAAAAATAAAGTATATGATGATGTAGAAAAATATAGTGTTATAAGAGCAAAGATGGCGATTGAACGCAGTGATGTATGTGTTATAATGATAGATGCAATAGAAGGATTTACAGAACAAGATTCAAAAGTTGCAGGGCTTGCTATGGATGCTGGCAAAGGATGCGTTATTGTTGTAAACAAGTGGGACGCAATGACAAAAAATGATAAGACGATGCTTAATTATAAGAAAAAATTAGAAAGTGATTTTTCATTTATGTCTTACGTTCCTATTATATTTATTTCAGCTAAAACTGGCCAGAGGATTGACACTCTTTTTGAAACTATATCTGTGGTTTCAAATTCAAATGCTATGAGAATTTCAACAGGTGTCTTAAATGATGTATTAGCAGATGCTGTAGTAAGGGTTCAACCTCCTACAGATAAAGGAAGAAGATTAAAAATATTTTATATGACTCAAGTTTCTGTGAAACCACCTACTTTTGTTTTTTTTGTAAATTCAGCTCAACTTTTTCATTTTTCTTACCAGAGATATATTGAAAATAGAATCAGAGATGTTTTTTCCTTGCAAGGAACGCCAATAAGGTTTATAATAAGAGAAAAAAATGAAAAATAGTCTTATTCTGGGAGTGATTTTTTGGATATTCAAACTATTAACTTTATAAAACATTATTGGATGCAATTAGTTATTACTGCAACTATAGGATATTTAATTGGAAGTATAAGTTTTTCAATTTTAATTACCCGTTTTTTTAAAAATAATTCTGATATAAGAGAAATGGGCAGCGGAAATGCTGGGTTTACAAATGTTTTGCGTTCTGTTGGAAAATTGCCTGCAATTCTTACTATGTTAGGTGATTTCTTTAAAGGAATAGTAGCTTGTTTGATTGGGAAATGGATTTTTTCTTTTATTATAATTCCTGGGGTACCAGAATTTTGTATCGTTCAATACGGAATATATATTGCAGGTATAGCATGCCTTGTTGGCCATGTTTACCCATGTTTTTTTGGTCTTAGAGGTGGCAAAGCTGTGTTAACAGCATTATCTTTACTGATTATGACAGACTGGCGAGTAGCGGCTTTGTGTTTATCTCTATTTTTAATTGTTGTGCTAATAACTCGCTTAGTATCTTTAGGATCAGTTTTAGCTGCAATATCATATCCGATTTTTACTTTTTTAATTACATACTTTTTTGATTATTTAGGATATGCAAGAAATGTTACCTTTGGGTATTTGGTTATTTCTACAACAATTTCTGTGCTTACAGGCGGTTTCGTTATTTATAAACATAAAAAGAATATTGTAAGACTATTAAATGGCGAAGAAAAAAAGATAACCATTGCAAAATAGTTATGATCATAAAAAATAAGTGAAGCTATAGCTTCACTTATTTTTTATTTGCTATTTATAATTTTAAGTTTACATACCACACTCTAAAAAACGTTTTACTTTTTATAAATAAAATCCTTTAATTGCTGAGAGGAAATTCCGTATGTTGTGCCTCCTGCAGCCGATTCTAAAGATTCATCACTTAATTCTTCACCATCTACTATTTTTTGAAATAAATTATTAAGGTCATCACCTTTTAAAGTTATTCCATTGGATTTTGCTAATGAGGAGAGCTCAGCTTTAGTTGAGCAGTTTTTTGCTAGAGATATAAATTCTTCAATAGTCATAATGACGCACTCCTTAAAAATATTAAAAATCCTGGTTAAATTATACAGTGTTTTAGTAAACAAGTCAATATAATAACTATTTTAGGTTTCACTATAAAGCAATATATTGCCGCTGTTAGGCTGTGAGACTTTTTTATTGTAAAAGATGAATATATTATGTTTCTTTAAGGCTTTAGCGCGAGGAGGAATTAAAAATATAAAAAACTCAAAAGAATCACAGAATCTTTTGAGCTTTTATTATGTGGAAGAGAAATACTATTAAAGTTTTTCTCTTTAAATATTATCTGCATTAATAAAATAATTAAACAGCTCTGCTTACCTTACCTGAACGTAGGCAACGAGTACAAGCATGAACACGCATGGGAGTTCCGTTTATTAAAGCTTTAACACGTTTAACATTTGGTTTAAAAGTTCTGTTAGAACGCCTATGAGAATGAGAGACTTTTATCCCGAAGGCAATATTTTTTCCACAAATATCACATTTTGCCATGTGTTTGCACCTCCTTAAGTGCCAATGTATAATATTAATATACTAACAGATTTTTAAAGAAAAAGCAAGTTTTTTTAAAGTGTTGTCTAAATTTTAATATATACATTTTTATAAAGCTTGTGTTTTTGTAATTTAAATTATATAATTATTTATAAAGGAGGGACTGCAAGGATGTGGTTTTTACAACCAGGAATGACTTTAGAAGTAGCTATTACAATAATCTTTTCTATACTTTTAACGATCTTTCTAATTATGCCAATACATGAGTGGGCGCATGGATTTGTAGCTTATAAATTGGGCGATAACACTGCAAAATATAGCGGAAGATTATCTTTAAATCCTTTAAAACATATAGATCCATTAGGTGCTGCTGCTATGATTTTATTTAGATTTGGTTGGGCAAAACCAGTGCCAATAGACCCGAGAAACTTTAAAAACCCTAAGTTAGGAATGGCAATTACTGCTTTAGCGGGGCCGATGTCTAATTTATTGGCAGCCCTTATTGCTGCGTTTTCTTTTGAGGCACTTGTATATTTTGGAGGAGGGCTTGTTTCTCAAAAAGTATTTATGTATCTTTTGACATTTATTTATTCTTTTATAAGTATGAATATTGGCCTTGCTGTTTTTAATTTAATTCCATTACCACCACTTGACGGATCCAAGATTTTAGCTGTGTGTTTGCCGGATAAAATATTATATAAATACTATCAGAATCAAAGATATATTATGATTGCAGTTTTTATATTACTATTTACAGGTGTTTTATCTTTTCCTTTAATTTTTGTTCAGAGAATTATTTCAGAGGGAATAATGTGGACAGCATCGTTGCCTTTTAATTCTTTTTAAAAGCTTTTGGGAGGAATTTTATGGAGCAATTATCTTATAAACTAGATACTTTTGAAGGTCCTCTTGATTTGTTATTACATTTGATTAAAAAAAATAAACTCAATATATATGATATACAAATATCCGAGCTATTAACTCAGTATCTTGAGCATATTGAAAAAATGAAAGAACATAATATGGATGTCTCCAGTGAGTTTTTAGAGATGGCAGCAAGGCTTGTTTATATAAAAACAGTATTACTATTACCTAAGCATGAAGAAGCAGAGGCCTTAAAGCAAGAATTAACAGGTCAATTGCTTGAATATAAGCAATGTCAAGAAGTAGCAAAAATGATGGCTGAACAAATGGATCTTGATTTTATCTCTAGAGATGCTGAAAAAGTTGACCTTGATATGGCGTATAAGATAAAACATAATATATTTGAAATACTAAAATCATATGTGGACGCTGTGGGTAAGAAAAATCAGAAGTTACCTCCGTCAAGAGAATCTTTTTCAGAAATAGTTTCAAAAAAGATAGTTTCAGTTTTTTCAAAGGTTATTTTTGTACTAAGAAGGCTGTGGAAAACAGGTGAAGCTAGTTATGTTTCGCTTTTTTATGAAAGTAAATCTAAATCGGATTTGGTTGCTACCTTTTTAGCTGTTTTGGAACTAGTTAAAGGAAAAAGAATAAGTTTAGATGAACACAATAATAAAATTAAGCTTTTAAACGGTGGTGTTAATTTTGGAAGTAAAGAAAGCTAAAGCGGCTATACAAGCGATATTGTTTGCAAGTGGCGATCCAATATCTGCAGAAAGATTATCAGTTGCACTAGATATTGATAAAACCACGGTTGTAAAGTTAATGGGAAACCTAATTGATGATTTTGATAAGGATGAAAGTGGTATTTGTATTATAAAATTAAATGATGCATATCAAATGTGTACTAAACCACGGTATTCTAATTATGTAAGACGTGCTGTAGATTTAAGGCGTCATACACCGTTATCGCAAGCAGCTATGGAAGTTCTTGCAATTATAGCTTATAATCAACCTGTTACAAAATCGTTTGTTGAACAAATAAGAGGTGTTGATTGCGCGAGCATAGTTTATAACCTTATTGCAAGAGATTTAATAGAAGAAAAAGGTAGGCTAGAATTACCAGGTAGACCGCTTTTATATGGGACAACCCTTAACTTTTTAAAGTGCTTTGGCATTGCGTCTGTTGATGAATTGCCTGAGGTTAAGAGTGAGCCAGAATTAAAAGAGGTTTTAGAAGAAAAATAATATTTATTACGGAGGTAAAATGATAGTTTTATATGTTTTATTGGGAATAATTTTATTACTATTTCTTCTGCTTCTTTGCCCTATGTATATTTATTTTAATTTTTCTGAATATCTCGAAATAAAAATAAAATTTTTATTTTTTTCTTTTACTTTGTTTCCTAAAAAGGAAAAGAAAAACGTAAACAATAAAACAATAAAGAAGAATGATAAAGAAAAAGATGAAAAATTAAAAGTTAAAGAGAATAAAATTTCTGGTATAATAAAAGAAAAAGGTTTTGGTGGATTTTTAAAGATTTTAAAAGAAATTATAAAAATTGTTTTAGGGTCCGCTAAAGAACTTTTTAAAAAGATATATATAGATTTTATTGATCTTTCTATTGTAGTTGTAGGGGAGGACGCTGCTGATACTGCTATAAAATATGGAAAAGTATATTCTTTTATTAGTTTTGCATCGTCTGTTCTGCTAAAAAATTCAGATTTAAATAACTCTCATATAAACATAGTACCAGGGTTTAACTTTGAAGAATCAAAAGTCAACTGCGCTACAAAAATTCATTTTATTCCGTTATCAATTGTAAAAATAGCACTATGTATGCTGTTTAATTTTATAAAAAACTTGTATTTAAGCCAAATCAATGTAAAATTAAGAAGGGGTGTGTCAAAATGAGCGAATGTTCAATAAATAATATGGTAGATACAACTATGGAGAAAATCAGAGAATTGGTGGATGTAAATACTATCATCGGGGAAACAATCACACTCGATAATGGTTGTAGTATTATTCCTGTTTCTAAGGTGTCTTATGGATTTGCAAGTGGCGGGTCTGAATTTTCTGGTAAGAAGGATAGTAAAGATGGTCTGTTTGGAGGCGGAAGTGGTGCCGGTGTTACTATTTCTCCTATTGCTTTTTTGTCTGTTAGCAAAGACGGAAATATGAAAATATTACATGCCGAACCAACACTTTCAGCAACTAGTAAGGTTATAGACATGGTTCCTGAAGTTGTTGATAAGATAAGCTCTATTTTAAAAAAAGAAGATAAGAATACTACTGTAATCAAAGCAACGGAGTTAAAAACAAAGTAAATTTTTGTTCTGGTTTTAACTTCATTGCATATAATTAGCAAAGGGACTTACTATAGAATTTTTAATATTGTAAGGAAGTGGCTAATTTGTGTAAGAAGTTATTGTCTATTATAATTTTAGATTGTATGCTTATTTCATCTGTGGCTATTGGTGCCAATGCTCAAACTGAAGATATACCATCGCTTTCTGCACAGTCTGCTGTTGTAATTTGTGCAGATACGGGAGAAATTATTTACGGCAAAAATGAAAAAGAACCAAGGCCTATGGCAAGTACTACAAAGATTATGACAGCTCTTTTAGCCTTAGAAGCAGCTCAAGGAGATGACGCTAAGGTTAGCATAACAGATAAGATGGTACCCGTAGAAGGGTCTTCTATGTATTTGCAAGTAGGGCAGGTTTTACCGCTTTCAAGTCTTGCTAAGGGAATGCTCACAGTATCCGGGAATGATGCTGCTAACTCAGTTGCAATTACCCTTGGAGGTTCTGTTGATGGATTTGTGGATATGATGAACAAGAAAGCAGCGCAAATAGGTCTTAAAGATACATATTTTGAAACTCCATCTGGCCTTGATAAAGGTAACCACCATTCCACTGCTTATGATATGGCTTTGCTTGGAGCTTATGCGCTTGAGAATAAAGCATTTTATGATATATCTTCTAAAAAGAGAGTAGAAGTACCATTTATAGAACCAGATGAGATAAAAACCTTTTATAATGAAAATAGAATGTTAAAACGTTATGAGGGGTGCATAGGTGTAAAAACAGGGTTTACAAAATTAGCAGGAAGATGCCTTGTATCTGCAGCTGAAAGAAATCATACTCGATTGGTTGCTGTCACTTTAAACGCTGGAGACGACTGGAACGACCATGAAAAGCTGCTCGATTATGGATTTTCAAAAGTAGCTACAGTTGTTTTTAGAGAGAAAGATTCGATAACTGTACCCCTGGTGGGCGGTAAGGTTAATGAAATTTCAGTATTTGCGCAGGATAAAGTTAAAGCTACTTTGCAAAAGTCTGATAAAGATAAAGTCGAAAGAGTGGTAGAAGTACCATCGTTTTTATATGCACCGTTAAAAGAAGGCCAAGTAGTTGGAAAAGTAAAGTATAAACTTAATGGAAAAGTAATAGCATCCAATGACTTATTGGTTTCAAAAGATGAGGATATGGTAAAGCAAAAAAGAAATGTTTGGGTTAAACTATACGATTTCTTTAAGGGGCTTTTTATTAGTTGCGGAGGATTTTAAGGTTGGAGAAAATAAGAATTCAAAAAATGCTATCTGATTGTGGTGTGGCTTCAAGAAGAAAAGCTGAGGATATGATAAAAAAAGGAATAGTTTTTGTAAATGGAAAAAAAGCTTGTATTGGGGATAAGGTTGACCCAAAAATAGATAAGGTTGCAGTGGGTGGCAGGCCAGTTGATTATAAGACAAAGAAATATTATATTATGTTAAATAAGCCACGTGGATATGTTTCAACAATGAATGATGAGTTAGATAGAAAGTGTGTAGCGAATTTGACTTTGGATGTACCAGAAAAAGTATATCCAGTTGGAAGGCTTGATAAAGATTCAGAAGGGCTTTTGCTTATGACTAATGATGGAGATTTTGCAAATGCTGTTATACATCCTTCAAAGCATATTGAAAAAGTATATAGAGTTACTGTTAAGCCCAAAGTGACTGAGGATCAATTAGTTAAAATGAGTTCCGGTATGGAGATTGATGGATACAAAACAGAACCCGCTAAAATAACTGTGATTAAAACGGAAGCCCAAAGAGTAGTTTTAGAAATAGCACTTAAAGAGGGACGAAATAGGCAGATAAGAAAAATGTGTGAGCAGGTTAACCTTGAAGTTGCAAGATTAAAAAG
Organism: uncultured Eubacteriales bacterium; assembly: GCA_948933715.1. GTDB lineage: Bacteria > Bacillota > Clostridia > Oscillospirales > Acutalibacteraceae > CAG-557. The sequence goes on along the minus strand of CAQZPH010000001.1, from coordinate 65,074 downwards.
GATTTCTATAGGCACGCTAAAATTAGGTATGTTAAAGCCAGGTAAATGGAGGGATCTTACAGCTGAAGAAGTAAAACGTTTAGCGAGAATGGAAAAAAGAAAATAATTTTTATTTTTTGTTTACTTATTAATTTAGCATATTTAGCTCTATATTGTAAATTAGAATATCGGAGGATTTTTTATGGATATGACTGGGTTAGTAGAACAATTAAAAAAACAAAAACAAGAAGTTTTAACACAGAAGTCCTACAGAATTTTGCAGGATTTATTTGATAAAGATTCTTTTACACCAATTGATACTGGTATTTGTGATTCTTTAAATTGTGCAGAGGTTATGTGTGGGTTTGGAGCTATTAATGGAAGACCTGCTTATGCATTTTGCCAAGGTTTTGATGAGTGCGAGGGTGTTATATCAAATCAGCATATAAAAAAATTAAAAAGATTATATGCTTTGGCTAGTAAAGCACGAGTACCTATCGTAGGAATATATGCTTCATCGGGAATGAAATTAGACAATGGAGAAGATTTATTAGTAGGTATGGGCGAACTAATAAGTAGCAGCTTAAAATTGTCTACTGAGGTTCCTCAGATATCAGTGGTTTTAGGGCCTTGCTTAGGGCTTAACTGTGTTCTTGCAAGAAGCGCAGATATTTTAATAGCAACTGAAAGTTCTGATATATCGGTCAATATAAAGGAGGATGGAACCTCCTCTTTGGAAAATGACAAAAATAGTATTGTTGATATGTTGGTGCAGGATAGCGATAGTGCGTTTTCTAGTGTTAGGAATTTGATTTCGATGTTACCGTCAAACTCTAGTTCACCAGCGCCTAAAGGAACTTTTAAAGAACCTGTTAATTCTAGTTTTGATGGGTTTGAACTTGTTATTAACAGTATTTATAATAATAACGCTTACGACGTTAAAACTGATATAATTGAGGTTATTTTTGATGATAAAAGTTTTGCTGAATTATCCCACAGTTGTGGACAAGCTTTTTGTGTTGGAATTGCTAAAATAGGTGGTGTAACCGTTTGTGTGGTGGCTTTGACTAGTGGGGCTGTGAGCAAGTTAATTGACAAAGAAGATGTAGCAAAAGTTCAAAGATTTATAAGTTTTTGTGATCGGTTTAATATTCCTGTTATTTCGTTTTTTGACTCGAAAGAATTTGCTTCTTCGCAATGTGCAATAGATTTTTATAAAGCTTATAATTTAAGTAAAGTACAAAAATTTAACGTGATTTTAGGTGAACTTTATGGTTCGCTTGCATCGGTAGTTTTATCAGATGACATTAATTGCAGCACTACTCTTGCTTGGCCTTGTGCAAAAATATCTTTATTGCCATATAAAGCAATGGCGACTATTTCTTATAACGATGACTTAAAAAAATCTGAAGATCCCATTAAAGATAGAAAAATTTATATGGCTAAGTTCCAACAAGAGTCAGCAAGTCCGCTTATCGCATCAAAAAATGGCATTATAAGTGATGTTATTGACCCGCTTGATACTCGCAAGGAGCTATTTTCTCTTTTAGAACTTTTTTGCTCTAAAAATGTATTGTCTACTTTTAAATAGTGTGGAGGTTTTTTATGAAACATTTAAAGATTACCGTTGATGGGAAATTATATGATGTAACTGTAGAAGAAATTAATGATTCAGGGGATAGCCCCTTTAAAGATAATAGTGAGCGTCCATCCGGTGAAAATTTAAATCAAACAAATAATGTTTTATTAAGTAGTGGAGAGCCAATAACTGCACCGATGTCTGGAAACATTATATCAATAAATGTGTCGGTGGATCAGGTGGTTAAAAAGGGCGAGGTTATTGCTATGCTAGAAGCAATGAAGATGGAAAATGAGATTTTATCACCAAGAGACGGGAAGATAGTTTCTATAAATGCCAAGAAAGGTCAAAGCATTAGTGTTGATCAGGTTATTGCAGTTTTAGAGTAGACTTTTGGTTTTTAGTTTCCCGAGGTATATAATAAAAAGAAAAAATAATATTCATTTATAAATTACATTCCAGCAGATGTTATCTAGTGCAGGTTCTATTTTATTTATGGGGGATACGACATAATGAAAAAGAAAATGTTAATAACTGAGACTATCTTAAGGGATGCGCAACAATCTTTAATAGCAACAAGAATGCCAACAGATGATATGTTGCCGATATTAAGTAAACTTGATAACGTAGGGTTTTATTCATTGGAATGTTGGGGAGGTGCGACTTTTGATGCATGCTTACGATTCCTTGATGAAGATCCGTGGGAGCGACTTAAGTTAATAAGAGAACATTGTAAAAACACTAAACTTCAGATGTTGTTTAGGGGTCAAAACATGCTTGGATACAGGCATTATGCAGATGATGTTGTTGAGTATTTTGTGCAGCGTTCGGCTTATAATGGAATTGACATAATTAGAATATTTGATGCATTAAACGATATAAGAAATTTAACAACTTCAATTAAAGCTGCCAAAAAAGAAAATATACATGTTCAGGCTGCAATATCATACACTACTGGTGAGATGTTTACTCCGGAATACTTTGTAAACTATGCAAAGCAACTTTCAGACGAAGGTGTGGATTCAATTTGCATTAAAGATATGGCTGGTTTGCTTACCCCGCCCAAAACAGCGGAAATAATAAATGCCTTAAAGCAAACTATAGATTTGCCAATACAATTGCATACTCACTCTACGTCAGGACTAGCTTCGATGTGCATTCTTGAGGGGATAGGTGCCGGAGTTGATATTGTAGATACAGCAATGTCTCCATTTGCGCAAGGGACTTCTCATATAGCAACAGAATCATTGGTTGTAGCACTTAACGATACCCAATATGATACAGGACTTGATTTAGTTCTTTTAAATGAGATTCGCGATTACTTTGTAAAGCTTAGAGAAAAATATATAAATTCAGGATTGCTTGATCCACAGATGTTGATGTCTGACACGAGAGCACTTATTTATCAAGTGCCAGGAGGAATGCTATCAAACTTATTGTTACAGCTAAAGCAAGCAGGTAAGGAAGATGAATTCCAAAAAGTTTTAGAAGAAGTTCCACGAGTGCGAAAAGATGCAGGATATCCGCCTTTAGTTACACCAACGTCTCAAATAATTGGTACCCAAGCTGTATTTAACGTTATAAACAATGCAAGATATAAAATGTGCACCAGTGAATTTAAAGATTTGATTGCAGGTAAATACGGAAAAACACCGATGCCAATAGATGAAAAGTTTAAAACAAAAATTATAGGAGACGACGATATAATTACTTGCAGGCCAGCAGATTTGTTATCGCCAGAACTCCAGAATTTATCATCAGAAATAAAAGAATTTATTGAAACCGATGAAGACGTTTTAGCTTATGCCCAGTTTCCCAAAATAGCGGTAGAATTCTTTGAAAAACGTCGAGCTAAAAAGTATGGCTTAAACGCAAAATATGGGGATATTGAAAATAAAGTACACCCGGTTTGATGATTTGTGTATAAAACAAGAGAGGTACAACGTACGTTGTACCTCTCTTGTGATTTTTTGAAAAAAACAATTTTATTATTAATTTATATCACGTTTATTAAACGAATACATTCCTATTAAAGTAAAGATTACGATGTAAATTAGGATAACTATTGAGCCTCTTAACATATAAGAATCAGCGACCGCACGTGAAATCGAGTAGGCGCTTATAGAAAAATTTTGATGTAATACATGATTAATAAATTGATCTATTAGCTCGATAAAAGTACCTTCAAGAAATATAAATCCTAGAAAAGTTGCAATTGTAGGACCAGTAGAACGAAAAAGCATAGCTAAGAGAAGAGCTAACGAGATATATGCTATAATTTGAAGCGACAATGCAAAAATATTTTTTATATCATAATTACTATATTTAAAAAAATCAGGGATTTTATTGCCGATTACGATTTGAGCAGTTATAAAAGAGGTTAAGAAACATAGAATAAAGTGAATAATTGTAACACCTAAGGTAGTTATAAATTTTGATGCATATATGTATTCACGTCTATACCCTTTGGAGGCTATATTTTTTATTGTACCGTGGGTAAAATCTGATGTAGCAAACACGCAGGCAAAAATACCACTTAAAAATATGTTTTGAGATATTATTCCTAAAACGGCTTGAAAGAATCCTGGAATATAATTACCCATTAGGTCAAGAAGTTCCGCATTATCAACAGTCATTTTAAATCCCCAGAAGATAAGAAATGATTCAAGCAAAGAAAAGAGGATAACAAGGGTTGACGTTACCCAAAATGAAGTAGCTCTAAAAGCTTTATAAAAATCTGTCTTTAATATGTTAATCATCTTTATTACCTCCGCCTATCACCTGCATAAAGTATTCTTCAAGGTCTATTGATTTATTTGATATAGAATCAACTATAATATCACTTTTAGAAAGAGTACTGTTTACAAGACCGGGATTATCTGTAAAATCATTTATTTCTAAAGTGTTTTCGTTTAACACAGTGAAATTTTCAGTTTTTAGTTCATCTTTTAAAATTTCATATGCTTTCTTTACGTTATCAACCTTTACAATAAGACTAGAGTTACAACGCTTAGCTAGCTCATTATCTGAAAACTCTTCTATGATTTCACCATTATTTATTATCCCATAGCGGGTTGCTAATTTGGCCAGTTCACTTAGTATATGGCTTGAAATAAGCATGGTGATGCCTTTTTCCTCGTTTAATTTTTTTAGCATGTGCCGAATTTCAACAATACCTTCAGGGTCAAGGCCATTTGTTGGTTCATCAAGAACTAAAAATTCTGGGTTTCCCATAAGTGCCATTGCAATTCCGAGCCTTTGTTTCATGCCAAGGGAAAACTTTTTAACTTTTTTATTACCAACAGAAGAAAGACCAACAAGAGCTAAAGTTTCTTTTATTATTGATTTATCTTTAGATCCAAGTAACTTCCATTGTATATACATATTTTGATAAGCAGTTAAATTAGGAGCAAATGCAGGTGATTCTATAACAGTACCAATTTTACGTCTACCTTCGTTTAGTTTTTTGCTATCAAATAATTCAATATTTCCGCTAGTTTGAGAAGAAAGACCAACAATCATCTTTATAAGAGTGGTTTTACCCGCACCGTTTTTACCGATGAATCCATAAATGTCTCCCTTTTTTATATTCATATTTACATTTTTTACAGCCACTTTTTTTGAGAATGTTTTTGTTAGATTAGTGGTCTTTAAAACATTTTCCATTTAAGGGGTACCTCCTTGATTTCGCTGTTTCTAATTATAGCATGGACCGATAGGTCTGTCAAGGTAAGGGTTTTAAGAACGTGTAGTTTGCTAGGTTTATTTTAATCTCTTTGCAGCGTAGTTTAAAACTTTTTCAGCAATAGGACCAGCAGTTTTAGAACCATAACCTGAGTTTTCTACAATTACGCAAAATGCCAAAGGTGTGTCATCATTAGATGAAAAACCAATCATCCATCCGTGAGGTTCTTTATCCTCCCCAACTTCAGCAGTTCCAGTCTTGGCACATACATTTAAATGGGGAAACATAGAGTCTCCATAATTTGCAGTAACATTATATCTCATTATACCCTTAAGTATATCTGCGGTATTTTTAGGCAAAAGTTTTTCTTTTGAGCCTAAAGTACGGTACCTTGCATTACTTGAAGGCTTGTCTAAATAAATATCTTTTATAAAATGCGGGGTGCAAGCCTCTCCAGAATTTGCAACTGCACCCATCAAAATTACGCTATGCATGGGGTTTAATAAGTCATTATATTGGCCAATACCAGACCAACCTAGATTATAGTCATCAGCTTTATCAACGTTATAAAAACTTTTTTTAGTTTTTACTCTATCGATTTGAAAACTTCGATTAAAACCCATAGAATTAGCGGTATTTGTCATTTGTTCATTGCCAAGCTCAATTGCAAGATCTGCAAAATAAATGTTGCAAGATCTCATCATAGCATTTTTAAGGTTTATATCTCCATGAGAACCAAGACATGTGATTTTCTTATTATTTACTAGTTCTGTTTGATGGCAAGAATAAGTTTTATTTTCCATATCATCAAGGTAGGCAAGCCCTGATGCACTAGTAATAATTTTAAACACAGAACCAGGGGTATATGATGAATTAAGGACTCTATTAATATAGGCACCTTCATATTTTTCTGAACTATCTTTTTCAACTACTTCAGGGTGATAGGGGTCATAAGTGGGTGTGCTTACCATGCAAACAATTTCTCCAGTTTTATAGTTATATACACACACAGCACCCTTATGACTACCAAGCGCATTTAGTGCAACTTTGCAAACCTCACTATCAAGAGTAATCTTTATATTTTTACTTTTACCTAAGACTTCTGGGGAATTTACACCTAAAATAAAGTTATATCCATATAATTCATCATGATATAAAGTTTGAACAGAGCTTGGTATATGAGAAGTATTATCGCCTACAGTATGCAAAAGTGCGCGGCGAGTATTTTCATCGTCATTATATTTGCGTTTACCGTTTTCACTGTGTGCAAGCAAAACGTTATTACAATCTACAATATCGCCAGCTTTAACTAGTTGTTCACGAGAAAAATGTTTGTTTACGGGGCTAAAAGCCCATGAACTAGCATTTGTAATATATCTAAATACAAAAAGGCCAATCCCAAAAAGAAATAGTAAAGTCATTAATGACAACACTATTGAACGAGTTCGTGTATTCCTCATAAATATACCACCTAATAAGTTTTTTTAAGGGCATAAGTTCTTTCATCAGCAGCTTTTATAAAAGCTAAAAGCCCAAACGAAGATATCATACTTGAACCACCAAGGCTGACAAATGGCAAGGTTACACCAGTTAAAGGCAGGATATCTGTTGTTCCAAAAATATGTAGTGCAGCTTGAAATATTAGCATAGAAGCAGCGGCACAAGAACTAATGGAATAAAATGTAGAACGGCTTTTGGAAGTTTGAGAGTGTGCAGAAAATGAGAAACCAGCAAGTATAAGCGCAATAGTAATAGCGACAATAAGTCCCATTTCTTCGCAGACCACTCCAAACATAAGGTCACCTATAGATGCAAAAACGTTTTTTAAACATCCGTTACCAACGCCTACACCAAATAACCCACCACTTGCACTGTATGCAAGTACACGAGTTTGCTGAAACCCTAATTCGTTTGCATGCTCCCACACATTCCCCCATACTGAAAACCTGTCTTTTATATATGGTTTAAAGGTTAGAATTAAAAATACTCCCAAAGCAGCGGCACTGCAGGATAAAATAAGTGTACGGATGCTTCCAGAACGCATAAATGCAATTACTAAAAAAGCTACAAAGAATATACACGCAGTACCAAAATCTTTCATGAGGAAGAGACATCCTATACATATAGAAGAGAATAAAATAAACCATGTTAAACTTTTGGTAGTTTGCAAATCATCAAGCGTTGAAGCGCCTACAAATATAAAAGCTATTTTTATAAATTCCGATGGTTGTATAGAAAACGATGCAAGAGTTATCCAGTTTTTTGCCCCGTTTATTTCTTTTGCAAAAATTAAGTTAACAATAAATAAACCAACTGCTAAAATGGCGATCATAATTTGCATTTTTCCAGCAATATCAGGATTTTTTATGATTCCAATTATTACGCAAAATAAAACCATCCCAATAGCTGTGGTTAATAATTGCATAAAAGCTTCGTCGGGTTTTGCGTTGCTTATAAGTGTAATTCCAATTCCTGATAAGAAAATCGCTAACGTTTCAAGTTCAAAAGTACGACGTTTTAATATTAATGTTGATATAATAAAAAATAACCAGGATAACAAAATGAATATAACAAGCGGACCTGTTTTATATAAACTTATAGACTGGGATTGCAATATCGGTTCACTACCGTTTAAAATTAAAAATAAAGTGACAAGGAATAGATTTCGTGATGGGTTTAGAGGACTAGAAATGTTTATAGACGGTTCATAGTTTGATGAAATGTCACGTGAATCGGATGCTTTCAAGAGGTTAAGGGTTGTGGCACCTAGGGATATAGTATCATTTATGTTGAGTTTAGTTTTATCTTTTATTTTTTTACCGTTTACCAGGACTCCATATTTAGAATTAGTATCGGAAATAAACCAACCATTTTTTCTTCTAAAAAGGACGGCATGATCCCTTGAGATTGTGGAATCAGGAATTACAATATCGCAATTTTTGCTTCTTCCAATGCTATTTTCCCAAAATAAAACCGGGTACTCTTTTTTTGTGTAAGCATTTTGAAGAATTATTAAAGCTCCGTTGCGACGAGTATGATTTCTCATTGACTTAAAGCAAAGAGTTATAATAACTACGCTAAGAAACGACAGGAAAACTCTTATGGAAAACAGAACTAAAGAAATGATATTATTATCCATATTCATCACCATCTATATTTTATTTTGAAAACTATATACTTAAAGATTATATATAATTTTACCATAGATTTGATTTTAGTCAATAAATCGATAGTTTAATACCCAATAACTATAATTATACTTTTCTTTATATGGTAGATAAATTAACATAGTTTATGGTATAATAACTATTAATAGTTTGGCTTAGAAAATTAAATATAGGAGGGGCCTTAGTGAAAAGTAGTTTTTCTCGTTTTGAAATCGATAATGGAATAAATTTTAATGTTATAAAAGATCAGCGCTTTAAAACAGGCAGAATATCAGTTACTTCATTTTTACCACTTGATAGTGAAAACGTATCAGCTTATGCTATTTTACCGTTTGTGCTAAGCCATTCATGCAGGAAATATCCGGATTTTACAAGCCTTAATAAAAAGCTTGCAGATCTTTATGGAGCATCGTTATTTGCAGATGTAGGGAAAATAGGAGACATACAAACGCTTACTGTTTCAGTTTCTTTTTTAGATGATAGATATGCTTTTTCGGGAGAAAGCCTTTCTTCGCAACTTACGCAACTTTTATGTGATATAATTTTTGATCCAATGATTGAAAACGGAACGTTTAAAGAAGAAAACGTTGAACAAGAGAAAAGACAACTTGTAGAATTGATTGATTCTGAATATAACGATAAAAGGGTTCTTGCAAAAATACGCTGCGAACAAATTATGTGCGAAAAAGAGAAATTTGGGATCAGCAGGTTTGGGGAAAAAACTCAAGTATTAAGGTTAACTCCTGATGATGTATTTGAAGCTTGGAAACGTGTATTGAGAACAGCCAAAATAGAAATTATGATGTTAGGCGATGCGGATAATGAGTCTGCACTTGAAGTTTTTAAAAAAGCTTTTTCAAAAATAAAAAGAGAGAAAGTTTTAAATTGCGATACTCAGATAATAAAAGACGTTGATAATATTAAGGAAAAAAGCGATGAAATGGATATTTCACAGTCTAAATTAGTTATGGGCTTTAGAACAGGAGTGGCACTTATGGATCCAGAAGTTATAGCTACAAGAGTTGCTGTTTCTCTTTTTGGGGCTACACCTCAGTCGAAGCTATTTTTAAATGTTAGAGAAAAACTAAGCCTTTGTTATTATTGTTCTGCCGGATATGATAGAAGTAAAGGAATCATGTTGGTGCAAAGCGGCGTTGAAAGAAAAAATATAGATAAAGCGAAAAAAGAAATATTAAATCAGCTTGAAGAAATAAAAAAAGGGAACTTTACTGATGCTGAATTAGATAATACAAAAAAGAGTTTAACAAATAGCTATAGAACTATAGGAGATTTTTTAAGTGGTCTTGAAAGCTTTTATTTATCGCAAGTATTTGATAAGGAATTTTTATCTCCTGAACAATTTGTAGAAGATGTGAATAAAGTCACAAAAGAGCAAGTTATAAAGTCTGCTAATATGATTAAACTCGATACGATTTATGCTTTAGTCGGGAACGAGGAGGTGTCATAATGATTTTAAAAGAAATAAAAAGTGATAGAATCGGTGACAAGTATTTTTTTATTGAACACGAGTCGGGACTAAAAGTTTTTGTGTACCCAAAAGAAGGTTATAACTCGACTTATGCAATAATAGGAACAAAATATGGATCTATAAATACAAGTTTTAAAGTATGCGGAAAAGATGAAGTGATTAAAGTCCCAGCCGGCATTGCACATTATCTTGAGCATAAATTATTTGAAAGTGAAGATGGTGATGCTTTTTCAAAGTATGCTAAAACAGGAGCTTGCGCTAATGCGTATACTTCATTTGACTTAACGTGCTATTTATTTTCTTGCACTGAAAAATTCGAAGAATCCCTTAAAATACTTTTAGATTTTGTACAGTCTCCGTATTTTACTGATGAAACTGTAGAAAAAGAGCGTGGAATAATAAGTCAAGAAATAAAAATGTATGATGATGATCCGTCCTGGAGAGTAATGTTTAATTTACTTGCTGCTATGTATCATAATCATCCGGTTAAACTAGATATAGCGGGAAGTATAGAATCGATTTCTAAGATTAACCCGGAAAACTTATATGAGTGTTATAATGGATTTTACAATCCTAGCAATATGGTGCTTTGTGTTGCGGGAAATGTGGATCCTGATAATGTTTTTAAAATAGTTAATGAAATGGTGAAGAAAAGTGACAGCAAGGTACCAGAATGTATATTACCAAAAGAACCTTATAATGTGGTGACAGATAGAATAGAGCAGCATTTTGAAATTGCAATGCCTACTTTTCAACTGGGTTTTAAAGAAGAGGCTAAAGATAGTAGACTTACTGATGAGCAGCTTGCGCAAACTGATATTATTTTGCAATCATTTGCATCTAGGTCATCTAAGTTATATAAAGATTTAATGGACGAAAAATTAATAAATGATTCTTTTGGCTATGAATACTTTGAAGGAACAGGATATGCTGCAGTTATCTTTTCTGGAGAGTCAAAAGATCCTGACAAAGCGGCTAAAATGATTAAAGAGGCAGTTTTAGAACTTCACAAAAATGGAATTAATAAGGAAGACTTTGAAAGAGCTAAAAAATTGGTTTATGGCAGAAATGTATCTATGCTTAATAGTGCAGAAAATATATCAAATGCAATGATGAACCTTGCTTTTTCTAACCGCGAGCTTTTTCATGCTATTGAATGCATTGCTAATACCACTATTGAACAGGTAAACGATAGGTTAAAACAGCAACTTGATAATAAAAATTCTTCACTTTCAGTAGTTTTACCATTAAGGAGGAAAAAAGATGAGTAATATGTTATCTATGATTTATAATGTAAAATTCCCTGGGCTTAATTTTAATTTGCAAATTAACCCAATTGCTTTTAAACTTGGAAATATTAGTATATATTGGTATGGAATAATTATTTGTGTTGGTTTTCTTTTGGCGTTATGGTATGTTCTTGCTAATTGCAAACGATTTAAAATAAATGTAAACCATATGGTCGACGTAATTATCATTGGTTTAATATGTGGAATAATTGGTGCAAGATTATACTATGTGATTTTTTATCCGGGAGACCTTTATATTAAAAATCCTCTTAAAATTTTATATATAAATCAAGGTGGGATTGCCATATATGGTGGAATAATTGGTGGAATTTTAGGTGGCTCTTTTGTAGCAAGGAGAAAAAGCATTGATTTATTATCTGCACTAGACATTACTTCTTTAGGATTTTTAATAGGACAAGGTATAGGACGTTGGGGAAACTTTGTAAACCAAGAAGCGTTTGGAACTAAGACGGATATATTTTGTAGAATGGTAAGTGAAAATACAGGTGGGGTTCCAGTGCACCCTTGCTTTTTATATGAATCTATTTGGTGTATATTAGGATTTTTATTGTTGCATATGTTTAGTGTTAAATATAAAAAATATGACGGTCAAGTCTTCTTTTTATACCTTATTTGGTATGGTACCGAACGCTTTTTTGTAGAATCTTTAAGAACAGATAGCTTGCTTATTCCCGGGATTGGGATAAAAGTATCTCAAGTGGTGGCAGTTATTACAGTCTTAGTTGGGATTTTTATGTTATTTAAGTTAAGAAGTAAAAAAAGCCTACTTGTTAATGATCAAAACAATTAATTTTAATTAATGATTAGAGTTTAGTAAGGGGTCCTTGAGATCTTTATAGTAGAAAGATTAAAAAAAACTCAGGGATCTCTATTAACTTTTAGACTAGAAACTTTGGTTATATAAATGTATTTTGAGGTGATTTAAGTTGTCGTTCCCGCGTGAACAAATTAGGAATTTTAGTATTATAGCCCATATAGATCATGGGAAGTCCACTTTAGCAGACAGAATATTAGAACAAACAGAATCTGTGGCTTTAAGAGACATGTCGGACCAGTTACTTGATAACATGGACCTTGAACGTGAACGAGGTATAACTATTAAGGCACATGCAGTTACTCTTTTATATAAAGCAGATGATGGAAAGGATTATATATTTAATCTTATTGATACGCCCGGTCACGTTGACTTTAATTATGAAGTTTCAAGGTCGTTAGCAGCATGCGAAGGAGCAGTTTTGGTTGTTGATGCGTCGCAGGGGATAGAAGCACAAACACTTGCAAATACATATCTTGCAGTTGATGCAGGCCTTGAGATTGTACCCGTTATAAATAAGATAGATTTACCTAGTGCAGATCCAGAACGTGTTAAAAATGAGATAGAAGATATAATTGGGATTCCTGCAGATGAAGCTCCGCTTGTATCTGCAAAAACTGGTCTTAATATTAAAGATGTACTAGAAAGCATTGTAAAAATAGTACCGCCCCCAACAGGAGAGGACGATAAACCATTAAAGGCACTTATTTTTGATTCTTATTATGATAGTTATAAAGGCGTAATTATATATGTTAGAATAAAAGAAGGAAAGGTTCATTCAGGCGATGAAATAAAACTTATGGCTACAGGCGCCAAGTTTACTGTTACAGAATGTGGATTTTTAAGAGCAACTTCTATAGAACCTGCTAAAGAACTTGCAGCAGGTGAAGTTGGGTACATAGCTGCGTCAATTAAATCGGTTGGCGATGCACGAGTAGGGGATACAGTAACTACTACAGAAAATCCTGCTGCGGAACCATTACCAGGATATAGAGCGGTTAATCCCATGGTGTTTTGTGGGATATATCCTGTAGATGGAGCAAGATATGGAGATCTTAGAGAATCGCTTGAAAAATTACAATTAAATGATGCGTCTTTATCTTTTGAACCAGAAACTTCTATAGCTTTAGGATTTGGTTTTAGATGTGGATTTCTTGGGCTTTTGCACATGGAGATTATACAAGAACGTTTAGAAAGGGAATACAATTTAGATATAATTACAACAGCACCCAGTGTTATTTATAGAATTACTAAAACAGGTGGCGAAGTTGTATACATTGATAATCCAACGAATTATCCTGAAACAAGTTTAATTTTAAAAGCAGAGGAACCAATGACTAATGCTCATATTTATGCACCGGCTGATTATGTAGGAAATATTATGGAACTTTGCCAGGATAGACGTGGCTGTTTTAAAGATATGAAATATATTGACAATGATAGAGTGGATATACATTATGAAATGCCTCTTAACGAAATAGTGTATGACTTTTTTGATACTTTAAAATCGAAAACTAGGGGGTATGCTTCATTTGATTATGAGATGATTGGATATGCGCAGTCTGATTTAGTTAAACTTGATATTATGTTAAACGGTGATGTGGTTGATGCGTTGTCTTTTATTATCCACAAAGATAAAGCTTATCAAAGAGCTAGAAAAATGGCAGAAAAGCTAAAAGAGAAAATACCAAGACAATTGTTTGAGGTTCCAATACAGGCTTGCATTGGTGGCAAAATAATTGCAAGAGAAACAGTTAAAGCTATGCGCAAAGATGTTCTTGCGAAGTGTTATGGGGGAGATATAACAAGGAAAAAGAAATTACTTGAAAAGCAAAAAGAAGGCAAGAAACGCATGAGACAATTAGGAACAGTGGAAGTGCCGCAAGATGCATTTATGTCTGTTTTAAAGCTTGATGAATAGCAGTATTTTATAATATAAGCACGCATTATGGACCCGGCTTTCTGCAAGCAGAATTTTTACTCTGCTTGCAGAAGATTTATATAGATAAATATAGTTTTATCTATATAAATTAATCAAAAGGGATTTTGATTACCGGATCCATAATGTATGTGAGATAAAAGGAAAGGAAGTTGTTTGTGGATTCGGTGGGATTATATATACATGTTCCTTTTTGTGAGCGAAAATGTCCATACTGTGATTTTTATTCTGAAAAGGCCACAGATGAATTATTGGATAAATATACAAAAAGGACTTGTGAAATATTAATTGGGTATAGCAAAGAATTAAGTGTTTCGTTTGACACGCTGTATTTTGGTGGAGGAACACCTAGTCTTCTTGGAAACGATAATTTAATTAAAATAATAAGTACCGTTAAAGATAATTTTATCTTTTCAAAAAAAGAAATAACTTTAGAAATGAATCCATCAACATTGCCTATTTTAGATTTAGGGAAGTTAAGAGAAAACGGGGTTAATAGACTTTCTATAGGTGTTCAATCGGCTGTGGATGATGAATTAAAACAACTTGGGAGAAGTCATTCCTTAAATGATGCAAGAAAAACTATTGAGTTCGCTAAAAAGTCAGGATTTACTAATATTTCACTTGATTTAATGATAGCTACGCCTGGTCAAACGCTAAAAACTTTAAAAGAATCTATAGATTTTTGTGCCAACCAAGATGTTCAACATGTTTCGGCATACTTGTTAAAAGTTGAAAAAGGGACTTTGTTTTATAAAAACAAACATCAATTAGATTTAAAAAATGAAACCGAAGAAGCAAAAATGTATTTGTTTGCAGTTTCGGAACTTGAACGACACAATTTTAAGCAATATGAGATATCCAACTTTTGCAAAGAAGGGTATATGGGAAAACACAATTTAAAATATTGGAATGCCGAGGAATATTTAGGTATCGGACCATCGGCACATTCATTTATTAACGGGAAAAGATTTTTTTACCCGCGCTCTCTCAAAGACTTTTTAAATGCCAACGCTTGCGCTATTGACGATGGTATTGGTGGGAGTGTGAATGAATATATTATGCTGCGTTTAAGACTAAAGGAAGGACTTAATAATGATACTTTCAAAAAAAGATTTGGATATGATATTGGGGATGAATATTTAAAAAAAGCTAAGACCTTTGAAAAGCATGATCTCCTAAGCATTTTTAATAAAGACATTAAATTAACCCCAAAGGGTTTTTTAGTCTCCAATGAATTAATATCGCGAATAATTTTATAAAAACTACTTATACATGACCTGTGTTAATATAAAAAATAACGGGATATTTAATATTAAATATCCCGTTTCGCTTTTTAAAGTAGCGGCTTTTTTATTTTACTTTCGCACAGAGTTTTCCATCTACATCCTGTACATATGTGTTCAAGGCTTAAAAGAGCAATAACATTGTTATGTATAAGATATTTAAACTCTGAGAACTTTATTTTTTCCCCATTTTTAAGCTGGCAAATAGAAAGTATCTTAGCATCAATATTTAGAACTGATTTTTCAGCGCAACTTGTACCCTTATGAGGACAGGCTGAACATATAATGTCGTTAGAAGAATTTAGTATTATTTCGGTATCAGGGAATTTATCAAGGCTTTTAACTACCTTATCCATGTTTTTAATAAATTTTTCATTGTAGCCTTTACCTTCAAAAAACATAATGCAAAGGCCATGATGGGGTCTTAGGTTATAGATTGACATATTTTTTAACTCTGTTAATTACAATAACTGCAGCAACAATTTTAAGGATATCAAAAATAATAAATGGTAGTACACAAAGTGAAAGCGCGCTACCAAGGCTTATTGCAACTGAGTTGATCTTTAAGTACATGGTCATAAACCATATTGTACCGAATGTGTAACATAGAAAAAGTCCGATTACCATTGAAGTTCCGTATAAAATAGATTTAATAATTTCTGTTTTAGAATCTTTTTGGTTGTAAAACCTTTTATCAATAAACTCTAGTGATGCACCTACAAAAATGGCAGTAAATATAAAACCTATTATGTATCCTCCAGTTAAACCAAAAAGAGAAGCCACACCTGCACTAAAGCCAGAAAAAACAGGAACACCGATGAGCCCTAGCAGTATATAAATTAACACGCTAATAGTACCCCTTTTAAACCCTAAAATGCCTGCAGCCACAAACACAGCAAAAGTTTGCAGCGTAAAAGGTATAGTTGCTGGAACTTGAATTTGCGAACATATTGCAATCAGCGCAGAAAAGAATGCGATTAATATCATTTCTATAGTTGAATTCTTTTTATTTTTTGTTTTGTTAAGTGGTTTTTCAGTGGTATTATTTATGCTTTTCATATTGACGTCCTCATTTCTTATTTTTATAAATATCCGTTTCTCATAGATTAAAAGTTTTACTTATGATATTTACCCTTGGACATTATTTGAAATGCGCGGTATATTTGCTCACATAAAATAACCCTAGCCATTTGGTGAGGAAAAGTCATTTGAGACATAGATAATAAAAATTTTGATTGGTGTTTTACAAAGTCAGATAGTCCATAGGATCCACCTATAATAAATATTATTTCACTAGTTTCATGAACTGAAATGTTTTCAATATATTTAGCTAGCTTTAAAGAAGAAAGTTCTACTCCTTCGATACATAAAGAAATTAAATGAGCACTAGGCGGAATTTTGGAAATAATTTTCTTTCCTTCAGAGTCTAAACATAATTTTATATCAAAGCTAGATGGATTTGAGTTAATTTTACATTCATCTAGTTCCATTAACTCAAAATTACAAAATGGAGTTAACCTTTTTTTATATTCAGTAAAGGCGTCTATCCAATATTTTTCTTTTAACTTTCCGATGCAAATGATTTTTATTTTTATCATAAAAACGTTCCTTAAAATACAAGGTTTGTATTTCCTATATTTTCGGCAGGTGCAACAAGAAGTCTATAATCAATGTTGTTTTTCATGTTATGAGAGGAAAGATGACAAACAGAAGTTTCAAAAGCAAGTTCTGGTAAATTATTTTCTTGGCTTAAATGAGCTAAAATAAACTTATTAGTACCGTTTTTTATAAAGTTTGGAAGTTCTAGAGAACAAGCTTCGTTTGATAAGTGCCCAATATTAGAAAGTATCCTTCTTTTAAGGTAATATGGGTAAGATCCATTTTGAAGCATTCTAATATCATGGTTTGACTCTATAAGAACCGCATCTGCACCTACAATCGATTTTCTTATGGTGTCCGTGATGTATCCGATATCAGTTGCGATAACAGCACGTTTGTTATCAGTAGTATTAATAATATAACCTACACTATGACTGCTATCATGAGGAGTATCAAACGGTTTTATAAACATCCCACAGATTTCTTTCCCGCAAGGTTCTATGACTTCTATTTGAAAGTTCCCTGACAAAACGCCTTTTTTCTCAAGAGCTAAAATAGTTCCTTGAGATGCAAATACTTTAAGTTTATATCGTGAAGCAATAACCTTTAGACCTTGAATATGGTCGATGTGTTCATGAGTAATAAATATTGCTTTTATAGAACTTTGATTTATACCATTTGTAAACAATGCTTTTTCAATTTGTTTTGCGCTTCTACCAACGTCAACTAAAATTCCTGTTTTATCAGTTCCAACATAAGTAGAGTTACCTTTACTAGAACTAAAAAGTGGACATATTCGTGCCAAAAAGTTAACCTCCAATAAAACTAAAAATCAGTAAGATAATTTATAATGCTTTGGGTATATTATCTTTTTCAGGAGAATATATTTTTTTTATATCTGCTCCGAGGCTGACAAGCTTATCAACGATATTTTCATAACCGCGCTCGATATGCTGAATTTCCTCAATAAAAGTAGTACCAGAAGCCGCAAGACCTGCAATTATCATAGCAGCACCAGCTCTTAAATCAAGAGCTTTTACGCTAGTTCCCACAAGCTCTTTTACTCCTTCAATAACAGCAATTTTACCATCCACTGAAATTTTACTTCCCATGCGGTTTAATTCATCAGTATAGCGAAAACGATTATCCCAAACGCTTTCATTGATTATACTAGTTCCGTTAACTATAGATAACAGCGCTGCAATTTGTGGTTGCATATCTGTAGGAAATCCTGGGTGCGGCATAGTTTTTATGTTACATTTACTAAGTGGCCCATTAACAGATACCCTTACAGACTCGTCGTATTCATCAACAGTTACTCCAATTTCTTGCAGTTTTGCAGTGATTGATTCAAGATGTTTTGGTATAACATTTTTAATAAGAACATTTCCCCCGGTAGCTGCTGCAGCTACCATATATGTTCCAGCTTCAATTTGGTCTGGAATAATAGAATAGTTTGTTCCGTTTAAATAGTTTACACCTTTAATTTTTATTGAATCAGTCCCAGCTCCACTGATCTCAGCTCCCATAGAGTTAAGAAAGTTAGCAAGGTCAACAATATGAGGTTCTTTAGCAGCATTTTCTATTATAGTAGTTCCTTCTGCTTTTACAGATGCTAAAATAATATTTATTGTTGCTCCTACAGATACAACATCCATATATACCGTATCGCCGACTAATTTTTCTGTACTTACGTTTACAAGCCCACCCTCAACAGAGTGTGTAGCGCCTAAAGCTGAAAAACCTTTTAAATGCTGATCAATAGGACGAACCCCAAAATCACAACCACCAGGTAAAGATACAGAGGCTTTATGAAATCTACCAAGTAAAGCTCCTAGAAGATAACTAGATGCTCTCATATGACGAACCGAATCATAGTTTGCAATGTGCGAAGAAATATTTCTTGCGTCGATCTCGAAGGTGGATTTATTTATCATTTTAACCGTAGCACCCATTTGCTCTAAAATGTGTGCCATTAAAGTTACATCATTAATATTTGGAATATTATCTATACGGCAGATTCCGTCAGAAAGGATAACAGCCGGAATTATAGCAACAGCAGCATTTTTTGCACCACTGATTTTTACTTCACCTTTTAAAGGGATTTGCCCATTTATACGAAATTTCTCCAATTTTTCATCCTCCCATTAATAAAAAAGTAATATATAGTAACTAATATCTAATCCAAAAAAACAAGCAGTTGAGGATATTACTAAATTACAAACAATTAATTTTAATGGTAATATAAAATATATAAAAAGTCAATTAAAAAACAATAACAAAATTGACAAAAAGTTAATATCAAAATTGATATTATTTGCTTATAAAAAGAGAAAAAATAAATATAGGCTCGCTTAGAAAAACCTAAGACGAGCCGGTTAGGGAATTAAAAAATTTTATTTATCTGCATATGTCATGTTGTCTGCAACAATCAAAGTTGATCATGCACCACAAAAATTGTATAAGCGATATAATAAGAAAACTTAAAGCAACTCCAATTAAGAAGAATATAATTATTAAAACTGTTGATGCAATAAGAAGTTCTAAAGCTAGCGCTGCAAGTGTTGTTACAACAGTTCCAACGGAACCAGCAATAAGGCATTTTCCGTATGTGCACATACATTTTTTAAGTGCCGGAGAAAGATTTGTGCTAGCAAGAGGTATTAAAAACAAAAGTGTTAATAAAATTGCAAGACCAATTCCAAAAGAAACCCAAAGAGCAACAAGTGCATTAGTTAGTATACCAAGACTAAATAGCACTGCAACACCTACTCCTATTATGATACTAACGAGTAAAGAAGTTCCACAACTGCAAGAATTTTGTCTACACATAATAATCACCCTTTCAATTAAGATTCGGTTAATACCTATTAACATTATATGTGTAAAATAAATTCTTGATAATCCTGTATAATTTAAATCTTATCTTTTTCTTGACCAATATTTTCTATCAAGGTTTCTATATTGTATAGCCTCTGCAATATGTGAAGATTTTATTTCTTCACTTGAATCAAGATCTGCAATGGTTCTTGCAACTTTTAAAATTCTTGAGTAAGCCCTTGCAGATAAACCCAGTGATCCAAAAGCTTTTTTTAAGAGGTTTTCAGCGTTATAAGACAAAACACAAATCTTATGAAGTAACTGGGGAGTAATCCTAGAATTAAAAGAAATATTATAATCTTTAAACCGAGCAAACTGGATTTTCCGCGCATTATCTATACGTTTTTTTATCTCAGCAGAACTTTCAGATTCCTTTTTAGAAGATAGATCAGAATAGTTAATGGATGGAACTTCAACATGAATATCGATTCTATCTAAGAGTGGTCCGGAAATTTTAGATAGATATCTGGAAACTGCATTTTCAGAACAGATACACTGTTTAGTAGGGTGCCCTAAATATCCGCAGGGGCAAGGATTCATTGCAGCAACTAGCATTATTGAGCAGGGATATGTAATAGTACCTGTTACTCTGGAAATAGTCACTTCGCTGTTTTCAATTGGTTGCCGTAATATTTCCATTGTATTTCGTGAAAACTCTGGGAGTTCGTCTAAAAATAAAACTCCATTATGTGCAAGAGAGATTTCACCCGGTTTAGGCATAGAACCACCACCAGACAAACCTGTTGGCGAGATAGTATGATGAGGAGCACGAAAAGGTCGTGTGTTTATAAGTGGAGTATCTTCATTTATAAGACCAGATACTGAATATATTTTTGTTGTTTCAATAGATTCATCCATACTCATGTTAGGTAAGATAGTGGGAATTCTTTTTGCAAGCATACTTTTTCCTGAACCAGGTGGACCAATAAGTATAACGTTATGGCATCCTGCAGCGGCAATTTCTAAAGCTCTTTTTGCTTCATATTGACCTTTAACTTGGGAAAAATCTAATATATTATCTTGCTGTGCTATAAAATTTAATTGTGCTTTTGCAGGACTAATCTTTATTTTACCAGTAAGATATAAATATAAGTTTTTTATATTATCTATAGGATATATATTTATATCATTTACTACAGCAGCTTCAGAAGCATTTTTAGCTGGAACAAATAAATTTTTAATTCCAAGTTCTTTGGCTTTTATCGCCATTGGAAGAATACCCCTTACAGGACAAAGGTCACCCCCTAGAGATAATTCTCCTAAAAAAGCACAATGGTTTAAGTTTGCGCTTAGTTGACCTGATGAGGTGAGCAATGAAATTAAAATTGGTAGGTCATAAATTGAACCCTCTTTTCTTACGTTAGCAGGGGCTAAATTTATGGTAATATTTTTAGAAGGGAAATCAAACCCGCAATTTTTTAGTGCAGCTTTTACTCTATTTCGAGATTCTTTTATAGATGCATCAGGAAGTCCAACAATATCAAAAGTAGGAATACCTGATGATAAATCGGCTTCAATTGTAACAAGAAAAGCATCAAGGCCATTAAGGCCAAGGCTAATAATTTTCGATACCATATTTTCACATCCTTATTTTTTAACCAAATAAAACCCATGTTATACATATATAATTATACAATAAATACCAATTATTTTCAAGCGATAAATAGTGGATTAGTTGACAGACTAGGGGTTTAAAGTTATGATAAAATCATTATAAAAATTTAGGGGAGTGTTTTTTTGAAAACAGCAAGGTTAATAAGATTACTTCACATATCTATATTTTCTGCAATGGCAACTGTAGTGATGCTTTTTAAAATACCAGTGTTTTTTGCACCGGGATTTTATAAGTTAGATGTTAGTGAGGCAATAGTTTTAATAAGCGGGTTTTCATTAGGACCTCTAGCTGGGGTGACTACCGAAGCTGTGAAAATACTATTATTTATTCTTATTAAGGGCTCATCTAGTTTAGGAGTTGGACAGTTTGCTGATTTTATAATGGGGGTAGCACTCGTTTTGCCAAGTGCCATAATCTATAAGAAATATCGTACCTTTAAAGGTGCTGTAGTTTCTATGATTGTAGGGATTTTAAGTTTGACTATTGTTTCATCTGCAGTAAATTACTTTTTATTAATACCACTTTATGAAAAGTTATTTTCTATTTCAGAAAGTTCCTTAATTGCAATAGGCAATTCTTTAAATCCATTTATAATAGATAGGTTTACATTTGTTTTGTTTGCAGTTTGCCCTTTTAATTTACTAAAGGGGATAAGTGTATGCACTATTTCACTTTTACTTTATAAAAAGTTAACAGCTGTTCTTAATAAAATATCAAAAGTAAATTAAAACTTGGTGTAAATTAACTTTACAAATGTGTAGGAATATGATACAATATAATATAAATTTTTATATGCTGTATTAATAACTTAATATACTGCTTATCAAGAGTGATGGAGGGAACAGGCCCTGTGAAGTCCGGCAACCTACATTTTGTAAGGTGCTAAATCCTGCGGTAAAAACCGAAAGATGAGATTTTTATAGTCCGGTTTTTATCGGGCTTTTTTTAATTGGTGTTTATAAAAGATCATTTTAAATGTGAGAATTTTTAGGAGGATATTTTTAATGTCAAAACATTTCTTTACTTCCGAATCAGTAACAGAAGGGCATCCTGATAAGATTTGTGATCAGATCTCAGATGCTGTTTTAGATGAGATATTATCAAAAGATAAAAATGCGCATGTAGCTTGCGAAGTTACAGCTACAACGGGTATGGTTCATGTTATGGGTGAGATTTCAACGAGTTGTTATGTGGATATTGCTTCGGTAGCAAGAAACGTCATAACTTCAATAGGATATGATAATCCGTCAGCAGGGTTTAATGGTAATACATGCGCAGTGATTACGTCAATCGACGCGCAGTCGCCCGATATTGCAATGGGTGTAAACAAAGCCCTTGAGATGAAAGAAGAAAATAAAGTAGAAGATAAAAATAATCAAATTGGTGCAGGTGACCAAGGATTAATGTTTGGATACGCCTGTGATGAAACTTCAGAGCTTATGCCACTGCCCATTTCACTTGCTCATAAGTTGGCTAAAAAGTTAACAATGGTTAGAAAGGATGGGATTCTTTCATACCTTCGGCCGGATGGAAAAACTCAAGTGACAGTAGAATATGATGGTGACAAGCCCATTAGAGTTGATACGGTAGTTGTGTCGACACAACATAGTGAAAACGTTGAGCTTGAACAAATCAGGAACGATATTAAAAATACAGTTATTTTACCCGTTATACCGGATAACTTGATAGATGAGAACACCAAGTTTTATATTAATCCAACGGGCAGATTTGTTATCGGTGGACCAGTAGGAGATAGCGGACTTACAGGAAGAAAAATAATAGTAGATACATATGGTGGATACTCTCGCCATGGTGGGGGAGCCTTTTCTGGAAAAGATCCTACTAAAGTAGATAGATCTGCAGCTTATGCAGCTCGTTATATAGCTAAAAACATTGTTGCTGCGGGGATTGCTAGAAAATGTGAAGTCCAGATAGCTTATGCTATTGGGGTTGCAAACCCTGTATCTGTTATGGTGGATACTTTTGGAACATCTAATGTATCAGATGAAAAAATTTCACAAGCAGTAGAAAAGATATTTGATTTAAGGCCGGCAGCAATAATAGAGAGTTTGGGCCTTAGAAAGCCAATATATAGAAAACTGTCTGCATATGGGCATATGGGCCGTGAGGACCTTAGCGTATCATGGGAGAAAGTAGATAAGGTTGAGGAATTAAAAAGTGCTTTAATGTAAACATAAACTTGTACCGGTTAACCAACTTGTCACTTTTTACATATTCTAGTGTAAAGAGGTGATATACATGTTGGAGGTTGTTCTTAGCATTTTTGTACTGTGTCTTGCAGTTGTAGGATTGGTAGAAGTTTTTAGGGTGGTATCTCTTTTACCTTTTAATAAGAACGATATCAATAACAATACCATTCTCCTTATACCGATTTGTGGCCACAATGAAGAAATCGAAATGATATTGAGAAATGCTATATCCAATGCAAAATGGCTCAGTAGTATGGGCAACCAAAAGATAGTATGTCTTGATTTGGGAATGGATGAAGAAACAAGTCGAATATGTGAAATAATATGTGAAGAATATGAACTTGTTGAGATTTATTCACTTGAAGATTTTGTAAAAGCAATGGAACAATCTACTATATAAAAAGAGATGACCTGTTTTTGGTCATCTTTTTTTATTTTTATGGTATAATATGCATATAAATAATTTTGAGGAGAAATTATATGCTTCAATTTATATTTGGTCGCGCTGGATTTGGAAAGACCTCTAAAACAAGAGAAATTATTTTAGAGGAGATAAAGGGTAACATTGAGAAATTAATGATTATTGTTCCGGAGCAAAGTTCTTTTGAAACAGAAAAAACAATGCTTGATTTACTAGGGCCAAAGGATGCACTAAAAATTGAGGTGATGAGCTTTACAAGGCTTGTTGATTTAGTTTCAAGGCAAATAGGTGGAGTTGCAGCTAAACGTATTAATAAAGGAGATAGAAATTTATTAATGAGTTTAGCTATTGATGAAGTGGCAGATAATCTTCAAGTTTTTTCAGGACAGGCAGACAAAATTGAATTTGTAGATATGATGGTATCAGCATTATCTGAATTTAAAATGTGCAGCGTAACAAACGATACTCTTATTAGTATTTTAGGAAGAATAAATGATCCTATTTTAAAAGGAAAGATAAAAGAAACAACACTGATACTTGAATCTTATGAAGCGTTGTTACATAATACATACATTGATCCGTTAGATGATTTAACACGGTTGGCTGAGGCATTATTATCCCACGATTTTTTAAAAGGGTATACTGTTATAATAGATGGATTTGATGGGTTTACTATGCAGCAGCTATCGGTAATTGAACTAATATTAAGGCAATGCAATAAGTGCTATTTGACTTTGTGTACTGATAAGGAATCTTTTTCAGAAGATAAATTTGACTTATTTGCACCGATTAACCGCACAGCAACTAGAATTCTTAACATTGCAAAAAAGAATAGTGTAGAAATAAAGGTTCCGATATATTTTAATGAATCTAAAAGATTTAAAAGTGATGGTCTAAAAAAACTAGAAGCCCAAGTTTTTAGGGTGAAAAAAGAAAAATTAGTTGAGCCTATAGATGATGTTTTAATATACAGTGCAAATACTCAGTATGATGAAGCAGACTTTGTTTCAAGAACAATAAAAAGATTGGTATATGAAAAAGGGTATAAGTATGGAGATTTTGCAGTAGTAACAAGAAATGATGAAATATATAAGGGTATAGTAGATATTTCTTTTGAAAAGTATAGTATACCTTATTTTATGGATAGACGGGAAGATATTGATGCTAAACCACTGATGCATCTTGTACTATCAGCTTTAGAAATAATAAACAATAATTATTCTTCTGACAGTATATTTAGGTATTTAAAAACAGGAATGACTAGCTTTGATGTGGATGATATTTCACTGCTTGAAAACTACGTGTTGTTTTGGGGAATAAATGGTGAAAGATGGTTAAATGAATTCACAGCTAATCCTGATGGGTATAAAGATATAAAAGATGAATCAAAAGACAAGCTTGGAAAAATTAATGAGCTAAGGGAAAAAGTAATTGGTCCACTTGTAAATTTAAAAAATAAGATAAAAGATACAACAGGAGACAATATAACAAGATCACTATATGAGTTTTTAATTGAAATAGATGTGATTCAAAATTTAAAGGAATTTTATCGTGAATTAAGTGACTCTAATCAACAAAGTTTAGCAGACGAACAGGTGAGACTTTGGGATTTACTAGTTGATATTTTTGATAGAATGGTGATTATTTTAAAAGGTAAGTATATATCCCCCAAAAAATATGCAGGGCTTTTAAAGTTAGTAATAAATTCAAATGACATAGCCTTTATACCAAAAGGTGTTGATGAGGTTACATTTGGATCGATAGACAGAATATGTGCACAGAATATAAAGGTATTATTTTTAATAGGTGCAGTCGAAGGAGAATTCCCCAGAATACCAGCACCGGCAGGAATATTCAGTGATGAACAGAGAAAAAAGCTTATTTCTATGGGAATTTCTCTTTATGATTCAGTTGAAAGTCTCTCAATTAATGAACGATTTTTAGCTTATAAAACTATGACTATACCGTCTGACAAACTGTATATCAGTTGGCCGTGCGCAACTACCTTAGGCGGAGCTAAATCACCTTCAGCGATAGTTAGAGAAACTAAATTTATCTTGCCAAATGTAAATTGTTTAGATGGGTATTTAGAATGCATTGACGATGAGATCTGGGAGACAAAACCTGCCTTTGAGGTTTGTGCAAAACATTGGAATGATAATTCAAGATTCTCTCAGACTTTAAAAAAATATTTTTATGATAATGATGAGTATAAAGAAAGGTTAGATGCGATAAAAAGAGCCTCTTTAAATTTGCCGTTTGAACTTAAAGATACCAATAAAACAAAAACTTTGTTTGGCGAAAATATGAAAGTCTCAGCATCGCAAATTGAAAAATATTATCTTTGTAAATTTGCGTATTTTTGTAAGTATGGGCTTTTTGCTAAAGAACGAAAAAAAGCAAATTTTGATGCTTTAGAGTATGGCAGCCTTATGCATTTTATTTTTGAAAAAATATTTAAAAAATACGACGCCTCACAGTTGTTAAAATTTTCAAGAAGTGAACTTTTAACCGAAATAAAAGTTATTTTAAATTCTTACATAGAATTAAATCTTGGTGGGTGGACAGATAAAACAGAACGTTTTAAATATTTATTTAATAGAGTGGTTAAAACTGCTTTACCACTAGTTATACACATGGCAAATGAATTATCTCAAAGTGAGTTTTTACCTACAGACTTTGAGCTTTGTATCTCAGACAATAGCACGATAAAACCTTTAAAGCTTAACCTTCCGGACGGTTCACATGTTATGGTAGAAGGTAAAATAGATAGAGTAGATGTGATGAAGAAAGATGGAAAAAGCTTTGTTAGGGTGGTTGATTATAAAACTGGAACTAAAGAATTTAAATTATCGGATGTTTTGTATGGGCTTAATTTACAGATGCTTATATATTTGCATGCCATATGTAAAAATGCTTCTTCTAAATATGGACAAACCGTGCCTGCAGGTATTTTATATTTTCCTTCCGTCTCGACAACAGTCAACGCAGACCGGGATGAAGATATAAAAAAAATAGAAAAAGAAAAAATGAAAAAGCTTAGAATGAACGGATTAATATTAGATGATCCTCAGGTTATTTACGGAATGGAGAAAGATGCAAATGGAATTTTTATTCCTGTTACTATGAAGGACGGGCAACCTAAAAGTAAAGATTTTCTTGCCAGTGTTGCTCAGATGGGAGCAATAATGGATCATATAGACAAGATGATTATTTCTATGGCGATGGAGCTTCGCTCTGGAAAAATATCAGCTGAGCCTGCTAAAGGCGAATATGATGCCTGTGAATTCTGTGGGTATAAAGCAGTGTGTATGTCTTCGATGAATGAGAATGTCCGAGAGATAAAAAAACTTAATAAAGAAGAATTTTTTAAGGAAATAGAAAAGCAGAATGAAGGTGATTATGTTGGCTGAAAAAATGTGGACTAAAAGTCAATTAAATGCTATAAAAGCAAGGAATGGATCAGTGCTAGTTTCAGCAGCAGCAGGATCAGGAAAAACAGCAGTTTTAGTAGAACGCGTTATAAAAATTTTAACTGATAAAGATAACCCTTGTGATGCTGATAGATTGCTTGTTGTAACCTTTACAAAAGCAGCTGCAGCTGAGATGAGAGAACGTATCAGTACTAAAATATCAGAGATGCTAATGTGTAGTCCTGAAAATAAGAATTTGCAGCGTCAGCAATTGATGCTTTCAGGAGCTCATATAAGTACTATACATAGTTTTTGTAACGAACTTATAAAAGAGAATTTTTATGAATTAGATATATCACCAGACTTTAGAATCGCTGACGAAAACGAAATGATAGTCTTAAAAGATGAGGCTATACAAAATGTTTTAGAAGAAAAATATAAAAACGCAGATAAAAATTTTTATAATTTGATCGAAGCATTTAGTTCCAGTAGGGATGACAAAAAGTTAGTTAATGGAGTTTTAACACTGTATGAGTTTGTTAGATCTCATCCCTTTCCAGATAGGTGGCTGGATGAAAAATTAGAATTATATGATGAAAATACCAATATGAGAGAAACAATTTTTGCAAAGACTTTGATGGATTATGCCATGGAGGCTACCGAACAGTGTATAGCATTAACAAGGAATTCTATTGCCACCCTGGATGAAGATGAGAAAATAAAAAATGCGTATGGTGAAAACCTTTCTTTTGATATGGCTATGCTCAGTGAAATAAAAAACTTGCTGGTGAGTGGAACATGGGACCAAATATCTAATAAATTAAAACAGTCTCAGTTTACTACACTTAAAAGACTTACAGGTTATGTTGATGACCCGATAAAATTAAAAGTTACTCAGAATCGACAGGAAGTTAAAGATATAATAAAAAAGTTAACTCAAATTTTTTATCCCGATGAAGAACAATGCCTTGATGATATAAAAAAACTTAAACCGGTCATTAATGAAATGTTTTCTCTTGTTAAGGCTTTTTGGGGAGAACTTGATGTTTTAAAAAGGGAAAAAGGCATTGTGGATTTTGGCGATCTTGAGCATTTAACCCTTAAGTTGTTGGTAAGGCCAACAGATACCGGGTTTGAAAAAACAGAATTGGCACAAAATTTATCATCAAAGTTTGATCATGTTATGGTGGATGAATATCAAGATACAAATGAAGTACAGGATATGATATTTAGAGCAATATCCAATGATGAAAGAAATTTATTTATTGTAGGAGACGTTAAACAGAGTATATATAGATTTCGGCAAGCTATGCCTGAAATTTTCCTTAGAAGAAAGGAAAGTTATAATAAGTTTGATGAAAGCAAGGAAACATATCCAGCTAAAATTATATTAGATAAGAACTTTAGAAGTAGAAAAGGTGTTCTCGGGGCTACGAATTTTGTGTTTTCTCAGCTTATGTCAAAGTCCATGGGTGAAATGGAATATACAGATGAAGAAAAATTAATTCCGGGAGCTTTATATGAAAAAAGAGATATACCGGATATGTCAGTTAAGATAATTGATCTTTCTGATGATAACAGCGAAAACATGAACGTTTCAGAGGCAAAATACATAGCAAAGATGATAAGCGAAATGATAGGTTCGGGTTATAAAATAAAAGATAAAGAGGTTTATAGACCTGTGACTTATGGAGATTTTTGTATCTTACTAAGGAGTGCTAATAAACATGCACCGGAATTTATAAAAGAACTTGAACTATGCGGGGTTCCTGCATGGTCGGATACTTCTGGAAGCTTTTTTGGCACAGTGGAAATTGCTACGATTATTTCAATGTTAAGAATAATAGATAATCCTATACAAGATATACCGCTTATATCGATTTTGCTTAGCCCTATATTTGGATTTACGCCGGATGATTTAAGTGATATTAGAGTGTGCAATGAAAAAGTACCATTATATTTTGCGCTAAAAAGTTGTGCTGAAAAGGGAAACCCTAAGTGCAAAAAATTTTTAGCAGAGATGGATGATTATAGAAGATTAGCATCGACGATGCCTTCGGATAAATTGATTCAATATATATATGATAAATCTGGATATTTATCTATTGTGCAATCAATGAAAGAAGGACATTTAAGATTTAATAATTTGCATTTGTTATTGGAGTATGCAAGAAATTACGAAGCTGCTGGGTATAGGGGGCTTACGGGGTTTGTTAGATTTATAGATAAATTAGAGGAACAAAAATCAGACATGGTGGCTTCTAATGCGATATCAGAAGGTGCCAATGTGGTTAAGATAATGAGTATACATCGGTCAAAGGGGCTTGAATTTCCGGTGTGTATTGTTGCTAATTGTTCAAGAAAGTTTAACAAGGATATGGGAGATATACTTTTGCATCCGGAATTGGGGCCGGGTCTTAAGCTGCTTGACGGGAACATTATGAGAAAGTATACAACCATACAAAGGAAAGCAATAAAATTAGATATAGAAAAAAGTACAATGTCAGAAGAACTAAGGGTACTTTATGTTGCCATGACAAGAGCAAAAGAACACCTCATTATGGTAACATCACTTAAAAATCCCCGGTCGGCGATTAGCAAACTAGCAAGCCAAATTACTGAGAAATCATCAATATCTCCCTATGTAGTAAAAAGTTCCTTGAGTTTTTCAGATTGGATTTTATTGTGTGCTTTAAGGCATCCTGATGGAAAATATCTTAGAGACATATCGTGTGCTTTGCCCGGAATAATGTTAGACGACGATGATAAGTGGTCCATTGAAATTATAAAACCAGAACTTGACTTAGAAGATGAAGAGGAAACTAAAAATTTTTATAAAGAAGTAATAGATGAGGAACTGCTTAAGAAAATTAATAATAGAATAAATTATACTTATAAATACACAGAACTATCAAGAATACCCACTAAAGTTACGGTATCGGATTTAATATCAAGTGATAAATCCAATAAATTTGATTTTGCAAGTAGACCTGCATTTTTATCGGGAGAGACGATGAGCTCGGCTCAAAAAGGTACAGCACTGCACGCATTTATGCAGTTTGTAAACTTAAAAAATGCAAAAACTGATCTTTTTTCTGAAATGCAGCGGCTAATGACAAATGGATTTATCACAAGAGAACAATATAATATTTTAGATGTAGATAAGATAGAAAGATTTTTAGAAAGTAATCTGTGCAGTAGGATATTAAATTCAGAAAAAGTGATAAGAGAATTTAGGTTTACTGTAAATATTAATGCCAATGAAGTTGTTTCTGATATTAAGGCTGAGTTTAAAAATGAGTCTGTAATTTTGCAGGGAGCCATTGATTGTATTTTTAAAGAGGATGGAAAATTTATTATTGTTGACTATAAGACAAACGCGATAGAATCAGAAGAAGAGTTTAGGAAAATATATTTAAAACAATTAGAGCTCTATGAGAAAGCTTTAATTAAATGTACAGAAACGTTAGTAAAAGAAAAAATTTTATATTCATTCTACACAGGTAAGCAAATGCTTTTGTAATTTTCATATTGCAAATATTTATTGCGTGTGTTATTATAAAAAGGAATTTTAACGGATACTTTTGGAGGTATTATCAATGAATGCAATTCAAATAGCATTAGGTGTAGCATTGCTGGTGTTTTCAGTTGCAATAGTGCTTATAGTATTACTTCAAGAAGGCCATCAACAAAACGCCGGTGAGGTAACAGTAAATTCTGAGACTTTTTATTCCAAAAATAAATCCCGTTCTATCGATGCCTTTTTAGAGCGCTGGACAAAGTTTATTGCAATAGGATTCTTTATTTTGGTTATGGCAATTAATGCGGTTATTTTCTTTATGTAATAACCTTACTAATTAAACATTAAAAAAGGACTCACCCGTTTAATAAAATTGGGGAGAGACCCTTTATGGGTGTACCCCTGTCACTTATGATGTGATAGGGGTGAATTTGTCCACTATCTACTTTTACAGGAGGGGAAATGATGAGCAGCGATATAAAAAATGATTTACTTTGTTTTATTAATAAGCAGGTTTGTGCAGTTCCTGTAAAAGATGTGTGTAAAGAACTAAATATAAGTGATATAAAAAGTTTTAATAAAGCAGTTGATGAATTAATAATTGAAGCTAAATTAATTTTAACAAAAAAAGATAAACTAATTTCTCCTGCAGCTTGTGGATTTATACCTGCTAAAATAGTTTCTCATACGCAAAATTTTGTTTTTGCAAAACCTCTTTTTGATGGAGAAGATATATACGTACCTATAGAAAAAAGCAAAAAATGTATGCTTAATGATATTGTTATGTTAAACAGGATAAAAGAATCTTCAAAAGGGAAAAGTGCCGCTGTTGAACGAATAGTAACTCAAGGGGATAGAGTTATATCAGGAAGAGTTTTAAGAACTAAGAAAAATATAGAGTTTATAGCCGATAAAGGATATAGATACAATATACCAATAAAAAAGAGCAGAACTAAAGGTGCTATGAATAATGATAAAGTTTTAGTTAAATTATTTACAGAAAAGGATAGCAAAAGAATTTTTGCTAAAGTATTAAAAGTTTACGGGCAATCTCAAGTTGCTAGAGTATGTGCGGATGCAATAATTGATTCAGCGGGAATACCGACTGTATTTGAAGATGCAACCTTAAAAGAAGCTAAAAAGTTATCTAAATTAGGAATTAATGAAGCGGAAATAAGTAAACGTCTAGATTTAAGAAAAGAATTAATTTTTACTATAGATGGGGAAGATGCAAAAGATTTAGACGATGCGATATCCATTAAAAAGACAAAAAATGGTTGGGATCTTGGGGTTCATATAGCAGATGTATCTTACTATGTTCGCCCAGGAACACACCTTGATAATGAAGCCCGTGAAAGAGGAACTTCTGTTTACTTTGCAGATAGAGTTATTCCAATGCTACCTAAAGAGCTGTCAAATGGAATATGTTCACTTAATGTGGGGGAAGATAGGTTAACTTTTTCGGCACTTTTAACTTTAGATAAAAAGGGAAACATAAAAACATTTGAATTTAAAAAGAGTGTTATTAATTCTAAGGTGCGGGGAGTCTATTCTGAAGTTAATAAGATCCTTTTAGGAAAGACAACGAAAAAATTAAAAGAGAAATATTCATTGATTTTAGATAAATTAATTGAGGCAAAAGAATTAGCCGAGATTCTACAAGATAATGCACAAAAGCGTGGTAATATGGAACTTGAAAGTGTGGAATCAAAATTTACTCTTGATGAAAATGGCCTATGCATTGATGTGCAAAAAAGGCAACGCGGATTTACTGAGAGAATGATAGAACAATTCATGATTATGGCAAATCAGGCAGCAGCAATGTATGCTAAAGATGCGCATATTCCTTTTGTATATAGGGTTCATGAATCTCCGTCTCCGGATAAGATAAATGCTTTAGCAAGCACTATGTCTTTATTTGGAATAAAAACTCGTAGAATTCGACCAGGATTAAAATCAAGAGATATAGCAGATGTGTTAGACCAGATAAAAGGCACTAGTATAAGTAGCATAGTATCGAATCAAATTTTAAGGTCAATGTCTAAAGCTAGATATTTTGAAGAACCACTTGGTCATTTTGGCTTATCCCTTGAAGACTATTGCCATTTTACATCTCCAATTAGAAGATATCCAGATACGTCAGTGCACAGGATATTAACAGATTTGGTAAATGCAGTTCCCGTAGATAAAATAGAGAAAACATATAAAAGTTTTGCAAGAGAATCATCAGCTCTTAGTTCAAACTATGAAATAAGAGCAATGAAAGCAGAACGAGATGCAGAAAAATGTTATATGGCAGAATATATGTCTTACCATATAGGAGAGCAGTTTGAGGGAAAAATAAGTGGATCTGTGCAAACTGGAATTTTTGTGGAACTTGACAGTGGAGTTGAAGGATTTATAGGGATTGAGTTTTTTCCAGGGTATAATTTTGAGTTTAATGGTCTTATGAATTTAATAAATAAGAAGTCTGAGAAGTCTTTCTCCATGGGAGATGCTATAAATGTGGAGGTAATATCAGCTGATGTATCTACCGGGAAAATAGACTTTAAACCTCTTTTATAATGGAATTATATAGATTTTTTGGATTTAACTTGAATAATAACTGGAATAAATGGTCAATATATATCATATCAATAGAATAAGAATAATCATACACTAGACATTATAATGTTTTTTTACTTGAGGAAAGGGGTTTTAACGTGAGTGGAGTTAAGGATATTTTTTGGACAAAAGATAATAAGCACAATATATTAAATGCTACTAAAAAGAAATTATTTAATGAACTAAACGATCTTTATGCACAGATGGAATGCACAGAAACATGGTTTCAAATGGAAGATGATGAAGACTTAATAGAAGCCAGCATTTATCAACGAGAATCCCTGCGAGCAAGGTATAGATATTTATTAAAGAAAGCAAAAGCAAATGATATCTCAGTTATGCAGAGGTAAAAATAAGAAGGGACGATTGTAAGACAATGCCTTTGTGGATTAAATTACTCATAGCATCTATAGTGTTTTTACTTCTGATTTCAATACAGATAATAGTTAAAGCAAAGCATCCTTTTAAAAAAATGGTTTTGTCTATGATTAAGGGGATGGGCACTTTATTTATTGTTAATATTGTAGGGGGGGTTACAGGAGTAACTTTACCGGTAAGTTTGTTATCCTTAGCAATTTCAGCAGTTATTGGAATACCTGGTGTCACTATGATGTTGCTTTTTAATATGTTCTTATAAAAGGAGAGATAAAATTGAAATGTCCACATTGTGGGTTTGAGGAAAGTAAAGTTATAGACTCAAGACCAGCAGATGAAGGCGAAAAAATAAGAAGACGCAGAGAATGTTTAAAATGTGCTTTTAGATTTACTACATATGAGATGATAGAAAATTTACCTATAATAGTAATAAAGAAAGATAAATCAAGAGAACTTTTTGACAGAACAAAATTAATTAACGGAATGCTAAAGTCTTGTGAAAAAAGGCAGATATCTTTAGAACTAATAGAAAATAGTATTGATAAGATAGAATCAAAAATACGCAACTCCATGATTAGAGAAGTTACTTCAAGTGATATAGGTGAATACGTTATGGAGGCTTTAAAGGAAATTGATAAAGTTGCGTACGTAAGATTTGCTTCAGTGTACCGTGAATTTGATGATGTAGATAGTTTGATGGATGAACTAAAAAAACTATTAGTAGACAAAAAGTAATAAAAAAGAAATCTGTTTTTTGCAGGTTTCTTTTTTGTTTAATGGTCTTTATATGGTTGACAAAGGCTATAAAAAATTGATAAAATATAAAGTAAGTATTTTAAAATTATTTTTCTTGAATTGAGAGGGTAGATTTTGATTAAAAGCATGACAGGGTATGGCAAAAGTCAATTGTCAGATTCACTTGGAGTGATATCAATTGAAATTAAATCCTTAAATCACAGATATTTTGAGTTTTCAGCTAAAGTTCCAAAAGGCTGTGTTTTCTTAGAAGAAAAGGTAAGGGATATTGTAAGAACAAAACTTATAAGAGGAAAATGTGATGTTATTTTAAATATAGAAGGATTTGACCATCTTAAAAATGTTTCTGTTAATCATGAGGCAGCTGGAGCATATTTTAGGGCTTTAGCTGATCTAAAAAAACAATATAATTTAGTTGATGATATGTCATTGTCGCTTTTATCAAAATTCCAAGATGTATTAGTTGCAGATAAATTACAACTTGATGAAAACCTACTAACGTCAAAAGTGGCAGAGACTACTAACTTAGCTTTAGATGATCTTATTATGATGCGAGAAAAAGAAGGACAAAGATTAAAAATTGATATAGGTTCAAGGCTAGACTTGATTTTTTCAATTGTTAATGATATTGAAAAGAGAATGCCTGATATTTTAAATTCTTATAAGTGTAGATTAAGACAAAGCATCAGTGAATTTATTAATGAAGAAAAATTAACTATTGATGAAAATAGAATATTAACAGAAGTTGCAATATTTGCAGATAAAACGGCTATAGATGAAGAGACGGTTCGGATTAAAAGTCATATAGATCAGTTTCGGAGTTTATTAGAATCAGATGGTGAAGTAGGCCGAAAAATGGAGTTTTTAGTTCAAGAATTAAATAGAGAGGTAAA
This sequence comes from uncultured Eubacteriales bacterium, assembly GCA_948933715.1. Taxonomy (GTDB): domain Bacteria; phylum Bacillota; class Clostridia; order Oscillospirales; family Acutalibacteraceae; genus CAG-557. The sequence goes on along the minus strand of CAQZPH010000001.1, from coordinate 29,540 downwards.
TACAATAGGATCCAAAGTGCAAGATGTTGATATATCTAGCATGATTGTTGAATTAAAAGTACAAATTGAAAAGATTCGTGAACAGGTGCAGAACATAGAATGATTTTATATAAAGTTTATGTATGTTTTAATAGACATTAAAAATATTTAATATAACTAGTAAATATTTTTATTATACACAAATTAAAAAGGAGAGCAATTTATGAAGTTTATTAATATAGGGTTTGGCAATATGATTTCTTCGTCTAGAATTGTTACTATAGTAAACCCTGAATCTGCACCAATAAAACGTGTTATTACTGATGCAAGAGATAGAAATGAATTAATAGATGCCACATGTGGCCGTAGAACTAGGGCTGTAATTGTTACAGATAGTGAACATGTTGTGCTTTCGGCATTGCAGCCAGAGACTATTGCCAATAGGTTTAAAGGAGAATATTATAAAGAAGAGGAGGATATGGAATTGTATGAGCAATAAGGGGTTATTAATTGTCCTATCTGGTCCATCAGGTTCAGGAAAAGATACAATTATAGAAAAAATTTTTAGTATAAATAAGAATATAGAAAAATCGGTATCTATGACAACAAGAAAAGCAAGAAACAACGAGGTAGATAAAAGGGATTATATTTTTGTTTCAGAAAAGGATTTTAAAGAAATAATATCTAGTAATGGAATGCTAGAATATACACAATATTGTGGGAATTATTACGGAACATTAAAAAGATCAGTTGATAAATTAATGGAAGACGGAAAAGATGTAATATTAAAAATAGATGTAAATGGAGCAAAACAAATAAAAGAAAAATGCAGTGATTCAGTCAGTATATTTATTTTACCACCGTCGATTGAAGCTTTATCGTCAAGGCTCGTAAAAAGATCTACTGAAACTGATGAAAGCTTAAAAAGACGTCTTGAAAGAGCAAAGCAAGAAATAGAATCTTCATACATATATGATTATGTTGTTATAAATGACAATGTTGATAATTGTGTTAGAGATATATGCAATATTATTAATGCTGAAAAATTAAAATCTGATAGAATGAAAAATATTATTAGTGGGGTGTTATCGCAATGCAAAAATCATCAATAGATGAAATGTTATCTGGAAAGAAAAGTAGATATTCACTGGTTATAGGGGTTGCTAAAAGAGCAAGAGAAATATCAAGCGAAGCAGAACAAGAAGGGAAAATTATTATTGAAAAACCCGTTAATCTTGCAATCAAAGATTTTAAAGACCATAAATATGAAATCATAGAACCACCAATTGAGGGTTAAAACTTTTTTATAATTGGAGAACAATATGGCTGAAAAATTTATTGTAAAGGTAGCAGTTGATCATATAGTTTTTCATCTTGATAAACTTTATGATTATATTGTGCCTGATAAATGGGTAGACGATATAAAACCAGGATGCAGGGTATTAGTGCCATTTGGAATGGGCAATAAAAAACGCCAGGGAATTGTTTTACAAACAGCAGCTACATCTGATTTTGATAAGATAAAAACAATTTTTGCGGTGCTTGATCAAGCACCGCTTTTAAGTGATGAAATGCTAAAGCTTGCAGAGTTTATTAAGCAAAAATATTTTTGCACTATTTTTGATGCGGTTAAACTCATGTTACCTACAGGTTTAAACTTTAAACTGTATGAACAGTATAGGCTTTGTGGTAAAATAGACGAAGCACTATTTTTAGGTTTTACTCAGGTGCAAAAGGATTTAATTTTATATTTTCAGCGTAAAAAGGGTAGCATCTCTCGGGAAACTTTGATTAACAAATTTGGAGCCCTTGCACTAAAAGCTTTAGAAGACCTAGAAGAGAAAAATATAGTTGAGAAAAAAGAAATTAAAAGGCGCAATATTGGTGATGCAAAGGTAAAAATGGTTAAGCTAAATGAATGCCCTCCACAAGAAGATATAAAATTAACTGCAAAGCAAAAGGTAGTATGTGATTTTCTTAAAGAGCATTCTAGGGGAGTTTCTATAAAAGAGCTTAATTATTTTACTGGAGCTGGAATCACTGTAGTAGACAATTTAGTTAAAAAAGAACTAGTTGTATATTTTGAGAATGAAGTATATAGAGACCCATATAAGGATATTAATTTTACTCAATCGACTGATGAGATTGTGTTAACAAACGAGCAAAGTAAGGCTTATGATTCTATATATAAACAGTATAAATCAGGGGAATATAAAGTTTCTTTGCTTTATGGAATAACTGGAAGTGGAAAAACATCAGTATTTATGAAAGTTATAGATGATGTTGTAAGTGATGGGAAAAATGTCATAGTTATGGTTCCAGAAATTGCCCTGACTCCACAGATGGTTGCTATTTTTAAAGGGAGATTTCATGGCAAAGTAGCGGTTTTTCACAGCGGATTGTCTAAAGGGGAACGCCTTGATGAATACAAAAAAGTAAAAGATGGCACGGTAAGTGTAGTAGTTGGGACGCGCTCCGCAGTGTTTGCGCCATTTGAAAATGTAGGCCTTATAATAATGGATGAGGAACAAGAATATAGCTATAAATCTGATGCAACACCGAGATTTCATGCCCGTGATATTGCTAAGTTTAGATGTTTTTATCATAAAAGTTTATTATTGCTTTCTTCTGCCACACCTTCTATTGAAAGCTTCTTTTTAGCGCAGAATAAAAAATATAATTTAGACTCTTTAAAAAGTAGATATTCGGGAGCAAAATTACCGGAAGTTACAATTGTTGATATGAATAAAGAAATAGAAGCCGGAAATCTTAGTGCTTTTAGTTCTGAGCTAAAAGTTAAACTTCTTGAAAACATTGAAAAAAAGAAACAATCGATACTCTTGCTTAATAGACGAGGATATAATACGTTTGTTTCTTGCAGGACATGTTCAGAGGTTGTGGTTTGCCCAAACTGCAGTATATCACTAACTTATCATTTGGCAAATAAAAAACTTATGTGCCATTATTGTGGCTTTTCAATGGATATAACTGATGAGTGCCCCAATTGCCATGAACATCAACTTAAATATGTAGGACAAGGGACTCAAAAAATAGAAGAGGACTTAAATTTACTGTTTCCCAAAGCAAGAGTCCTACGTATGGATGCAGATACCATGACGTCAAAGTTTTCGTATGACAAAAAACTAAAAGAATTTGAAAACGGTGAGTATGATATTATGCTTGGGACTCAAATGGTAGCTAAGGGGCTAAATTTCCCAAGTGTCACGCTTGTTGGGGTTTTATCAGCGGACCAATCTCTTTATAGTGAAGACTTTAGAAGTTATGAAAGAACCTTTTCTTTGCTGACCCAGGTTGTAGGTCGTTCTGGGAGAGCTAAAGATGCAGGTACTGCAATAATTCAAACGCTTACTCCTGAAAATCCAATTATAAAACTGGCTGCGATGCAGGATTATGATTCATTTTATAATGATGAAATAAAAATAAGACAGGCTATGTTATATCCTCCATTTGCTAATATATTTGTTATTGGATTTGTAGGAGAAAAAGAGCAAAAGGTTTTAAAAGCTTCGATGTCTTTTTTTAAAGACTTAAAGGATATAGTAAATTCTAAGTATTCCTCTGTTGCTATTAGAGTTTTGGGCCCGTCACCGGCGCAGGTTTTAAAGGTGAATAATAAATATAGGTATAAAATAATTGTAAAGTTTAGGGATGAAAAAAGTGTTAGAATGATTATAAGAGAATTACTTATTAAATTTTTAAAGTATAAAGAATATTCAAGTGTGGGTATATTTTTTGATGTAAATCCAGACGCAATTTTGTAAAATAGAAAGGGTAAGATAATATATTATGGCAATTAGAAATATAGTATTAGAAGGGGATCCGATATTAACAAAGAAATGTAGGGTTGTTGAAAGGTTTGACGATAGGTTAGCTCAGCTTATTGACGATATGAAAGAAACGATGACTTTAAAAGATGGTGTAGGGTTAGCAGCACCTCAGGTAGGTGTTCTTAAAAGAGTGATCGTTATTTTATATGAAGAAGATAAGATAATAGAATTAGTTAATCCTAAAATTATAGAATCATCGGGAATGCAAGAAGATGCAGAAGGGTGTTTATCTTGCCCGGGCGAATATGGTATAACTAGAAGACCAATGAATGTTAAGGTTAAGGCACAAGATAGATTTGGTAAGGAACATGTTTATGAGGGAGAAGCTTTATTAGCAAGAGCATTTTGCCATGAGATTGATCATCTTGACGGAATATTATTTAAAGAGCATGTAATACGTATGCTTGATAGTTCCGAACTAGAAGTAGAAAAGTAACTTATAAATTAAGTGAAGAAAAGTAAAAAGGGGGGCACCTCAGCGAAGGAAATTTTTTGAATTGCCTTCGCGGCCACATCACGGAAACAAAATTAAAAATATAAATAGGATTTTTGATGTGGCCTATGCATTTTTAATGCATAGGAGGTGCCTTTTATAAAACCTAATTTTTAAATATATAAAATTTTAAACAGGTGATAACATGAGAATCATTTTTATGGGTACTCCGGATTTTGCAGTGCCTTGCCTTGAAAAGCTAATAAGTTCCAACCATGAAATAGTTGGGGTATTTACACAGCCAGACAAAAAAAGGGGAAGGGGCTATGTTTTAACAGCATCGCCTATTAAGGAAGTGGCTTTAAAGCACGGTATACCGGTGTATCAACCGGATAGTTTAAAATCAGAAGAGACATACGAATTAATATTATCATTAAAACCGGAGTTGATGATTGTAGTAGCTTATGGTAAAATATTACCAGGTAACATTTTAAAAATACCACCGATGGGTTGCATAAACGTTCATGGTTCTTTGTTACCCAAATACAGAGGGGCAGCTCCTATACAGTGGTCTGTTATAAATGGAGAAAAAACCACAGGTATAACTACTATGTATATGGATGAAGGTCTTGATACAGGTGATATACTTTTGCAAGCTAGCACGCAAATAAATGAAGATGAAACCTCAAAAGAGCTTTATGATAGGTTGCGTTTAATGGGTGCAGAACTTTTAATGGATACTATAGAAAAAGTAAAAAAGGGAAGTATATTAAGAAAAAAACAAGATGATAGTTTATCAACTTATGCACCAATGCTTAATAAATCTTTATCTAAGATTGACTGGAATGATAAAGCAGAAAAGATACACAATTTAGTAAGGGGCCTTAATCCTTGGCCTATAGCCATGACAACCTTAGATGGGAAAACCTTAAAAATATATAAAACAGCTGTATCAAAACCTATTGTAGGAACTCCCGGAGAAGTAAAAAGTATTTATCCATTTATTGTGTGTTGTGGAAACAATACTTCTATTGAAATTATTGAACTACAAATGGAATCAAAAAAACGTATGAAAGCAGAAGATTTTTTTAGGGGCTATAAATTAGACCCAAAAACAGTTTTAAAATAGGAGGAAAAATTTATGTACGGATTTTATTATTTTGATTATACTTATTTTTTGTTTATGATACCTGCACTTATAGTTTCTCTTTATGCGCAGTTTAAAGTTCATAGTACGTTTTCTAAATATTCTAAAGTTAGAAATACTAAAGGGCTAACTGGTGCAGATGCTGCAACAAAAGTGCTAATGCAACATGGAATTACAAATGTAACAGTAGAACATATAAGAGGAGAACTTAATGATCATTTTGATCCGAGAACAGATGTTATAAGGTTATCTGATTCTGTTTATTCATCGGAATCAGTAGCAGCAGTGGGAGTAGCAGCTCATGAAGCCGGTCATGCTGTTCAACATGCAAATGGATATTCTCCAATGAAAATAAGAAAAGCTTTGGTACCGGTTACTAATATAGGATCAACTTTATCAATGCCCTTTATATTTATTGGCCTTATGTTGCCGGTTCAATATGACTTTATTGTTAATATAGGTATAGCGTTATTTAGTTTAGCTGTTCTTTTTCAGTTAATAACATTACCAGTTGAATTTGATGCAAGTAGAAGGGCCATTGAGACTCTTGAGCAAACAGATGCGCTTTATGGTGAAGAACTAGAAGGAGCAAAAAAAGTTTTAAGCGCCGCAGCTATGACTTACCTTGCAGCAACGTTTACAGCTATATTATCTCTTTTAAGATTAATTTTAATAGCGGGAAACCGAAGAGGTAATGATTAATGGAAAGTGCACGGTTATTAGCCTTAGAAGCACTTTTAAAAGTTAATTATAACAAAGGGTACTCAAACATAGTAATAGATAAATATATAAAGAAATCGGGTCTTTCGAAAAAAGATATCTCATTTTTAACTGCACTTTTTTACGGTGTTTTAGAAAGAAAAATCACTCTTAATTATATTATATCGCAGTATTCTAAGATATCTTTAAATAAAATGTCGCCAGAGGTTTTAGAAATATTAAGAATAGGATTTTATCAGATTTTGTATATGGATAAAATACCACCATCTGCTGCTGTTAATGAATGTGTTAATCTTGCTAAGGTAACTCAAAAGAGTAAAGCTACTGGTTTTATAAATGGGATGCTTAGAACTTTTTTAAGAAACAACAAAAAGTTTAAATTGCCAGATTCAGAGTATGAGCGCTTAAGTGTTGAATATTCATGCCCGACATGGATAATTGATCTTTTTTTAAAATCTTATGGTAAAGAAAATACAGTGGAGGTTTTAAAATGTTTTTCTGGTAGGCCGCCTGTTAATATACGAGTGAACACTTTAAAAACGTGTTTAGAAGATTTAGAAGAAATGTTAAATAGTGAAGGCGTTAAAACATCTAAATCCAATATTATAAATAATGCTTTAGAATTATCTTTAACAGGTCAAATTGATAGGCTAGAGAGTTTTAAAAAAGGTTTGTTTCACGTGCAAGATGTAGCATCACAGGTTTGCTGTAAAATTTTAGATCCGAAACCCGGTCAGGTTGTAATGGATGTATGCGCAGCACCTGGAGGGAAAACATTTACTTTAGCAGAATTAATGCAAAATAAAGGAAAGGTAATGGCGTTTGATAAGTATGATACGAAAGTAAAACTAATAGAATCTGGTGCTGAAAGATTAGGCATATCAATAATAACAGCAGGGAAAAAAGATGCGCAACAGTCAAGTGTATCTTTGGATAAAGTAGATAAAGTTTTATGTGATGTACCGTGTTCAGGGCTTGGGATAATACGTAGAAAACCAGAGATAAGAGACAAAAAGCAATCACTAATTAGTGGGCTTTATGAAGTTCAGTATGATATCTTATGTAAATCTGCAAAACTTTTAAAACCTGGTGGAACATTAGTTTACTCTACTTGCACACTAAATCCGTCTGAAAACAATAATATTGCAGATAAGTTTTTATTAGAGCACAGTGATGAGTATGAGCCAAAAGCAATAGATTGTGAAAGATTAAAATTAAAACGTAATGCTTTTGATAAAGAAAATCAACTGACATTAATGCCTCACATACATGGGACGGATGGATTTTTTATAGCAGCGTTTAAAAAAGTTAGGTGAATTTATGCATTTAATTGATATAAAATCAATGTTTAAAGAAGAACTGTTAAAAGATTTTAAAGAGAAGGGATATCCTTTATATAGGGCTAATCAAGTGTACTTGTGGTTAATTAAGGGAATTAAAAGTTTTGATGATATGTCTAATATTCCAGCTGGTATGCGGGAAGAGCTAAAAGATTGTTATTATATTACCAATGCAGAGATAAAAAGAAAATTAGTGTCAAAACTTGATGGAACTATTAAATACTTGTTTGAGCTAAATCACAATGAATTGATTGAGTCAGTTTTGATGAAATATAATCACGGATATACTTTATGTATATCAACTCAAGTTGGATGCAAGATGGGATGCAAGTTTTGTGCTACCGGGAAAAGTGGATTTTCAAGAAATTTAACACCATCTGAAATGTTAGCGCAGATACAGTCAGCCCAGCTTGATAATAATATAAGGATTAGCAATGTTGTTTTGATGGGTATGGGCGAGCCTCTTGATAATTATGAAAATGTAATAAGATTTTTAAAATTAGTTTCATCAGGCGACGGATTAAATATCGGAATGCGCCATATTTCGCTTTCTACCTGTGGTATAGTAAATAAAATATATGATTTAGCAAATGAACACTTTGGGCTTACGCTGTCGATCTCGTTGCATGCCTCAAATGATGCTGTTAGAAATAAAGTAATGCCAATTAACAAAAAATTTAATATAGAAGAACTTTTAAAAGCATGCGAATTTTATATTAAGAAAACAAATAGAAGAATTTCATTTGAATATGCAATGATATCAGGAGTAAATGATAGTGATGAATGTGCAAGGGAACTTTCTAAAAAACTTTCACCCATGTTATGCCATGTTAATTTAATACCTGTGAACGATGCTGGAGATGATAATTGTGGATACAAAAAAAGTAGCAAAGAACGGCTCTCAAAATTTAGTTTGATACTTTCTCGGGCAGGAATACCAGTTACAGTAAGGAGAACATTAGGTTCAGATATAAATGCTTCATGTGGACAACTTAGAAGAAATGTAAATAACGTGGAGGTCTAATTATGAATATATTTGGAAAGAGTGATATTGGACTTAAAAGGAACTCAAATCAGGATAGTTTTGACTACACAATTATAGACGATGACATGGTGTATGCGTTAGTATGTGATGGTATGGGTGGAGCAAAAGGAGGAGGCATTGCAAGCAACCTAGCAAAAGACTGTATTAAAGATTATATACTAAAAAATTATGATGAAAATATGTCGCAACCCGATGTAGAAGACATGCTAAAAAAAGCAATCTATAAAGCTAATTATGAAATATTTGAAATGGCGCAAAAAAATAAGGAATTATTAGGAATGGGAACGACAGTTGTGTTAACAGCGATTTTTAAAGACAAAATTCATGTTGCGCATGTAGGAGATAGCAGAGCCTATTTAGTTTCAAATGATAATATTAAGCAACTTACTGTGGATCATTCAATGGTGCAGCAAATGATAGATGACGGAAAACTTACGGTAGAACAAGCAAAAGATTACCCTAATAAAAATATAATTACGCGTGCACTTGGGATTGATAAAAACGTCGATATAGATTATTATATAGATGACAAAACAGAAAATAGTATGGTTCTTATGTGTACTGATGGATTAACAAACTATCTTGATGAAAAGACTATTTTAAATTGTTGTTTACATAATGAGGGTGAAAACATTATTGACAAGTTAATATCTTCTGCGAATAATGGTGGTGGAAGCGATAATATTACGGTAGTTGTGATTAACGATAGATGAAAGTTTATAGGAGGAAAGACTGATGGATAAGTATGTCGGCAAAAGATTAGATGGTCGTTATGAGATAAACGAGTTGCTGGGATGCGGAGGAATGGCAAGAGTCTATAGTGCCTATGATATAATAGACGACAGAACAGTTGCAATAAAAATTTTAAAAGATGAATTTTTAGGTAATAGAGATTTTATTAGAAGATTTAAAAATGAATCTAAGGCAATAGCAGTGTTGTCTCATCCCAATATTGTAAAAGTATATGATGTTAGTTTTGGAGACAGAATCCAATACATTGTTATGGAAAATATCGATGGAATAACATTAAAAGAGTATATTGATAGACAAGGTATTATAAAGTGGCGAGATGCAGTGCATTTTACAGTTCAGATCCTCAAAGCATTGGCTCATGCGCACGACAAAGGCATAGTACATAGAGATATAAAACCTCAAAATATAATGCTTTTAAAGGACGGCACAATTAAAGTTACAGACTTTGGAATTGCAAGGTTTTCAAATAGGGAAACTAGAACAATGACTGATAAAGCTATAGGATCAGTGCATTATATTTCTCCTGAGCAAGCAAGAGGAGATGTAACAGACGAAAAAGCAGACCTATATTCAGTAGGTGTAATGCTATATGAAATGTTAACAGGGAAACTTCCGTTTGAAGCAGATAATGCTGTATCAGTAGCTATTATGCAAATGCAAGCGGAACCTGAAAAATTAAGGGAGATTAATCCTGATATTCCTGAAGGCCTTGAAGATATTACATTAAAGGCGATGCAAAAAGATCCTAAAAATAGATATCAGTCAACTGATGAAATGTTAGAAGCTATAGAAGCATTTAGAAAAAATCCAAGTATAAGGTTTGAGTATAAATACTTTAATGACGATGCACCAACAAAATATCTAGATGCTATAAACAGTGTAAAAAATTCTAAATATAAGTCAGGATATTCAGATGGATATATTTATGATGAGGACGAGGACTCAAATGGAAAACGTTCACGGGCTATTAATATAATAATAGGTGTAGGAATTGCACTTGTTATTTTTCTTGTTGTTATGGGGATAGGCCTTATTTCTGGATGGTTTGGTTTTGGAAGTAAGGATGTTGATGTTCCTAATTTTATAGGGATGAAATTGTCTGACATAGTTGATAATGATAGCTACAAGTTTACTTGGAATATAGAACAGGCTTATGATTCAAATAAACCTGAGGGAATAATTTTAGACCAGGATCCACGATCGGGGACTAAGAAAATAAAGGAAAACTCCAAGGTAACTTTAAAGGTAAATAGTTCCGGGACACTTGTAACGATACCATCTGTTAGGGGATCTACGCTTGAAGAGGCAAAAGCTAAAATTAAAGATGTTGGTCTTGTATATGAAGTATTGACTGTAGAAGACAGTGAAACAGCAGAGGGCATAGTAAAAGGTACAGACCCAAAAGAAGGAACAGAAATAGTAGTTAACAGTATTATTAGAATATTAGTAAGCAAGGGTCCTGCAGATAAAAAGGTTGCAGTACCAAATGTTATAAATAGATCATTAACTGAAGCAACAGAAGAAATCGTAGGGCAAGGGCTTAAAGTATCTGATAACATCATAAGAGAAGAAAGTTCTAAACCAAAGGATACGGTTTTGTCAATTGATCCGCTACCTGGAGTAGAAATAAACGAAGGAAGTACCGTTACTTTAACAGTTAGTTCTGGGGTTGCAAGTGAAAAAACTGTAAAAATAAATGTTGATTTACCAGCAAGTGTTAATCATGAAGTCAGTATGAGAGTTTATATAAATGGAGTAGTAGATTCAAGCAATTCTAAAACAATCGTTCCTGCTTATCATCCTAATTATTCATTATCAGTTAAGGGTTCGGGAGAATCTAAGAGTATAGTTGTAAATCTTGATTCTCAAAAATATAGAGTATATGAAGCAGACTTCACCACAGGAAGAGTTACAACCTTAGAAAAATACAGTTTTAATGACACTACTTCGGCAAGAAGTGGCCATTATTCAAGCCATATTAGGAACACCAGTAGTCAAGAAAATACACTTACACCCACAAGGGCAAGAATGGTAAGAAGACATGGTTAATAAAAAAGGAATAATATTAAAAGGAGTCGGTGGATTTTATTACGTAAAGACTGATAGTGAAGTATTTGAATGTAAAGCAAGAGGGATTTTTAGAAAAGATAGTTTAAAACCATTTGTTGGCGATATTGTAGAAATATCGCCAATAAGTGCTACCCAGGCTATCATAGAAAAAATAAAACAGAGAAAAAATTATCTTATAAGACCTCCAATTTCTAATGTTGATCAATTAATTATTGTGTCTTCGATAGCAAATCCTGTTTTTAATACAGTTTTTATCGATAAACTGATATCTATTGCTTGCTTTAATAATATAGAACCTATTCTTGTAATATCTAAAGTTGATTTAGAAGATCCATCTGAATTACTAAAGATATATAAGTCAGCAGAGATAAAGACTATAGTAACATCAAAAGATGATAAAAATTCCCATGAAGCAATAAAAAAACTGTTACCATCAAAAGTAACAGTTTTTACGGGAAATTCCGGGGTTGGAAAATCCACACTTTTAAATTTTATAGATAAAAGATTAACACTTGAGACCGGTTTAATAAGCCAGAAATTAAAACGCGGTAAACATACTACAAGGCATGTGGAATTGTATCCAATAGAAAATGGGTTTGTTGCTGATACACCGGGTTTTTCAAATATTGACCTTCAAAAATTCAATATTATAACTAGGGAAGATTTAGAATATAGCCTTAAAGAATTCAGACCATTCTTAGGTGAATGTAAATTTAATTCTTGCAATCACATTGGAGAAAAAGGCTGCTTTATTATTAAAGCTATAGAGGAGGGAAAAATAAATCCCTCACGATATAGTAGTTATTTATCAATGTATAATGAAATTAAGAACATAGAAGAGTGGAAACGATAACATATTATATAAATTATCTATAGTAAAGTTTTGCAGGGTCATCTATAATAGAACCATCTTTACCGTCATCGCCATCGCTGCCTTTTAAGCCAGACCATATCCAATAATTTGGATTAGGATTACCGCCATGACCCCCTTTTCCACCAACTCCAGGAGTAAGGCTTGAGTCGCTTATATAAATGTTGCCCATATCGGTATGAAAGATATCAGCTCCGTCGCCACCATTGCCGCCATTGCTTCCGCTTCCACTAAATAAGAAATGGATATCTTTAACATAAGTACCATTGCCGCCGTTGCCACCGTCTCCGCCGTATATAGTTATATGGTTTAAATTTAATATTCCACTAGTTGCCATTATGGAAAAATTAGGGCTAGATGCATGGCCGTTATTTACGTCAGTGGGTTTTGTAGCCATTACGTTATCACTGTTTAAAATATCTAGTCCATTTTTTCCTTTAGCTTTTTTTATGTCACCATTTTTTATAGTGACCTCAATGTCATTATAATATTTGTACTCTTTAGAGTCAGGAGTTAATAGTTCTTTTTTTCCACACTCTATAAAGTAATTTTCGGGTATAGTTATTTTGTGTTTGTTTAAGTCTAAAGAAATTGATTTATTAAGGGTAAGTTTTTGATCTAAAGTGATATCGTTATTTAATATGATGAGTGAGTTTTCTTCTGCGCTTTCAATAGCAGAAATGAGCTGAGTAGAGTCAGATACGTAAGTGGCACTGCCCTGAGCAAACGCTGTGGGGGAAGAAAATGTTATAGCAAATAAAGAAACAACGCTTAGTAATAATTTTTTCATACTTAAAACTCCTTAAAAAATATTGGTAATTATATTTTATTCATAAAAAATGTTTATGTCAAGAAACAAAATTATATTCTAAAAAGTAAAAAAGCATACCGCCGGTGGCGGTGTGCTTTTTATGACCAGACCTATAAGCCGAGTTCTGTCGAGAACAGTTATCTATCTTGGCTGAATGTTACCATTGCAGCTCGGTGCCACCTTCTCGGGAAACATCAGGCTGATGTATTATATCCCTCTGCGGTGTTGCTCCGGATAGGGTTTGCAGAGCCATATAGTCTCCTATATGCTGGTGAGCTCTTACCTCGCCTTTCCATCCTTACCTAGAAAAATCCAGGCGGTATATTTCTGTTGCACTTTCCCTAGGGTCGCCCCCGGCGGCTGTTAGCCGTTATCCTGCCTTATGGAGCTCGGACTTTCCTCAGACACTTTCTTTCGAAATTGATGCCCGCAACTGTCCAGTCTGCTCATTAAGTATATTTTAATATATTTAATGAGTCGTGTCAATAAAAAATGTTTAAACACTATATAGTATATCAGAGTAAGTAGGGTAAGGCCAGATTTCTTTATCGGTGTTTTCTTCTATTTTATCAGCAATATCTCTTATTTCTTTCATAACTTGAATAATATTATCTCTATAGAAAATAGAACGTTCACTCGGATCCGGATAATCAGGGATTTTAGAGATAGTATCTTCTAGTAAAATAACCTTATCATAAAGTTGTGAGGAAAGCCTTGATAGCAAAGTGACAAGTTTAGTTTCAAGAGAACAGTCTATATTAGAAAAAATTTGTTTTTTAGATATTGCAGTTTCACTGAGGTTTTTAATGTACTTGGTGACAGCAGGAATAATTTGCTTTTTAGACATATCAAGCATTACCTTAGATTCAATATATAATACGCGACAGTAATTTTGAAGAAGAATATCATGCCTCGATTTTATTTCAGCGTTAGTATAAATATGATGTTTTTTAAATAGATCTAGGTTTTTCTGCGAAATTAAATGAGGTAAAGCATCAGAAGATGTCTTAAGATTGTAAAGCCCACGTTTTTCAGCTTCTTTTACCCACTCAGGTGAATAATTGTTGCCGTTGAAAATAATACGCTTATGCTCTTTAATAGTTTTAGCAATGAGCTTATTTAATGTATCATTAAAATTAGTACAGTTTTCTAAAGTATCTGCAAATTGTGATAATTCCTCAGCAACAATTGTATTTAACATAATGTTTGGGCAAGCGATTGATAAATTAGATCCAATCATTCTAAATTCAAATTTATTACCTGTAAAAGCAAATGGAGAAGTTCTATTTCTATCGGTGTTATCCTTTTGAAACTTAGGTAAAGTGTGTACTCCGATTTCAAGATTTGCCTGGGTTTTCCCACCGTATTTTATACCATTTTCAATAGCGCTTAATATATCAGTAAGCTCGTTACCAAGATAAATTGAAATAATAGCAGGAGGAGCCTCACTTGAGCCTAAACGTTGATCATTCCCGGCAGAAGCTACAGATGCACGGAGTAAATCTTGATATTCATCCACACCTTTTAAGACAGCACAAAGAAATAATAAAAATTGAGCATTCTCAAAAGGAGAGTTACCAGGTTCAAGAAGGTTAACCCCCGTATCAGTAGATAATGACCAATTGTTGTGTTTTCCGCTTCCATTTACACCTTCGAAAGGTTTTTCATGCAAAAGGCAACAGAGTCCGTGGCGCTGGGCAACAGTTTTCATAATTTCCATAGTTAACTGATTATTATCAGTTGCGATGTTTGCAGTTGTAAATAAAGGAGCTAATTCATGCTGAGCCGGAGCCACTTCGTTGTGTTTTGTTTTAGCAAGAACTCCAAGTTTCCAAAGTTCTCTATCGAGATCTTTCATATACGCCGATACACGAGGTTTTATAGAACCAAAATAGTGATCCTCCATGTCTTGCCCTTTTGGAGGTTTAGCTCCAAATAAGGTTCTGCCACAGAAGGTTAAATCTTCGCGTTTATCAGAGATTTCTTTGTCTATTAGAAAATATTCTTGTTCAGCACCAACTGTTGGAAAAACTCTTTTTACAGAATAATTTCCAAATAACCTTAGAATTCTAAGTGCATGAATGTTAATTAATTCCATAGATTTTAAAAGAGGAGTTTTTTTATCAAGGAGTTCTCCGCTATATGAGCAAAATGCTGTGGGGATATAAAGTGCATTATCTTTTACGAATGCATATGATGTTGGATCCCAAGCGGTATATCCTCTAGCTTCAAAAGTAGCACGAAGCCCCCCAGATGGGAAACTTGATGCATCAGGTTCACCTTTTATTAATTCTTTACCGGAAAACTCCATTATAACTTTTCCATGACCGTTTTTAGAGATAAAACTGTCGTGTTTTTCTGCTGTAACACCGATCATAGGCTGAAACCAATGAGTAAAATGAGTGGCCCCTTTTTCAATGGCCCAGTCTTTCATTGCATTGGCAACTACATCACCTATTTCAATGTCAAGAGGGGTTCCCTCATATATTGTTTGTCTTAATTTTAAGTACACATTTTTAGGAAGTCGTTCTTTCATAACACTTTCATTAAAAACAAAGCTACCAAACTCTTCAGCAATATTGGTCATTAAAAGGACTCCAATCAATTAATTTAAAAAAATTAAGATGCAATAACTTAATAGCTAAAGCATCTTTATCCATTATACGGTATGTTTATGACGATGTGAATCAATTTACAACTAATCATTAAAATAAATGTTATACCACACAAGAAAAATATAAACGGTCCAGATTTTGCGGCTATTATCTTCTTTGCTGTGGTAATGTCGATCAAGATATTTTAATAAAATCTCAGTGTTAAAAAATTTGTTAGCATTTTCTGAAGTAAACATTTCTTTAACGATATTATAATATTTTTCTTCGCGCAACCAAACTCGGGTTGGAACAGGAAACCCAAGTTTTTTCTTCTGTGCAGTTTTTTGTGGCAAATGCTTTAATGCAGCCATGCGCATAGCATATTTAGTGTTTTTATTATTTACTTTTAATTTACTTGGAATAGATTTAGCTACATTAAATACTTTTTTATCAAGAAAAGGAACCCGGAGTTCTAAAGAGTTTGCCATGCTCATTCTGTCTGCTTTGAGTAGGATATCACCTACCATCCATAGGTTTATGTCAAGGTATTGCATACGGGTGATATCATCATAAGATTGGGTTTTGTCGTAAAACTTTTTACAAAACTCTTGGGGAGCAGTAGCAAGATTTTTGTTTTTAAGAAGTTTTTTCTTGTCGGCCAGAGAAAACATAAAAGCATTACCAATAAATCTTTGGGGTAGATCTTTTGAGCCTCTTATAATGAAGTTTTTACTTTTAAAGTTAAACGGTATAGAACTAACAAGATTAGCAAGACCTTTTCTTAAAAATCGCGGTAGCTTTTGATATTTGCAAAGAGATAGTGGTTCATGATAAATATTATATCCACCAAACAGTTCATCGGCGCCTTCGCCAGATAAAACAACTTTTACATATTCACTTGCAAGTTTTGATACAAAAAACAAAGCAATGCATGAAGGGTCAGCTAAGGGTTGATCCATTATATATTGAACGTGCTCGATATTGTCCCAAAATTCTTCGGGTGAAATGACTTTACTATGATGATCAAGGCCAACTTCTTTTGCAAGTTCTTTAGCAAAACTTATTTCATTATATTTTTCATCAGAACCAAAGCCAACAGTAAAAGCTTTTTGCCCAGAAAAATATGTTGAAACATAACTAGAGTCGACTCCGCTTGATAAAAAGCATCCCACTTCAACATCGCTGATTTTATGAGCATTTACAGAGTCTTCAAAAGCGTTTTCAATTTTTTCTATAGCTTCATCAAGAGTAAGGTTTTCGTCAGGAGTAAATGTTGGCTCAAAGTAACGGGTAGTTTCTATTTTACCGTCTTTATACCAGAGGTAATGGCCAGGAAGAAGGCAATATATATTTTTAAAAAAAGTTTCCGGCGGAACAGAATATTGAAAAGAAAGGTACCTATCAAGAGCATTTTCGTTAAACTTCTTTTTAACTTTAGGAAACTTTAAAATACTTTTAATTTCTGAACCATAAACTAAATGGTTATCTGCAAGAGTATAATGAAGAGGTTTTATTCCGAAAAAATCTCTTGCCATAAATAATGATTTATCAGTTGTATTAAATATTGCAAAACTAAACATTCCACGAATTTTATAAAGAAGCTTTTCTTGCCATTGTTCAAATCCATGAACAAGCACTTCAGAGTCAGTATCAGTATAGAATTCATGTCCTGCAGCTAATAGTTCATTTTTTAAGTCTTTATAGTTATATATCTCACCGTTAAAAGTTAATACAAGGGTTTTATCTTCATTATATATTGGTTGGCTGCCTTGCTCTAAATCTATAATACTGAGTCGTCGAAAGCCCATAGATATATCCTCGCAGCAAAAAAAGCCTTCGCTATCAGGACCTCTATGAGTGATAACGTCAGCCATGTTTTTTATTACAGTTTCCTTGTCTGTTATTTCTCCAGTGAATCCGCAAATCCCACACATTTTTATACCTCTGTTTTTTCTTTTTTTATAAGAATATTATATCAGAACGAAAAGTGCAGTTC
The DNA here is from genome assembly GCA_948933715.1 of uncultured Eubacteriales bacterium. Classification (GTDB taxonomy): domain Bacteria; phylum Bacillota; class Clostridia; order Oscillospirales; family Acutalibacteraceae; genus CAG-557. The sequence continues at coordinate 11,933 of CAQZPH010000001.1, read as the reverse complement.
AATGCTTTTATTTACTTAATTTTTATCAGGCTCAACATTACGAACAATTGAAACTTTTGATATGCGTCTTTCAACAATTTCTTCAATAGTAAACTTAGTATCATTAATAATTATAGATGGATGCTCATTATTAAGGGGAATACGTCCAATCTTTTCAAAAATTAACCCTGCTATAGTGTCATAATCACCTTTAGGTAAGTTAAACCCAATTAAGCTGGATATTTCGTCTATCGAGGTTGTACCATCAACAGTGAATTTATTTTCAGTTATTTGAGTTATTTCATTGTTTTCATCGTCATATTCGTCCTGAATGTTACCTAGGATTGATTCTATAAGGTCTTCAATAGTAATAAGACCTTCTGTTCCTCCGTACTCATCCACTATTATAGCTATTTGAGTTTTTTTATTGATTAGTTCTTTAAATAGTTCGCTGCACCGTTTTGTTTCGGGAATGTAAAGAGGAGAGCGCATTATATCTCTAAGTGATATTTTATTAAGGTCTTTGTCTGTTAATATATATCCGAGCAAATCTTTTATATATATAATACCAATGATATTATCAACGTCCTCATGGTATACTGGTATTCGTGAGCAACCAGATGAAATTGCTAAACTTATAGCAGCAAGAACGCATTGATCGTCCTTTATTGCTATTATTTCAGTGCGGTGTGTCATGATTTCTGTGGCAGTTTTATCATCAAAGTTAAAAATATTTTCTATCATATTTTTAACCCCGTCTTCTATGACACCCTTTTCTTCACCCGCATCCACTAACATTAATATTTCTTCTTCCGTTACAGTTTCAATATTGTTATCAGGATTAATTCCCATTATTTTAACTATAAAGTTAGTGGATGCAGATAAAAGTTTTATAAAAGGACTAAAGGCTTTTTGTATAGCAGATATAATGCCTACTATTTTAAAGGATATTTTCTCTGCGTTTTGCATTGCGATTTTTTTAGGAACGAGTTCTCCAAGGACAAGTGAAAAATATGATAATATTAATGTTATTACTACTGTAGCAAAACCTTCAAGGACACTTTGTGAAAAAGGTAAAAAGGAAAGATATGCTGCTAATTTTCTTGCAAATATTGTGGATGCTGAAGCTGACGTTAGAAATCCAGATAAGGTCACTCCCACTTGTATTGTAGCAAGAAAATTACTTGAGTTTTTAGTTACTTTTAGAATTTTTTCAGCACCCTTATGGCCTTTTTCTGCTAATTTTTTTATTTTATTGTCATTAAGAGTTATAATAGCAATTTCAGACATAGCAAAAAAGGCATTTGTTAAAATTAAAATAAATATTATTATAATTTGTAAAAATTCATTATTCATAATACCAGAAAAGTTATTTTCATATAGATAATAGAAAAGAACTTTATTTTGAGCAAATATACTATTCATTCTTACACCTTCGTTATCAAGTGATATATAATTTAATCTTATTATCTGTATATAATTTATATATTATGTTAAATATAGACTAAAATTATTAATATACATAACTTACCTGTTGATTTATCTTTACAAAACACGATAAAAGTGATAAAATCTAAAAATAACAGGATGATTTGATTGTAGATTTTAACATAGTTGGTTCGCGTTAAAGGAGGAAATAATTCATGCCAAGAAAAATGAAAACAATGGACGGAAATAGTGCTGCAGCTCACGTGTCTTATGCATTTACTGATGTGGCTGCAATTTATCCTATTACCCCATCTTCAGTAATGGCAGATAAAACAGATAAATATTCTGTAGCAGGAAGGAAAAATCTTTTTGGAAGACCCGTAAAAGTTACAGAGATGCAGTCAGAAGCTGGTGCGGCCGGCGCAGTTCATGGTTCTCTAGCAGCAGGAGCTTTAACTACTACATACACGGCATCACAAGGGCTTTTGTTAATGATACCCAATATGTATAAAATGGCAGGTGAATTATTACCAAGTGTAATACATGTATCAGCAAGGGCATTAACAAGTCATGCTCTTTCTATTTTTGGCGATCATTCGGACATATATGCTTGCAGGCAAACCGGATATGCTATGTTATGCTCAAACAACCCTCAAGAAATAATGGATCTTAGTGCCGTTGCGCACTTATCAACTATAAAGGGAAGGGTTCCTTTTTTACATTTTTTTGATGGATTTAGAACATCTCATGAAATTCAAAAAGTAGCAACATGGGATTATGAAGACCTTGGTGATATGCTTGATTGGGAAGCTGTAGATTCTTTTAGGCGTCGTGCATTAAATCCCGAGCACCCAGTACTTAGAGGTTCAGCACAAAACGATGATATATTTTTCCAAGCAAGAGAAGCATGCAACGTGTACTATGATAGGATACCCGAAGTAGTATCAGAATATATGGAGAAAGTCAATAAAAAAATAGGAACTAATTATAAGCCATTTAATTATTACGGGGTCCCTGATGCAGAAAGAATAATAATCGCTATGGGATCAGTTTGCGATGCAATAGAAGAGGTTGTAGATTATTTGAATGCTGCAGGAGATAAAGTAGGGCTTATAAAAGTTAGACTATATAGACCATTTGTAAGGGAATATTTGTTAAAGGAGATTCCAAAAACGGTTAAAACAATTTCTGTTTTAGATAGAACAAAGGAACCAGGTTCAATTGGTGAACCACTTTATCTTGATGTTTTAGCAGCACTTGCTGGAACAGAATTTGGAATGGTACCTGTTTATACAGGACGATATGGGTTAGGCTCAAAGGATACTACACCGGGGGATATTGTTGCTGTATTTAGAAATATGCATGCAAGCATGCCTAAAAAAAGGTTCACAATTGGCATTGTGGATGATGTAACAAACCTATCTTTAGAAGTTTTGGCAAATCCTGATACTACAGCAAAAGGAACTCATTCTTGCAAGTTTTGGGGATTAGGGTCAGACGGAACAGTTGGTGCAAATAAAAATTCAATTAAAATTATTGGAGATAGAACAGATCTTTTTGTACAAGGGTATTTTGCGTATGACTCAAAAAAATCTGGGGGACTTACTGTTTCACATTTACGTTTTGGTGATAAGCCTATAAAATCGAGTTATTATATTACTAAAGCAGATTTTGTTGCATGTCATAACCCGTCGTATGTCAATAAGTATGATATGGTACAAGATTTAAAACAGGGTGGAAGTTTTCTTCTTAATTGTCCTTGGAGCGTAGAAGAACTGAGTGAAAAACTTCCTGCTAAGATGAAAAAATATATTGCCGAAAATAAAATTAATTTTTACATAATCAACGGGATAAAACTAGGAAAAGAAATAGGTCTTGGAGGAAGAATTAATACTATACTGCAATCTGCTTTCTTTAAAATTGCTGATATTATTCCTACAGATAAAGCTATTGAGTATATGAAAGAAGCAGCTACTAAGTCATACAGCAAAAAAGGTGAAAAAATAGTTGCTATGAATCATGAGGCAATAGAAAGAGGCATGCTAGACTTACAGAAAGTAGCAGTGCCTGAAGACTGGAAATATTTAAGTGATAGTGAGAAGGAAGATTTAGTAAGTGGAGACAGAGAAGAACTTATAGAGTATGTAAATGGCATATTAAAACCGGTTAATGCATACAAGGGTAATCAATTACCAGTGTCTGCGTTTATAAAACATATTGATGGTACAGTACCTCAAGGAGCAGCAGCCTATGAAAAACGTGGGATAGCAATTGATGTTCCTTGCTGGAATCCAGAAAATTGTATCCAATGTAACTTTTGTTCGTTTGTATGCCCACATGCGGTTATTCGCCCTGTAGCTATGACCGAGGAGGAACTTAAAAATGCTCCAGAGGGAATGAAATTTAAAGATATGACAGGAATTCCTGGAATGAAGTTTGCAATAACTGTATCAGCGCTTGATTGTACGGGTTGTGGATCTTGTGCAAATGTATGCCCAGGTATGAAAGGTAATAAAGCTATTACCATGCAACCCATTGATTCACAAAGAAAAGAACAAAAGGTATTTGACTATGCTAAAAAGTTACCAAGAAAACCTGAAGTATCGGCTAAATTTAAAGAGACAACGGTTAAGGGCAGTCAATTTAAACAACCATTACTTGAATTTTCAGGAGCTTGTGCCGGTTGCGGAGAGACTCCATATGCAAGGTTAGTAACCCAGTTATTTGGCGATAGAATGTTTATAGCAAATGCTACAGGTTGTTCTTCCATTTGGGGTGGTTCAGCTCCTGCCACACCGTATACAGTAAACAGCGAGGGCAAAGGGCCTGCTTGGCAAAATTCGTTGTTTGAAGATAACGCTGAATTTGGATATGGTATGGCTTTAGCGCAATCAGCAATGCGTGACCGATTAAAAGATTATATACTAGAAATAAAATCCCTTACCCAAGATAAAGGCTTAATTGCTATATGTGATGATTATATTAAAACGTCAGACAATAGTGGTGAAAACCAAGATGCTACAAAGAAACTTATTATAGAGTTAGAAAAAGTTTCAAATGAGGATAGTAATATAGGAAAATTAGCCCGAAAAACATTAAAAGATAAAGATTATCTTGCTAAAAAATCAATGTGGATATTTGGTGGAGACGGTTGGGCATATGATATCGGGTTTGGAGGACTTGATCATGTAATAGCGTCAGGAGAAAATGTCAATATTTTGGTATTTGACACTGAAGTTTACTCGAATACTGGAGGCCAATCTTCAAAAGCAACACCAGTTGGGTCGATTGCTCAGTTTGCGTCAGCTGGTAAATCTATAAAGAAAAAGGATTTAGCTGCAATAGCTATGAGTTATGGTTATGTTTATGTAGCGCAAATAGCTATGGGTGCTGACTATAATCAGTGCATAAAAGCATTTAACGAAGCGGAAAGCTATAATGGACCGTCTATTATCATTGCTTATGCACCATGTATTAATCATGGCATAAAAGGTGGAATGGGTACATCTCAAACAGAAGAAAAAAATGCAGTTGCATCTGGATATTGGAACTTATTTAGGTTTGACCCAAGATTGCAAAAAGAAGGAAAGAACCCATTTATACTTGACAGTAAGGCCCCCTCAATGAATTATCGGGATTTTATTATGAATGAGGTTAGATATAATTCTCTTGTAAGAATGGAACCTGAAAGAGCTAAGGAACTTTTTGCAAAGGCAGAGCAGCAGTCAAAGGACAAATACGAGCAACTTTTAAAATTATCAAAGTTAAATAATTTTGAGTAAAGTTTAATAGTTACATTTTAAATCTCTATATTTATAAAAAGTATAGAGATTTTTAATTTGTTAATTTAATAAAATCTTTTTATTTTATAGGGTTTAGTTAGATAAATAGTAGAAAAGTAGATAAGAAATTGACCATAGAAGTTTATTAATGATATAATAAAGAAAACCACAATAGGAGATGGATGTTTGTGAGAAAAGAAAAATTTGTGAACAGATTATTTGCAACAAATTTAATTATGGTAATGCTATTGAGCCCATTGTCAACTGTTGCTTTTGCAGATTTTGCAAATAGCAGAAAAAGTTTAGTTGAAGATAAGGTTCCAAAAGACAAGAGATTGATTTGTGGTGATGAAGGTACGGTTTTTTATTCACAACAATATAAATTTAAATTAAAAGACGGCATAGAAGCTGATGAAAGATTAAATAGCGCCCATGTAGTTGTAAAAGTTAAAGACCACAAAATGAAAAGATGCTGGAAGACTTTTAATCCTAAAAAATTTGGTAGAAAAATAGTTAAAGTATATCCAGAAGTAAATAGGTTTTCTATAGAAGGTCCGCAAAGAAAAGCTGCTTGGTGGGATATTAAAAATCGTATTAAATATTGGTGGAGACCAGAAAGATTATATATAAATTATGCATTAGTTTTAACTTCAAAAGAGGATGAAAGTGCTCTTGAAGCTCAAGAAGTTAAGTTAGGTTGGAAGAAAAAAGAAGTTGCAGAGGAAGAGGAACTTATAAGAAATATAGAAGAGAATAACCAAGAGGATCAAGTAGTGCAATTAAATGTTTTTAAGAAAGAATATATAAGAAAAGTAAACGATGGTCTTATTGCAGAAAATGCCGATCCTTATGATCCTTATGATATAGCTACGCAAGGACGAATAGATAGTTTAAAACATTTATCGCCAGTAGACATGGATTTATATTACAACAGGCAAGAGGTAGAAGAGATAAATGAAAAAATAATGGAAAATAAGCAAAAGATAATTAGAAGGCTTTCTGATATATCAGGGCAAGAATTAATTACGTCAGGTAAAGTTGTGGAACTTTCTAGGAATAACCCCGAACAGACTTATAGGTTAGTTATAAACAATAATATAGGACCTAAAGGTAGTAAAGAAGCGTTTAAACTTGCTTATGTTAACTCAAAATTAGAAAGACCGTTAACTTTAAAAGATGGTGGCCAGTTAATTTTTGATTCAAGTCGTGTTTGCGATTTGCCTGGTAAATTACAAGAAGCAATTGAGGAAGAAGAAAAAGATGACGGAGTAGCAAAGATGATAAAAGATGTTAAGACCATTGAAGATACTCCAACTTTTTTGAATTCATTGTATAACTGCTTGCCTAGATTTTCTCGTAGTATTTGTGAGTTTATTCACGATACAAAAGAAGATATAAAAACCGCAAGAGAGAAGAAAGACTTTTCAAGAAGAATTTTTGATTTTTATTTTGGTCGGCTTAAGGAAAATCATGAAAATTATATGGCTGAGTTAGAAGGTATTCAGGATGCAGCAGACAAAGAATATAAAAAAGCTGAAGAAGAGTTAGGATTTATTACTATGAAAGATGCTATGAGAAAAATATGTAATAAATACGATAATGAGCCTGATGTAGATAGAGCTATGAAAATGTTTGAAAGAGCAACTGTTGGTGGGGAAGAAGTCGCCGACAGTGAGGTAAGTAAAATAGTTGAAGATTACAAGAAAAAAAGAGCGAGAGTAAATCAGAAACTAGAAAATAAGAAACTTAGTATTGTAAGAGAAATGAAACCAAAACAAGATTAATAAATTTAATATTTGTTGGGTAAATGATAGTTTTTAAGTAGACATTATGGCTGAAGTAATAATAAAGAAACTTTAATACTATTAATTTTTGGCTTTTTATAAAAACAATATAGAAAAAGATGGCCACGGTATGTACAGAATGTAATCCATACCGTGGCTAAATTTATTTTTAAGTTTAGGAGAAAATTTTTACTTAGAAGGGCAAGTTTGTAAAAATTAAGATTATATTTAAAGGATACTAATTTTTTATTATAGCAAAATTGTAAGGAGGTAATGCTACTGAAGTATTATTTATTTTAGCGGTACCCAGTAGTGTTTTATTTTTTTTAAAGTTTACCGGCAATTTTATATTATACTCTTCATTATGCATATTAAAAATGCAGAGAATCGATTTATTATCAAGAGACCTAAGATATGATATAAAGTGATTATCGATATGGTAAGGAATAAAATTACCAGTGGATAAAACATTTAAATTGGCTCTTAGTTTTCCTAATTCTTTGTAAAAATTTAAAATATCGTTGTTTTCTTTTCCCCAAGGGTAGGTTGCTCTACAAAATGGATCTTTACCGCCTAAAAGACCACATTCATCCCCATAATATACACAAGGGACACCCGGTAGTGTATATTGAATTGTTATAGCGATAAATAGCTTATTTAAAATGTTAACGTAGTTGTTTTCTTTATTTGTAAAGATACCAGCATTAGGATAACTTTTATTTAAAATAACATTTAAGATTCGTTCAGTATCATGGGTGCCAAGAGAATTCATAAGGCAATCCAATACCGGCTTTGGATAGTGCTCAACTATTTTAAGAATCTTATCCATAACAAAAAAGCCATTACCTTCGTTAATAAAATCAATAATAGCACTGCGAAACGGATAATTCATAACACTGTCGAGTTCGTTACCTAATAAATATTTGCGTTTAACAGAGTAACTTTCTTTATTAGAAGCATCCTCCCAGACTTCTCCAATGATAAAAGACTCTTCATCGTATGATTTAGAACAGTTTCTGATTTTGGATATGAACTCATCAGGCAATTCATCAGCAACATCTAATCTCCATCCGGACGCACCAAGTTTTAACCATTTTTTTATAATTCCATTTTCGCCGCAAATAAATTTACAGTAATCATCATTATTTTCGTCGACTTCAGGTAATGTTTCAAAATTCCACCAAGCAGAATATCGATTGGGCCAGCTTGAAAATTTATACCAATTGTAATATGGGGACTTAACCGTGTTGTATGCTCCAAAGTTTGAATATCTATTTTCCTTATTAAAATATATACTATCGCTACCTGTATGGCTAAACACACCGTCTAGAATGACTTTTATTCCGATGCTTTTTGCTTTTTTACATAATTTAAAAAAATCCTTATTTGACCCTAAAAGTGGATCAACAGAATTATAGTCAGCAGTATTATACCGGTGATTTGAATGAGCTTCAAATATTGGATTAAGATATATACAAGTTACACCTAGACTTTTTAAATAGTCAAGTTTTAACGTAATACCATCAAGGTCTCCTCCATAATAATCATTATTTTTTATGGTTCCATTTACGTCGGGAATAGGTGCCGGGGAAGAGTACCAATCTTTTTTAATTATGCGATCCTCTGGAACGTTATTTTTTTCTTTACCGGAGCTAAAAAATCTGTCGGGGAATATCTGATACATAACTCCACCTTTTATCCAGTTTGGGGTAGAAAAATCTTTTTTATATACAGTTTGCTGCCAAAAATATGGTTGACTGTAGTCAATGGATTCAATTATTTTACCAGTACCGCAGGAATCCCTTATTACAAACTTTATGCCGTTATCGGTATGAAGTTTAAAATAGTAATATAAAATACCTATATCTAAAGGAGTGAAATCACATTCCCAAGTTTCAATGTTATTTTCTAAGTCACCACACCAAAACAGGGAATATTGTTTTATTATGTTAAAATTATCATTTAGTATAATAAGAAATACATTTCTACAATATAAGTTTTTATCTATAAAAGTTTTAAAATGTATATGGGAATTTTCTCTACAAGCACCAATAGGAAATTTATACTGTGAATCAAAAGAATTAAAAATAGGTTTCATAAGATAAACTCCATTAATTTAATCTACAGGGGTAATGCCCCAAATCTTGTTTGCATATTCTTTGATCGTACGATCGGCTGAAAAAATACCAGAATTAGCAATATTGCAAAGAGCCATACGGTTAAAAGTCATTTTATCTTGGTATAATGAAGAAAGCTTTTGCTTAGCTAAATTGTAATCTGCAAAGTCAGCTAGAACCATATATGGATCAGAATTTAATAAAGAATTTACTATATTATCAAATTTTGTGTTTTCAAGGCCACCTCGCAGTGTATCGATAGATTTTTTTATAACAGCATTGTTATTATAATAAGTATATGGATTGTATCCACGTTTTTTTAGTCGAGACACTTCATCCGCAGTCATACCAAAAATTACAATATTTTCGTCTCCCACAGCATTTTTAATTTCAATATTTGCTCCGTCTAGTGTTCCAAGAGTCACAGCACCGTTTAGCATGAATTTCATGTTACCAGTACCAGAAGCTTCTTTACCAGCAAGAGAGATTTGTTCGCTAATTTCAGCAGCGGGGATAATAAGCTCAGCTAAAGATACTTTATAGTCTTCTATAAATACAACCTTTAATTTATCTTTCATATCAGGATCATTATTTATCAAATTACCTAAAGTAAATATAAACTTTATTATTTCCTTTGCAAAATAGTATCCTGAAGCAGCTTTTGCAGCAAATATATATGTTTTGGGAATAAATTTTTGATTTGGGTTTTCTTTAAGACTAAGGTAAGTGGATAATATGTTAAGAGCATTTAAATGTTGCCTCTTATATTCATGCAACCGTTTAGCTTGAACATCGAAAATAGAATTTGGATCTATAATTATACCACAGTTGCGTTTTATATAATCGGCTAGACGTATCTTATTTTGTGATTTTATTTTTCCTATTTCTGATAAAACATTCGTATCATCCTTAAATTTTAAAAGGTTTGAAAGATTCTCCGCATCAGAAAGGTAGTTATCACCAATTAAACCCGTTATAAAAGAAGATAAACGAGGATTACTTTGATTAAGCCAGCGCCGATAAGAAATACCGTTGGTTACATTTTTAAATTTACGTGGATAGAGGTGATAAAAATTATTAAAAGTTTTTTCTTTTAGGATATTACTGTGTAACTCTGAAACACCATTTACAGAATTGCTACAGATAACTGCAAGGTTTGCCATTTTAACTATACCGCCGTTAATAATTGCCATTTGAGATATTTTTTCAGGGTCAACCCCATTTGCATTTAGTTTTTCGCAGAAACGCCTATTTATTTCTTCGATAATTTGGAATATTCTCGGTAAGCGACGTTTGATAAGTTCAACGTTCCAGCATTCAAGAGCTTCTGCCATAACTGTATGATTGGTATAGGATATAGTTTTTGTCATTATCTCATAGGCCTTTTCCCAGGAGTATCCACATTCATCAAGCATTAATCGTAAAAGTTCGGGAATAGCCAAAACTGGATGTGTATCATTTAAATGTATTGCAACTTTGTTAGGCAAGTTGTCAAGTGTATTGTAGAGGTTTAAGTGGCGTCTAACTATATCTTGTATGGTTGCGGAAACTAGAAAATACTGCTGAGATAACCTTAAGCTTTTACCTTCAGGATGATTGTCTTCCGGGTATAAAACTTTAGTTATAGCTTTTGCCATAGAATTTCTTTCCATTGCGTGAACATATTCTCCACTGTTAAATAAATCCATGTCAAAATCTGTAGATACGGCTTCCCATAGTCTTAATTTATTAACTCCATTTGAATTAAAACCAGGGATAAGCATATCAGAGGGGACAGCAATTATTTTTGTAGCATTTTTTATGTTTACCTGATGATAAGGACCATCCCAACTTTCTTCGACTTCACCGTCAAATAAAACTTCTATGGCTTTTTCAGGGTATTTGTTAAGCCAAACATCTCCCCCGTGCAACCAAAACTCAGGAAGCTCAGTCTGCCAACCATCTACTAATTTTTGCTTGAATATACCGTATTCATATTTTAAGCAATAACCGATTTCAGAGTAGTTATTACTTGAAAGAGAGTCTAAAAAGCATGCTGCGAGTCTTCCAAGACCTCCATTGCCAAGAGCAGCATCTGGTTCTATGTCGTATATATTTTCTAATTCTATATCTATTTTTTTAAGCGCGTCTTGTGTGATTTGCTCAATTCCAAGGTTGAAAAGATTGTTTTTTAGGGACCTACCCATTAAAAATTCCATACATATATAGTATACATGTTTTTTATCTTGCACCTGTATGTTATGTATAAAGTTACTTCTTTTCTCTATTAAGATTTCGTTTACTATTGTAGCTATAGCGCGGTAATATTGCTCATAAGATGCAGTTTTGGTGTCTACTCCAAAGTTATGAGAGAGTTTGTTGCTTATTAATTTTAGCATATTGTTACTATCAATTTTATTGTGCATGATTTTCCTTCCTTTCAAGAAAAGTTTATATATTAAGTTTATGACGGAAATTTTTAAATATTTATATAAGAGGCTATAAAAGGGCAATTTTACTTAGATTAACCCTTCATGCACTAATGGCATAATACACAAAAAATATTGACAAAAAATAGAAAAAATGATATAATATAACAATAAAATTAAATATATTTGTAGGAAATATATGGATTTTCTACAACTGAATTAAAACAAAGGGGGAGTTATAAAAAGGTAGGGGGTAAAGCTGATTAAAGAAAGGATGTTAGAGATGAAAAGGTTATTTACAAAAAAGTGGGTTATGTGTATTTTAAGTCTAGTTATGTGCTTTAGTTATTTATCTATGAAAGCATGTGCTTTTGCTGGAAAAACACATCAATATACCACACAAAGAGGAATAGAAATTTTGGACAGTGTACTGGG